>JAEYUG010000029.1 GCA_023432805.1 Bacteroidota bacterium | reverse complement strand
TGCGGGGGGGGCCACGGGCGGCAGTCCCGGCGCCCCCTGGCCCGCGTCGAGCGTGGCGCTCGCCGATTCATGGAGTCCGGCGGTCAGCAGCACCTGCTGACCGTGGTTGTTGGTGACGATCATCTGCAGCGATGCCCGGCGGGCATGTGACTGCGCGCTGCCGGTCGCGGGATGGAGCAGCAGCACAGCGGCGGCGATGAGGAGGCGCGATGTGAAACGGATGTGTCGTGTCATGGTCATGGCTCCTCGGCTCAACGGACGATGGTCAGGTGGCGGACGAGCCTGGTGTCGGCAGCCCGCAGTTCATAGATGTAGGTCCCGGCTGGAACCGGGCGGCCCGCGTCATCGAGGCCGTTCCACAGGGTGCTGTGCCGGCCGGCTGGGACGAGGCTGGAGACGAGCGTGCGCACCGCGCGACCGAGCATGTCGTAGACAACAAGCTCGACCGTGGCAGCACTGGCCACGTCGTATCCGATGACGGTTGCGGAAGCGGCGGCAGCACCGGCCGCGAAGGGATTCGGATAGTTCTGCGTGAGTGCGAACGCCGTGGGGGTGGGATCCGCGGCAGCGGCGCGATGCAGCACCACGCGGGCCAGGGAGCTTCCGTCGGCAGGCTGCGGAATGACGATGGTGCCGCCTGTGCGGACGTCGATGGACCCGAGATGCGATCCCCCGACTTGACTCAGTTCGATGCGACCGTCGAGGGTCGACGGTGCGATGTCGAGCCGCCACGGCGCGGTACCCTGCAAACGCAACTGCGTCGTGCCGAGATCGGCAGCGAAGCCGACATCGCCGGCGAAGCGGGCGTCGAAGGCGGTGGACGGTGGTGTCGGCGGAAGCTCCGCGGCCTGGCGTGCCGCGTCGTCGAGCCGGTCGACGGCGGCCTGCGGGGTGAGGAAGAGGCTGGTTGCGGCACCAGACGCGTCGCTGGCGCTCAAACCGATCGTACGCGGCAGCGTCGAGAGCACGCGCTCGTGTTCGGTCGAGAAGGTGGTGGTCTTCGATGCGGAGCCGCCATCGCCTGTGAAGGAGCGCACGAGGCGGAGCGTCGACGAGGGCTGCAGCTTGACCCAGTAGCCCTTCCCGCGCTTGAGCGTGACCGTCGGCGGCTTGTAGCCGTTGTCGAATTCGAAGATCGAGATGATCGCGTTCGAGGGCGTCTGCGTGATGGATGCGAGTGGCACGTCGTAGGAGATGCCGCCGATGAGATTCCATCCGTTCGCCGCCGCCTGACCGACGCCGGGCAGTCCGCTGACTTCGAAGATCGTACGCTCGAGTCCGTTTACCGTGCGGCTGCCACCGGCCGAGAAGCGCAGCCAGTAGCCCTTGCCGAAGGTCATGGCATCGGCGGTGCGGTAGCCGAGAGCGGGATCGAATCCGTAGAGCGGACTCCGCACCGATCCGTCGCCGAACACCGCGGCAACGCGTGTGTCGGTGAGCATGATCGGCATCGAGACCAGCTGCCAGCCAGAGCCGAACTGCACGTCGTAGGCCGTGTTGGGCTTCCCATTGTCGTTGCCGGTTTCGGAACCGGGGTCGGGCACCGGAAGCGTGATGGTCGCATCGCCGTCATCCTGCCCATTGGGATTCTGGAGTCCCACAACGATGATGATGCCGCGGGTCTTGTTCTTGTCGTCCTGTGGCGTCGTGTTGTCGATGAAGCCCTCGAACACGTAGCAGTCGTCGGCGGGACGGAAATCGCGCAGAATGCCGGGCGCCCGTTCGCCGCCCTTCTTCTCGAGCATCATGACGTCGGAGGGACGCACGGTCATGATGGGGTTGCCCTGCTTGTCGGTGACGCACACGCGTCCGCGCACGAAGGGGAAGTTGCTCGCGTCGACGTCGGACACGGCGACGGTGAATTCGCCGGCCGGCAGCGTGCGGCAGGTATCCTGCTCGACGCGGATGGTGAAGCTGCTTGACGATCCGAGGTCCCCGCGATACGAGGTGGTCGAGCGCATGTTCACCATGTCGTTGCCGATCGTGAGCATGAACATGCCCGGTGTCGTCGAGGGAATCGGTGCCCAGCTGAGGAGCACGGGATTGCCGTTGTCTCCGGGCTGCACGCTGCCGATGTAGGTGTGGGATGTCTTGAGCGCACGAATGTCGGTGAGCGATCCCTGCGCGGCGCCGGCAATGCCGAGGAAGCGTGCGTCATGCACCGGCGTCGGGGGAAGCGGGGGCAGCTCGCTTTGCCCGGCTTCGAGGCCGTCGCCCGCGTTCGGCTGCATGCCGTAGGTGAGTGTCGTCTTGTCGCTGCCGGCCGTGGTGACGAGCAGCGTGTGGGTGAAGGCCACGGGACCCGAACCCGTGCACGGGCGTGGCACGATGGTCGGCTTGACGAGCAGGTGGCGCGTGAGCTTGACGCGGATTCTGGGACTCACCTTCCATTCGGACGGCGAGACGATGTCGGCAGCGGTGAGCGTTCCGCCCCATCCGAGGAAGTCGAATCCGTTCATCGCGGCGTCGGGGAGTTCGAGGTCGATCTCCTCGCCCATGCCGCCACGGATGCGTTGTGATTCACCGAGCACGGACTTCCATGCCTCGGGGATTTCGTAGACGAGTTCGTACTGACCCTGTGGCAGCGGCGTGAACTTGGCGAGCAGCAGCAGGTCGCCCGGGGGAATCAGCTTCGGATCGAGGCTGCGGGTGTCGGGATTTTTCGTTCCCGCGAAATCCCCCTCCCATCCCGTGAACTGGAAGCCGGGATCCGCATCGGCGATAAAGCCGAAGGGCATCGAGGTCGGCACGGGCAGTCCTGCCTGCGTGAATATGCGCTGTTGCGGGATGGCGGTGCCGAAGGGATAGATGCGACCGCCGCCCATCGGCACGCGACCGATCGACCGGCAGTCAGGACAGATGCGATCGATACCGCTCAGCAGGGGCGGCACGGCGCGCACGGTGATGACGTACTCGCCCCAGTTGCCCACCGACGTGTTCAGATCGATCAGGTCGGAGCTTGCCCGTCGTGACGTGACGGTGAACGTGGTCGTTCCGTCGCGCGTGACATCGAAGTACCAGCCACCGCCGAAGGCGCGTCGGGCCTCAACAGGTGTCGCGCCCGGTGTCGGGCGGAACGTGATGTACGGCTCGAATACCGATCCCTGCCGCGTTGTGATGGTCACGCGCAGCGAGTACGACCCGATCGCGGAGGCGTTGACTGCATAGTGATCGGCATCGAAGTAGAACCCGAATTCCTCCTGCGGGAGGTAGGTGATGGCAGCGTTCACGGTCTTCGACGAGTCTGTCGCCGCGTTGAAACTGATCGCGGTTGCTGACGAGGGGACGTCATTCGGCTCGTTGGCATCGTATGCGTACGAGTCGATGCCGTTGGCGCGTGTGGTGATCGTGACCTCGTTCGAAGGCGTGCCGCGCGCACCGGCCTGCGACACCGGAATCACGCGCAGTCGATAAGGGGTGTTCGCTCCCGTCGTCAGCGAAGAGAGGTTGGCATAATAGTAACCGGGCGACGACACCCCGATGATGTATGATCCGTTGGGGATGTCGTTCCACGCCCCACCGGTGAACTGCTGTACGACGTAGCTTCCGCCCGATGTCAGGGTGCTGCGCCAGACGAGCACGATGCCGGGCAGGCGCAGGCGACCCTGCGATCCCGATACGACGCCCTGCATGCCGAAGCGTGCCTCGAGCGTGCCGTTCGCGGTCGTGATGCCGCCTCCCGTGGTCGTGTACTGGGCGACGTATTCGTTGATGGTATTGTCAATGCGTATCGAGCGTGTCGCACCGTAGATCGTGCGGGTGCTCGCTCCGGAGGGACGCACGTTCTCATACCACGCGTCGAAGTAGTAGCGCGTGCCCGCGACGTCGAAGAAGGCCGGCACGCTTACGTTGGGAATCGTGTATCCGACGCCGAGAAACAGGTCGCGCTGATTGGAGAAGGTCTCTCCCGATTCGAACCAGAGCGGCATGGTGATGGGGATGCCCGCAGGCACGGTGCGGAAGCGGATGGTGCGCGCGGGTCCCGGCGTCCACCCGACATGCACGGGCGTTGCCGAGCTGAACTCCATGTTCGTGATGTTGAACTCGGTGTTGTTGCGCATCAGTGCGCGCACCGAGGTGCGGTTCGTGACTTCGCAGTTGTGATTGACGGCTCCCCGGAAATTGTAGCCAGCCTGGGGACAGTCCATGTCTCCCGCTGTTTCACGGTACTCGTCGGGTGCACCAAAGAGATGCGACACCTCGTGTGCGATGACCGGTGCGGTTTCCTCCGTGCTCAGCATCGTGTAGGGACCGATGACAATGTTCGGGAGGTCGAGGCGCAAACCGAGTTCGGGAACGACGAGCTGTCCGCCGACATACCCCGTGCCCGCGGCTCGTGCATAGGCGCGATGCGTGCGACCCGGTGGCACGAGCTTGACGAAGAGACTGATGGTCTGATCGACCCGCAGTTCCTCCGAACGGCGGTCATTCCACTTCATCACACGAACGAATTCCTTCTCGGTCCCATCCGGGATGACCCCCCATGCCGCGGCGAGGTCGCATGGAATGCACGCACCGAGCGTCAGGATCGTCCCAACCCAGCCCCAGCCCGGGTCGCCGAACGGATTTTCATAGCCGAGATTGCGCATGACCTGCCTGACAAGCTGCCAGTCGTTGGCCTGCACGAAGTTGATCGGCTCTCCAGTGACACGGACGACGGTGGTCGTGGACGGGCGGTAGAACGTGCAACGGAATGTCAGGGACCTGCCATAGATTGCAGCACCGCGAGAGAGGAAATCGAAGCCGCGGAAGATCTGGGAAATGTACCCCATCTCCTGCGCCACGGTCCAATTGTCTGTTGCGCCTGCGCCCGTGCTTTCGAGCAGAAACACTTCCGCATTGATGATGCCGTAGAGCACTCCGCGTGGAATGCCGAGCAACGATTGCACGCTGTCACGCATCCGCCCCTGCCACACATCGGTCGGAACTTGCTCCGCGCGTGCGACGCTGTCGGACATGCGACCGAGCACCCCGAGCATGTTCGGGAGTGCGCGCTCGTCGGTGGGAGCCAGGCACGAGACCTGGGAAGTCGCTGCCTGGTTCTGCCGCGGTTGCCCGAGCAGGCCTGCCTTGGCTGCGAGAAAATGCTCGAGTCCAGCCCGCTCGTCATCGGCATAGGGTCCGACAGGAACCTGCTTGCTCATGCTGGTCGAGGGATTGACCTGTGCGATGCGGTCGAGCTGTTCGACCGCGCGTCTGGCGCTCTCCGGCACCCACCCGAGGAAGCGCTGTGGCGACAGCATGATCGACACGGTACCACCGCGCTCGGTGATGCGCGCGACGAGTGCTTGCGCGTCATCCCATGTCTGGCAGGTCGTGGTGATGACCGCGTAGTCGCGATAATACTCGATCTGCTGCGCGTCGACCGGCGCGCCGGTCTGTGCCGGTGCTGCATGCATGAGGACGAGCAGCCACAGCGACGTCAGCATGAGGCGCATGCGCATGTGGTGCTGGTGACCTCGAAGCGTCATGCGACTGGTGTGTATCGTTCTGTACATGCCAGATCTCCTTGGTGAGGATTGTGAGAGCGATGAATGTCCAGATCGCAACCGGCAGGCGCTTGTGCGGCAAACTCCCGACCCGCTCATCAGCCGCATCGTGTCATGCGGGTTCAACGAGCAGCGTACGTTCCCCGCCGAAACAGGACGTAGAAAATCCTAATTGGAATGGCGAAAGGTATCCCCAGCTCCGCATCAATGTCAAGAGAAAAACAATACTCGCCGAAATCTCATGCACCGCTGCTGCAATCTCATGCACCGCTGCTGCCTGCGGTCTTGCATTCGTGCAGACGATGTGCGAGGTTGATCCGCTGCATCACACACGGTGTCTCATGCACGAAAGGAGTGTCTCCATGGCCGAGAACAAGACAAAACCCACCGGCGAGAGTGTCGACGAGTACATCGTCTCACGCGCAAACGAGCAGCAGCGTGCGGACTGCAAGGCGCTGATGGCGATGTTGAAGCGGGTCACCCGCAAGACCCCGAAGATGTGGGGACCTAGCATCGTTGGATACGGTCTCTACCGCTACGCCTACGAGAGTGGGCGTTCGGGCGAGATGCCCGTGGTGGGATTCGCGGTTCGCGCGCGTGAGATGGTCGTGTATCTGCTCGCCGATGACGACGAGCAGGCGTCGCTGCGTGCGCAGCTGGGTCCGCACCGCATGGGCAAGTCCTGTCTCTACTTCAAACGTCTCGCCGATCTGGACATGTCGGTGCTCGAACGCCTCGTGATCAACTCCATCGCCGGGGTGCACCGGCGCTACGGCTCCGACATCACGTTCAAGGAGCAGTGACCATGGCCGTGAATCGTGTGTTTGCGATGAAGTTCGCGAGCGTCTATCCCCTCTACGTACAGAAGGCCGAGCGGAAGAATCGCACGAAGGAGGAAGTGGACACGGTCATCTGCTGGTTGACCGGGTACACCCGCGACGGGCTGCAGCAGCAGATCGACGGGGGAAGCGACCTCGAGACCTTCTTCGCCCGGGCGCCGCAGATGCATCCCAACTGTGCGCACATCACGGGGGTGGTCTGCGGCATCCGCGTCGAGACCATCGAAGATCCTCTCATGCAGAAGATCCGCTACATGGACAAACTCATCGACGAACTCGCCAGGGGGAAGGCGATGGAGAAGATCCTCCGGTGAGCGCGCCGATCAGCACGAGCAGCATGTCCATCAGTCCTCCTCTCCGGCCTCGTCGTCGGCGAGACTGAGCAGGGTGATCTCGGAGGCGGTGTGATAGTATTCGGACATCGCAGTCTGAAAGGGTATGAGGCTGCGCCAGAAGGGAAGCGCCCCGAGCCGGAGCGGCAGCGCCGCTGTAACGGCCGGCGGCGAGGGTATGGGCGGCTGCGGCGGCAGCTGCTCCGCGTCGACGTCCGACCAGAATGCAACGGGTGTGTGGGGCAGGGGACAGGGCGGGTCGTCTGCCGCAATAGGTTCGGCTGCTGCATCGACTTCCGCACGGAGTTGCGCAAAGAGGGTATCGCGCGCAAGACCGCGCATCTCGAAGAGGAGAAAGGGATCCTCATCGAGTGCCTCTGCCAGCAGGTAATGCACCGCGGCGATGTGCTTGCAGGGATTCGACCAATCCGGGCACGAACAGCTCGTCTTCAGATCGTTGCCTCTGCCGGGAAAGAGCGGCACCCCGAGATCGACGCAGAGTGCGATGATCTCCATCGGCATGTCGTGGGCGACCAGCCGGGCGGAGAGCAGGGGCACGTCTCGAAGCGCCGTGCAGACGCGGTCGACGTCGCCTGCCCGCCACGGTGCGAGACGGATGGTGATGCGGTAGGGCGTGCGTTGCGAGCCCTGCACGGTGGCGTGCACCTCGCCGCCGTCGAAGCGCAGGTCGGCCACCTGACCCTTGCGCGCATAGGCGCGGCCGCGCGAAAGGCGGGCCCCGATGCCGGTGCGCTCGAGTGCGTCAATCCACTCCCTGCCCCACCATGTTTTTGTAAAGGAACCCTTCTGCGCGCGTGCGCGGAGTCCGCCGGTGACTTCGCGCGCCGGTTTCGGTGTGTAGTGCCAGAAGTCCGCGTCGTAGGAGTATCGCTTGCGAGTCATTCGTCGCCTCCTGTGGCATCGTCTCCGAGTCGGAACAGGGAGAAGAGTTCGTCGTTCGAGAGTTCGGTCAACCATTGTTCGCCGGTGCCGACGACCGATGCGGCGATGGCGCGCTTGCTCTCGATCATGGCATGGATGCGGTCTTCGAGCGTACCGGCCACGACGCAGGTGCGTACGTAGACATCGCGCGTCTGTCCGATGCGGAAGGCTCGATCGGTGGCCTGGGTTTCGACGGCGGGATTCCACCAGCGATCGAAATGCACGACGTGGTTTGCGCGCGTAAGCGTGAGTCCCGTGCCCCCCGCCTTGAGCGAGAGCACGAACACATGCGGGGCGTGTGCGTCATGCTGGAAGCGTTGCACCATGTCATCGCGCTGCGCGCGCGGCGTGGCACCGTGCAGGAAGAACACCTCCTCGCGGAAGCGCGTGCGCACCCACGACTGCAGCGCACCGCCCATCTCCGCGAACTGCGTGAACACGAGCGTGCGTTCGCCCCGCGCGCGAATGTCGGTGAGCATCTCCTCGAGGCGAGCGAGCTTGCCCGAACGTCCCTCCAGCTGCGAGCCGTCGCCGAGAAACAGGGCGGGATGGTTGCAGATCTGCTTGAGTCGCAGCAGGGTGGCGAGCACGATGCCGCGCCGCTCCATGCCCGAGCTCTGCGCAATCTGCCGCTCCATCTTGTCGAGCACGGCCTGGTAGAGCGAGGCCTGTTCGCGGGTGAGCGAGCAGTACTCGATGGCTTCCAGCTTGTCGGGCAGATCGCTGATGATCGACCGGTCGGTCTTCATGCGGCGAAGAATGAAGGGTGCGGTCAACGATTTCAGCCGCTCGGCACGCGCAGCGTCGCCATACATGTGAATCGGCCGCAGAAAGCTCGTGCGAAATCCACTGCGCGTTCCGAGCAGACCGGGATTCAGCAGATCCATCACCGACCACAGATCGCCGACGTGATTCTCGACCGGCGTGCCGGTCAGCGCGAACCGGTAGCCGGCACGGATGGCGCGGGCCGCCTTCGCCTGCCGTGTGTCGGGATTCTTGATGAACTGCGCTTCGTCGAAGATGGCGCCAGCCCAGTCGACCTGTGAGAGGAAGTCGATGTCGCGTTGCAGCAAGCCATAACTGCAGACCACGATGGCATGACGCTCCACCTCGGCGAGGAAGCCGTCGCGTTTCATGCGCGTCGAGCCGTGATGCACGAGCACCGGAAGGTCGGGCGTGAAGACCGCCGCCTCGCGGGACCAGTTGTTCATGACGGAGGTGGGGCAGACGAGCAGGACGGGACGCTGGTCACCGGCGTTGCGTTCATGCAGCATGAAGGCGAGCGTCTGCACGGTCTTGCCGAGTCCCATGTCATCGGCCAGGCAGCCGCCAAGATGCCAGCGCCTGAGAAATGCCAGCCATGCGAATCCCCGCAGCTGGTAGGGCCGGAGCGTGCCGTTGAACCGCTCGGGCTGCGGAAGCAGGCTCCACTCCTCGCGGTTCTTCAATCCCTCGATCAACTCTCCGAGCCACCCCGTCACCGACACGGTGCCGATTGCGAGATCACCGATCCTACGTTCGGCCCCGAGCGCCATGTGCACGAGTTCGCGACCGCTCAGCGTTCCGTTCATCTGCCGCTCGACCGTGCGCACCGCGCGGGCGATCGCCTCATGATCCACAACCGTCCATTTACCGCGGAACTCCACGATCGACGACTTGTGCCGGGCGAGCCTGCGGAGTTCCTCGAGCGACACCTCATCGCCGTCGAGCGCGACGCCGAGGTCGAACGAATGTGCGAGATCGAGCGACACACCGCGCGCGGCATCCATCTGCGGTGTCGTCGCGCGCACGGTCAGGCTGATGGACTGCCGCGTCCGCGTCCGCTGCGTCCACCACGCGGGCACGCGCACATCGAAGCCGGCCTGCCTGAGCACATCGGCCTCGACGGTCAGGAATCGCAGCAGCGCATCGCCGTCGCAGGTGGCGCATGCGGGGTGCGGCGATTCGAGACTGCGCGCGATCGGTGGCGAGAGCGCCGCTGCCTGTCCGAGTGCGAGCAGGGCAAATTCAAGACCATCGCCTCCGAAGTGTGCGCGCATGTCGGCGGGCATCGACTTCTGGTTCCACACGACATCGAGCGGCAGCAACAGACTCGGGTCGGATTTCGAACGGAGCAGGTAATCGATGGTCCACTGCGACGTTGTGCGCCCCGGTTCCGGCTCGGCCACGCGAAGGCAGAACGCGTGCGGCGACCGGGCGAGCAGGTGCACCCGTCGTGCCCACTGCCGCAGCTGCGTGTCGAAGGCGACAAGGTCCTGTTCCACCGGCCATGCAACGGCGGGTGCGGCCGCCAGCGATGCGAGCCACGCGTCGTGGATGCTGGCATGTCTGCCCGACGCGGGATGCGGTCGATCGAGCTGTTCGAGCGACCATCGGACAATCCTGTCCGTGAAGCGCTGCTCGAGTCTGCGGCACATCGCCGCCGGTGCGATCGTGGGAGCGGCTTCCGCTGGCGGTGTCATGCATCGACACACTGCCGGCATGCGTTCGGCATGCGCCACGAGCGCTGCCTGGGTTTCCTCATCCGGGTAGGGCAGCCAGCACGATTCCCATCCCTTCACACCGCGCTGCAATCCCGGAAGAATCTGCTCGCGTGCGACCACGCCCATGATCATGCGGATGAACCTGTCGGTCCATTGGAAGGATGGACTCGGCGCGAACGCTCGTGCTGCCTGGTCGTCTGCAGCGAGTGCCGCCGCCAGCACGAGCACGTCGTCGAGCTCCAGCGGAAGCGTCTCGACGCGGAACGGTGCGAGGGTGATGCGTCGTCGGCGATCGATGCTGCCGTTCAGCAGCGGCGTCGACGGCACAGGAACGTCGCCGGCAGCGGGAAGCCAGACGATCGTCGGCTGCCGCTTCGCCCCGGGACTGTGCACCGCGAGGCCGAGGGATTCGATGGCATCGGCCAGATCCCGCGTGCGGGCCGCGCGCGGATGCCACGCGACGGCTCCCGATGTGCGGCGTTTCGGCTGTGCATCCGACAGCTCACCCCACACATGGGGCATGTCGTCATGAAACGAAAGATGAAGCGTACGCATAGTGTCGGCGCGACAACTGGCAGAGAGAGTTCCGCAATCTACCGATCCCGCTCGAGACTCTGCATGCGATCGTCATGGACCGGATGGCATGATTGCATGTCGGAGGGAGGAAGGGTAGTTTCGCGGTAACATTCACACAGTACTTCGGCAGATGCGGATCTGCCATTGACGCACATTCTACGAGGTCTCGTATGAAGACGCACCTGGTGATCGGAAGCCTCCTCGCCGTCATCCTCACCGTTTCCGCCGCTGCACAGTCGATCGTCACCTTCGAGGCGATCGAGACTCCCGGCAGTACGGCACTCACCCTCGACAGTATCTACGTTGTGCACCAGGGCACGGGCCGCGACACGACGATCATCGCGTCGGCGCGGTTCGACCTCGGCACACTCTCCGGCGTTGCGCTCGTGCCCGAACGTGCGGCAACGCTGCTCGTCGGCATTCCCACGCCCACCGTGTTCGACGCACGCACCGCGTTTGAGGTGTCGGGTGCCGTGCGCGAGGACGTGCACCTGCGTGTGTTCGCGCTCGACGGACGCTGCCTCGCGGCGTGGAGCGGCGAGCTGCCTCCCGGCACGGCGCGCTTCGAACTCGAGGCCGACGGTTTCCCCGCCGGCATGTACATGGTGACTGCATCGAGCGCATCGGGACAGGCATTGCGCAAGGTGCTCAAGCGCGGTGCCGCGACGGGCACGACCCGTGTGCTGCGGCTCGCCGGTGTGCTGGGCGCACGAGATGCGTCCGTGCTGGCACGATCAGCAGCCGAGACGTGGACCTTCATCGGCTACGCGTCCGGTCACCAGCCCGACACGCTCGCGGATGTTGCGCCGCGCGGCGGCGACCGGCTCACGTTCCTGCTCGCGCGCGAACCCGCCGGCATGAAGCTTCGTGTCGGACGCAGCATCGCGGTCGGCAGCTACGCGGTGCCCGTCGGCGGCCGCTCGGTTGTTGTCGATGCGCCCGCGTCGCGCGTGCATGGTGTGGAGCTGCGCGTCCCAGCCGGTGCGCATGCAGAGCCGCGAGACTATGCGGTCTCGTATGCCGACATCCCCTCGCACGCGCTCGGCGCCGGGGTGCGCGTGATCACGCCGATGATCCAGATCCGCAACGGCGGCGGATATGCAGACGAGGTGATCGAGATCCGCATTCCCTGCACGATCCCCAGCGACGAGTTCGCGATGGGCTTCTTCTTCAACGAGCGGACCGGGGCGATCGAGGGATTGCTGCTGCTCGAAGAGGACAGCACAGGGATCACGGTCGGCACGCGGCACTTCGGTCCCGCGGTCGTGAGCGGCACGCAGGGCCTGTGCGGAAGCGTCGGCGGCGCGGGCGACTTCCGCAAGGTGGATGGCGGTGCGCCACCGTCGGTCACGGACTGGACGGGTGCGGTCGGGAGCATGTTCGTCGCTTCGGTGAAGTCCAGCTTCCTCAGTCAGACACAGACCGTGAGCACGGGCTACGCCGTCAAGCAGGACGACTGGGAATTTCCGAACTACGGGTCCTACATCTCTCCGGGCGGGCATTGTGCCGGGCAGTCGATCACCTCGATGTGGTACTACTACGAGAAGCGGCTGGCGGGTGCAGCGCCGTTGTATCACCGGTACGACCGCGTCAACCGCGAGAAGGATTCGCTATGGTGCGACAATCCGCGCGGCTACAAGCTGGCGTCGGTGATTCAGGAAGACCTGAACTGGGACAGTTGGCTGCGGGACCGGTTCAAGACGCTTGGCGATTCGGCCTACCACACGCTGGGGTTCAAGGCGTTGCTCGCCGCGATGGTGCTGACGGGCGAGCCGCAGTATCTGCGTGTGAGCGGCAAGGATGGCGGGCATGCGATCGTGGCGTTCAAGGTGAACACGACCGACAGTACGGTGATCGTGGCGGATCCGAACTTCCCTGGGCAGGAACGCAGCGTCGTGCTGCGCAACGGGTATTTTGAGCCGTACAATTCGAAGCTGAATGCGGCCGATGCGCACAACATCGTCTTCACGAACATTGGGTACATGGCCAAGACCGCGCTGATCGACTGGGACAAGATCGCGCCACGCTGGGCGGAGTTCGAAGCCGGCACGATCGGCACCGTCGCACCGCACGCGTTACCGACCATCGAAATGAAGACGTACGACAATATTCCAATCATCAGCGGGATCAAGGTGTTCGCCGATACCCTCGTACCGAATTTCATTCCGACAGGGGTCCGACGGGATTCACTCGGTTACTTCTGCTGGGATCAGAGTCTGAACATGCGCAGCCTGCCCAATGGCAACACCCTGCTGCATCAGGGCGAATCGGAATATGGATTCCTCCTCCTCGCAAAGAAAAACAACAATTACCAGTTCGTTGATTTCCGGTGGATCCGCATCAACAGTGCGCGGCCCGTGATTACGTCGCTCACGCCGTCGACCGTGCAGCCAGACAGCATGCTGCTGATAAGGGGCAGGGACTTCGGGACCGACAAGTCGAAGTGTGTCGTGACACTGGGAACCATGGTGTTGCATGACATTTCGGAGTGGACGGATTCGACCATTCTTGTGAGGATCCCGACGTATGCGAAGAGCGGGTATCTGATCGTGCGACGGGAAAAGGCTGAGAGCGTACGACGGTACCTTTCCGTGCAGGCACCGGTGGCGATCACGAGTGTGACGCCCTTGCATGGTCACTGGCAGGATGTCGTCACGATTCGCGGGACGAGTCTGCACAAGGTGCTGTATGTGCGCTTCAACGGTCACCTTTCACCTGACATGCCGCCGAATGCTCCCGGGTGGAACGATTCGACAATCATTGCACGTGTCCCGAATGATTGTGTCTCGGGGCAAATAACCCTCGACATACTTGGGAGCAATGACATTGTCATGGGGCCCATGTTCACGCAAGACAGTGTCAGGATCACGGATGTCTCTCCCCTGGCCGGCAAACTGAATACTGTCATCACGATCACCGGCGATCATTTCGGGCAGGGGTTCTGGCCGGGCACCATGGTGATGCTCGGGGGACAGCCGGCAACCAATGTTCTCGACTTTACCGACACGAGCATCAAGATCTACGGGAACCGCTCGGGCGACATCACGGTGACTGTGTGCGGTGTGACCGTGCAAGGTGGCTACTTCACCATGACGCCCTGACGATGTGAAAACCGCGCACCAGTGCTGCTGCGCGAGATCAAGCGGGCGGTTGACAGACGTCGCGTCGCAGGACGCTTCCTACTGACGGCTTCGGCAAACCTGCTCATGCTGCCGAGTGTAAGCGAGTCCCTGGCCGGACGCATGGAGATCATCCGCATGCATCCACTCACAGAAGCGGAATGCGAAGACGGTGCGGGCGACTTCCTGCGTGCATTGCTCGGTGGCGGGTTGAAGCCGCGCATCGGGCGGGCGGTCGACGACGGCATGCCGATCGAAGACAGGCTGGTGCGCGGTGGATATCCCGAGCCGCGGACCAGGTCGCATCGGCGTGTGCGGCGCTGGCGTCTTGGACCGATCCCGATCTCCGGTTCTGGCACTATCGCGACAAGGATCAGGTCGAGGTCGACATCGTCATCACGCGCGGCCGGAAGGTCTGGGGCATCGAGGTCAAGGCATCCTCCCTCGTCGGCGGACGCGACGGGCGCGGCCTCACCCGCCTCGCCGATGCATGCGGTCGCGATTTTCAGGGTGGGGTCATCATGCACAACGGCACCGACACCTTGCCGACCGGCGATCCGCGCGTGCTCGCCGTCCCCCTCCGCGCGCTGTGGCGTTGATCATCAGTATACGAGATACAATCCCAGTGGATTCACAGCAATTGCGAACCTCGCGAAGTGCCGCACACGCTGTGTTCGTGTAGCGCTGTTGGCGCGGATTTCAGCAGCATGCTTCTGTGCCTCTAAGACAGTTGAGAATGGTCAGCTCCTGCAGAGGAGCGGCTCGATGCCACTTTCAACTGACGCCCAGGAGGTCCACATGAGAATGACCGCCATCACCAGCGCGATTGCCATCGCATTGTTCGTTTGCGGGTGCGGCGACAAGCCGCCGCAACCTGTTGACGGTGCCCTGCTCGCAGGCGTGCACTCGTTGCTCTCGATCACCGATGTATCCGAATCACGCCAGTTCGAGATCAAGGCTCGGAACGGGGATGTGCTGGGACGTGTGAACATCGAAGAGCCCGCGTCATCGATGGAGGTCCTGTATCAATCGAAGTCGGGAGCATCACAGGACCTGACAGGATATCTCGACAAGTACTTCCTCTACGCCGGGGAGGGTTTCCAGCCAGGGATGAAGTTTGAGATCGGGACGTACTTTCCGCCGGAGCAGGATGATCCGTGCCTTCTCATCGCGATGGCGAACGATCAGAACGAAATGGGTCTGCTGGTTTTCTCATACGACCGCGAAAAGTCCTGCTGGAACAGGATCGGACATCTCGAGGCGAATGACATGGTGCACTTTTCCGGCAACGACATCGCATTGACGCAGGGTACTGCAGCAAACAGATACACATATTCCTTCCGGAACAACATGGTCGTCGACAAGGAAGGAAATCAGGAGAATCCCGACCGAACGTCGTACAGTGATCCTGTCTACGAAGATGCATACAGTGTGGACGATGATGCCTACGGTGATTACGGTTCGTCGCCATCATCGATGAGCGAAGCCATGAGCTGGCTCACAGAGGGCAATGGAGGATGGATCTCGGTGGAACCGAAGTACGATTCCGAGCACGATGTCATGGTCAGGGCAGTGGTGATCTTCAAGTCCGGTTACGATGAATCGAGCGGCAGGATGACCATGGGGTATGTGACGGCGGAGACGGGGTATGATGTCGGCGAACCCAGCACGGGCAGTTTCACGATCACATCCTTCGATGGCAGTACTGTCGCATTCACGACCAGCGGCGGTTCGAGCGGTACAATGGTCAGGACAAGCAACGACAGGGCAGTGTTCAACGGCCTCCTCGAAATGATGCGTGCCCGGGCCAACTGACCCACGCAGCACTTTTGCCATCCACATACTTTGCATGCAGCATGAACAATGGAGTTGAGCATGAGCTTCAATCACGTGGCCGGCAAGGCCAGACAGACTATTGACGATCTGATGGTGATCGGGAAGGAGCGGGTCGAGCTTGTCGACTTTCCGTTGTCACTCCAGTTCGACTCATACACGTGCGGGACAAGGTGTGTCGATATGGTGCTTCGCTACTATTTGAATCTGAAGGTGCCGCTGAAGGAGTTGAAGCAGCAGTGCAACACAACAAGGGAGGATGGAACTCCGACAGAAGATCTCATGCAATGTTTGAAGTCGTATGGGCTGCTGCCCGTCCACAAATGGAAGCATGCGGGCATGAACGACGCGATACGTTCGGCAATCGACATGGGTCATCCGGTACTCGCAGTTGTGCCCACGCGCGATCATGTCACCGAGCACTGGGTGGTCATCCACGGCTACACGTTGCACCCGCGCACATTCCTCTACCGAGATCCCCGACCGGGTTTTTTCAAGATCAGCCGGATCAAGGAGTACGTCATCGTCGGCCCGAAATCAAAGTCAGCGAAGTCAGCCGTTATACAGAAGAAATAGTCTCAGGCGTTCGCCGAAAATCATCACCTAACATCATTCAGGAGAGAATCATGGGTTCTTCGCTATTTCAATTCGGCGATTTGGTGCGTAATTGAATTGAAAACGCCTGTTTCGATTCGGACGTATAAAGTCGGGTATTTGCTGACGTCGAGTGGTTCAGAAGTGGCTGTTGACATCGGATGGACGTTTCCGTAGATTCTCCCACACACAGCACATGTTGTGAGTTGTCAGACTACGGAGGAGTCGTGGTTTTCAATTCAGCCTGAACGAACCAGACAGGTCACCACCAGGGGATCTGGGGTTGAGCATTCCATCTCGTATCAAACGATCCTGAGTCGCTGGAAGAGGGGCTTCCAGCGTTGGTGAAGCATGAGAGAGGAAGAGATGCAGTTTACATACGACAGCTAACGGGAAGTCCACAACAGGAGACTGCAAGCGCACATTCTGGGACCGCGATGAATCGAAGGGCACACGCGCCCTTCAGGGTTAAACGTGACGAATCGCATCGTATCGATGCATCATACTTCAGGAAACAAGCACTTTCATTAGAGGAGATTCAAATGAGGAGCCTCGTGGTAAACCATATTGCACTATCGTGGAAGGAACGCCTTCTCGGCAACTGCCTAATCTCCATCTTTCTGATATCGTTTTTTTTGCGATGCAGCACAAGCGCAGATGCGGCAGAATATTCCCGGTGAATTGATTGGAATAGCAAAAAGACAGTACCTTCAGGAGATGCGCGTGTTGAGTGATCATCAGCAGCTACAGACACGAAGCGGCAGTGTGGCAGCGATGCTCAGAAACTGTGGCGTGAAAGGGATCATAGATTACAAGCGAAATCGTAAATCGATTTTCCAAGATTATCTAATCATCCAATATGATTCGTCGGGCAACGCGGACGAGATTGTCGAGAATCTTAATAACACTGGGCTCTTCGCCAAAGTAATTAAGCGCGAATGGACGAGCCGGATTGCGTTCGGATGTTATCCCAGGAAATACAGTTCCGACGAGGCAGACCCCTGCTATCTTGATCCTGACGCGTCGTGGTGGATCAGGACGCAATTGTTATATAGTGATGAAGATTTAAGCCAGCGAGAGGCATGGGAATTCACGAGATCTGATTCGAGTATTGGGAACCTCTAAAAACTCATCGTTGTTACAGGATATCAAGAGCCTATAATCCTTAACGTATCCAAGCCTCGTATGACCGCGAAGAAACACCGCCCCGTCCAAGGCATGTTCGATGGAGATCTGCTGCTCGAACGCATCGCCTCGTCCGATCACGTGCTCTGGCGCATCAATGAACTTGTGGAATGGGAGCGTTTCCGCCCCATTCTCGACCGCGTCTTCACGGTGGTGCCAAAGCGGCCGGGCGGGCGGCCTTCGTACGACCGGATGATGATGTTCAAGATCATGGTGCTCAAGCACCTCTACAACATCCCGGATGGGAAGATGGAGCAACGGCTGATCGGCGACTTGTATTTTCGCGTGTTTCTCGGCTTGACCCTGGCGGATCCGACCCCTGATGAGAAGACGATCTGGCTGTATCAGGACCGTCTCTGTCAGGAGGGCGTGATTCTCGAACTCTTTGATGCGTTCGACGCGCAATTGCAGGCGCACGGCATGGTGGCTCGGGAGGGACGCATTGTTGACGCAACGATCGTACCGGTCCCGGTGCAGCACATCTCCACAGAAGATCGCGAGACGTTGGACCGTGGGGAGACGCCAGAGAAGTGGAAGCAGAACCCCAGCATCGCCCGGCAGCGTGACACGGAGGCTGCGTGGACGAAGAAGCACAAGAAGTCGTATTTCGGCTACAAGAACCACGTCAAGATGGATGGGAACACGAAGATGATCCGCACCTTTGAGGTCACGCCGGCCAACATCCATGACAGTCAGACCA
>JAEYUG010000024.1 GCA_023432805.1 Bacteroidota bacterium | reverse complement strand
GACGCCCTGGTCCGTCTTAGGAGGACGGACGCCCTCGTCCGTCTTAGGAGGACGGACGCCCTCGTCCGTCTTAGGAGGACGGACGCCCTCGTCCGTCTTAGGAGGACGGACGCCCTCGTCCGTCGAGCGCTCGTCAGCGTGGACTGAGCCAGTTGAGCGGATTCTGCTTGGCGCGGTCGCGCCAGAGTTGGAAATGCACCTGGGGACCGATCACACCTTCACCGCTGCGCGCGATCACCGCACCGGCTTTCACCCGCTGTTCGAGCCGCACACCGATTTCCGCGACATGCGCGTACACCGTGCGGAATCCGTCGTCGTGGTTGATGATGATCAGACTTCCGAATACCGGAATGAACGAGATGCTCGAGACAGTGCCGTCGGCGATCGAACGTACGGGTGTGCCGGGCGGCACTTCGATGTCGATGCCGTTGCTGACCGTGACCGTACCGAGGCGTTTGTTGATCTGTTCGCCGAACCCTCCGACAACCGCACCCGACGAGACCGGCCAGGGCAGGCGTCCCTTGAGTCTGCCGAACACTGTGGATGAAATCGGTGCCGAGGGCAGATCTGCGATGCGTGCCTGGGTGGGCGCACCACCCTTTGTTCCCTTTGCGGTACTCTTCTTCGACTTTCCGCCCGCCTCCGCAGCGAGTCGTCGCTGTCGATCGCGCTCGACCAGATCCGCCACGAGACGTTCGATCCTGTTGGCTGCCGCCTGTCTGCCGCGCAGCAGATCGAGGGCCTGAGCGTTGTCCTTGCGCACCTGTTCGAGCAGGGACTTGTGCTCGACCGTGCGTTGAGCGAGCACGCCTTCTTCGCGCTTCTTTTCCTGCACGCGCTGCTGCTGCGCTATGAGCTTCGTTTCGAGCTCCACCTTGCGTTCGCCGAGCGCGTTCTTCTTCGTGCGGATCTCATCGGCCTGCGCGCGCTGGCGCAGCGAAAACGACTTGAGATACCGCGACCGGACAAGCATGAGGTTCAGGGAGCGCGACGACAGCAACAGTTCCGTGTCATGCGTGCGTCCCCGCTTGTACACCGACACGATCGATCGTCCATATGCTGCCTTCAGCCGCGCAAGCTCGCGTTCGGCGGCCTCGATCTCGGACTTGGCGACCGCGATGTCGCGTTCGCTCTCGTCGATCTGCGCGTTGAGGTTGGTGACGAGCGTGCGGATGAGTGACGTCTGACGTTCCATGTCGTCGAGCCGCTCGAGGGTCGAGCGTTCCCTTGCCTTGCCTGAGGCAAGACGCTTCTCATACTCGCGGATTTCGAGACGGATGCGTTCGAGCTCCTCCTGCTTGAGGCGGATCGCCTTCGGGACGGGCGGATTCTCGACACTCGTCGCCTTCGGCCTGGCAGCAGGCTTGGATGCAGGTTTGCGTGCAGGCTTGGATGCAGGCTTGCGTGCAGGCTTCCTCGCGGCGCGCACGGGAGCGGCCGTGCGTCCTTTTTTGGACACGGCACGCTTCTTCACGGGTGAAGAGGTGGCCTTTTTTTTCGCCGGCGTCGTCTGTCTTGTCGCGGGTTTCTTCTGCGCCCAACCCATGTCGGTCGGGATCGCACAGAGCGCAGTACACGCAAACAGGACGCCGATGACGAGTGCGTTCCGCATGCAGTTCCGGAGTAATCCAACCAACGATACGACAACAAGAAGCTAAAAGCAAGAAAATTCAGCGACTTGCGGGCTTTTGCTGAGAAACGACATCAGCAGAATGCCGGAGAACAGGAACATGATGCTGCCGTCCGGGTGACGTCGTCGCTCAGAACTGCAGATCGAAGAGGAGGGAGAGGAAATGGTCGTCGTCGCGGGTGCGGACGCCCCCGAACCGACGATAGCGGTACGCTACGTCGAAGACGTAATTGCGAAGCGGCTCCCAGCGGAAGGCGAGCCCGACGATGGCCTGAGTTTCAAGGGGACCGTTGAGGAAGGGCGTGTACTCGGGGTCGCGTCCCCAGACGAAGCGCGTGGCGATGTCGCCGCCATTGTTGCGCACGAGTCCCGTGTCGCTGACTGCATTGCGTCCATGGCGACGATACTCGCCGCTGAGCGAGACGAGCAGGCGGTCGCCGAACCAGCGGCGCACGCGCAGCATCCATGCATCACTGTTCGGCGCGAGATCAAGCGCGAGGGTGTAGCCCTTGTGCGTGTACTCGTTGTCGGCGAGGGTGTGCGAGAAGACGTAGGGCTCGATGCGGGTGTACTCGGCGGTCAGATCCATGTCGGGCACGAGTGCGTGCGAGGTCATCCCGATCTGCCAGAGGAACTTGTTGCCCCACCATCCCGTGCCCATGCGGCTGAAATCGACGTCGTCGATGGTCCATGTGCCATGGAGTTGATGTCCATCGCCGAGCAGTACCTGCAGATCGAAACCGAGCATGGGGTTGTCGCGATCGCCCGCGGCATGTTCGGCACTCTTGTAGAAATTGACGGGATTGAGATATGCCAGATCGAGATCGCGACGGGCGTAGATGACAGTCTCGAACACACCGAGGCGCAGCCAGCGCGCTGCGTCGACTTCAAGTCGGTGTGCGGCGATGAACTTGTTGTGGTAGAACGGGCGGTAGCCTCCGTCGACCAGCGACCAGTCGCCCAGCAGCGCGCCGTGCAGGAAGCTGAAGCGTAGGACGCCCGCATGGGCATTCAGGCGCACGGCGTCGAAGGTGGGTGCCCCGGTGCCGATCACAGCACGAGAGACGGGACTGACGCCGAGCAGGATGGTCTCGCGTCCGATCGACGCGTCGCCCCATCCCCATCGCGCGGAGACATACGCCTCGGTGATGTCGAAGTAGTCCCGCCCGAAATCGCTGAAGTTGGCGTTCTGACGCAGGACCGGGTCGGCGAGCGCGACCTCGCGATTTCCGAAGATGGTTCCGTTCGTGGCCTGCAAGCCGTAGCCGAAATGCGTGCCGATCGTCCCGCGGAAGCGTCCTCCGATCTGTCCGAGCACGACGCCGGGCGTTCCGCCCTCATGCGGCAGCACGCGCGCCTCCGCCGAGCCGAGCAGCTCCATGAACATCGTGGTCGAGCGGTCCCCACTCGTCCAGCGGTACAGGAATTTCTCGCGGTCGGAGAAGGCTTCCCCCGGGAAGGAGCGGTGCGCGCCGGAGGTCGGCGTGCCGTCGCCGATGCGGCGGGCATCCGAAGTACCGAAGAGCACGACGGCATCCTGCGTGCCATCCTCTTCCTTCACGAACTCGTCGACGTACCGGGCAAGCAAGGCGGCTTCGGTTTCCGAGAGGTGGATGCGTGCGGAGGCATGTAGGGAATCCGCGCGCCGCAGCAGGCGGGTCACGTCGCCACGCACGAGGGGAAGCGACGCGCGCGAATAGTCCGGCAGGATGCCGCGCACGTGGAGGCGATCGAGGAAGTCGTGCACGGGGTGCACGGCGGGCACGTGTTCGCTCTGCGCATGCAGGCGCGTTCCGGGCAGGGCGAGCAGCAGGCAGAGGCATGCGGTGATGAGAGCGCCGTGCGGACGGGGGCTGGTCGAGCGTTGGGGACGGGGGATCATGCGTGGCCCTTCCCGGCGACGACGGTGTAGAGGGTGCTGATCATGATCTTCATGTCCATCCGCAGCGACATATTCTCGATGTAGAACAGATCGTAGCTGAGTTTTGTGCGGACGTCTTCGATCGTCTGGTCGTAGGTGTGGCGCACCTGGGCCCAGCCCGTGATGCCGGGACGCACGTTGAGGCGGCGGCGGTAGAGGGGAATCTCGCGGATGAACTGCTCGACGAAGAAGGGACGCTCGGGGCGGGGACCGACGATGCTCATGTCTCCCTCGAGTACGTTGAAGAACTGCGGGAGTTCGTCGAGATGGGACTTGCGCAGGAAGCGGCCGAGCGGTGTGACGCGGGGATCGTCCTGCACCGCCCAGGTCGGTCCCGTACGGCTTTCGGCATCCACATACATGGTGCGGAACTTGACGATCTGGAACACCTGCCCATCCTTGCCGACACGTTCCTGACGGTAGAAAATCGGACCGGGGCTTCCGATTTTCTGTGCGATTGCGATGATGAGGAAGAGCGGCGCGCCGATGACGAGGGCGAGCGTGGAAACGATGATGTCGAAGGCGCGCTTGGCGACCTCCTCCCAGGGAGCCATGAGCTGCGGGGTGACCTCGATGAGCGGCACGCCGTAGAGCTGGTTGGTGCGGGCCTGGCCCGACACGATGTCGTAGAGATCGGGACGGATCTTGATGCGCACCTTGAATGCGCTTGCGCGGCCGATGACGTCGAGCAGCTGTTCGTGTTCGGTCGAATCGAGGGTGATGATCAGATCGTCGACTCCGTGCTCGTCGATGATGCGCTCGAGCTCGTCGAGGGTGCCGAGGCAGGGCAGCGCTGCGGCCTCGCTGCGTTCACGCGCACCGTCGCTCGTGATGAACCCGATGAAGCGATGGCCGAGCGCGGGAAACTGGCGCAGGGTCCGATGCAGGTCGTCGCTCTTGGCATCGGGACCGATGATCACCGTGGCATGCAGGCCGATGCCCGCGATGAGCATGCGGCGGCGTACGCTGCGCAGGGCGAGGCGGCCGGTGCCGACGAAGACGAGCAGGAAGGCCCAGTAGATCAGGATCTTCAGCCGCGAGGCGGCGGGATCCTGTGTGAGCGTGTCGTCGATGAAGATGAGGAAGAACAGGACGAGCACGCCGAAGGTCACGGTCTTGAGCAGCAGTGTGAACTCGTCGAAGCGCGACTGGGCGTACCAGGGGCGGTAGAGGCCGAAGATCCAGAAGAGCACGATCCAGTACCCGGCGACCACGAGCATCGGAATCGTGAACTCGGGCAAGGTGATCGTGGTGAAGAGTCCCGACTCGACGCGCAGGTAATAGTACACGAACCACGCGCAGCAGATTGCCGCGGTGTCGACAAGGAAGAGGATGAGCCTGCTCTGCGAGCTGTGTGCGGTCGGCATGCGATCGGGGACTGTTACTCCATCAGCGTGAAGATAGCGGGTGGCGCGTCATCGGCATAATCAGTGTCTGCGCGCATCAACACTCCGCGAGCGGAAGTGTTCGAGCGCGAGTGCGTAGTGCTGCTCGAGATCCGCGGTGATTGCATCCCATGAGAAGCGCTCACGCACCTTGCGTGCCCCTTCGGCCGCCATGGCGCGTGCGCGTGCGGGATCCTCGAGCAGGGCGGCGACCTTGTCGGCGAACGTGTGCGCATCGTCGGCAATCTCGATGTCGCGCCCCGCCTCCATGCCGAGCGAGGGGAAGCCGATGGGCGTGGCGACGACGGGGACGCCGAGCGCGATGGGTTCGAGCACCTTGTTGAGCGTGCCCGCCCCGAAACGCACGGGCGAGACGGCCACGGCGCTCTTCTGGTACTCGACGGAAATGTCGGGCACGAAGCCGGTCACGATCACGTCGTCGGATGCGAGGGCGCGCATGGCGCGGGGGGGATTCTGCCCGACCAGATACAGGGTGGCGTGCGGCACGCGCACCTTGATCGCCGGGAAGATCTCCGTGAGCATCCACTGCACAGCGTCGATGTTCGGGAAGTAGGTCATGTTTCCAGTGAAGATGATGCGGCCGGGCTCGGGCATGATGTCGGGCCGCGGCGTGAAGCTGTCGAGGTCCACACCGTTGTAGAGCAGTCCCACCCGCGCATCGGGCGCCCGCGAGAGGATCACGTCGCGATCGAGTTCCGAGCAGACGAGGGCGCGGTCGTATGCCCCCGCGACGGATTCGTACTGGATGATGCGGGCGAGTTCCATGCGCACAAGTGCGCGTTTGAGGGGATTGCGTTCCTGCTCGGCGAAGCGCTCGAGATAGAGCGAGACCGCGTCGGTGAGCCCGAGCACCCGGGGGAAGTCTCCCAGTCCGCGTGTGTACTGCACGGTGCGGATCAGGTGGCTGTGGATGATGTCTGGTGCAAACGCTGCGACGGCCTCGCGCACGGAATCGGCGAAGGCGCGCGACCTGTAATACGCAACCTGGAAGGGCGTGCGGTTGAAGAGTACGGTCGCGCAGTTGAACAGCGAGGTCCACTTCGACAGGTGGGTGACGCGGATGAAGCTGCAGAACTCAGACAGGGGTTCGATGTGCACGCGCTCGGCGTCGCTTTCCACGAAGGTGACGAGTCCCACACGATGCCGTGCCGACAACCGCTTGACGAGGTTGAACACGTGCAGCTTGTCGCCCCGGTAGGGCGGATAGGGGATGCGCGGCGTGATGAAGAGGATGTTCATTGTGTCAGGGACCGGTGCGTGTCGTCATCAGTATCGGCGCCGGTCGCTTCCGACGAGACCGTCGGCGAGCCCCTCGAACCAGGCGCGGAATGCGGCCGTGCTCCATCCCCCCCGCCAGAGCTGCAGCATGCGGAAGAGGGTGACGATGGTGTATTGCACGACGACGGCGTAGGCGAATTCGCATCTGCGGGCGTGGATGCGCGGCACGAGCAGGGCGGCGCGGCCGCGGTGGTAGAGCACGAAGGGCGACATGCGGCTGCGCGCAATGTCGCCGATCTTGTGGGTAACGATGGCGTCGGGCACGTAGACGAGGTCGTGGCCGGCGCCGACAAGGCGGAGGCAAAGTTCGGCGTCTTCGCCGTAGAAGTAGAAGCGCTCGTCGAAGAGTCCCGCCCGCTCGAGGGCGCTGCGATCGAGCAGCATGGCACAGCCGGTCAGGAAGGTGCAGCTCACGGGGGCGGTGGGACGCTCGGCGACGGGGCGGTTCTTGAGCGGGACGTCGAGGCCGGCCTTCCAGCGGTTCCAGTCGCCGCCGGCCTGCCAGATGGTGTCCGGCCGGTCGTGGTAGGGGATGGTGGGGGCGGCGGCGGCGGCGCGGGGATTGTCGTCGAGGGCGGCGGCGAGCAGGGCGAGGCAGGCCCGGTCGACGATGGTGTCGTTGTTGAGCAGCAGCACGCGGGTGGCCTGCAGCGCGAAGGCCTCGCGGATACCGAGGTTGACGCCGCGCGCGAAGCCGAGGTTGTCGTTGTTGGCGTGGAACTGCACCCAGGGATCGTCAGCGTAGTGTGCGGCAAGGGCGGCGGCCGTGTTGTCGGTGGATCCGTTGTCGTAGAGCAGCACGCGGTCGACCGGGTGCGTGGATGCGCGCAGCGAGTCGATGCACGCGATGGTGTCGTCGACGTTGTTCCATGCGAGAATCACGGCGGCGATCATGCGGAGGCTTCCCCCGTGTGCTGCGGCGTGCCACCCGCGGTGCCGAGGAGGATGTACCGGGAATCCACCACCGCCATCCACAACCAGAGATAGGGCATGTGGAAGGATCCGAACGCGCTGAAGAGGCTGATGAGCGTGACGATGAAGCCGAGGCGTGCGGCTGCGATCGTCACGATGCGCATGCGCGGGGCGCCGCTGCGCAGGATGGTGCGGATCTGGCGGAACGTGATGAAGATGAAGAAGAGGAAGAGTGCGAGTCCGACGGCGCCGATCTCCGCGTAGATGCGCCCGATGAGCGTGCCGAGGTTGGGAAGCTCCTTCCAGCGCACCTCGAGGATGTCGGCCTGCTGGTCGGCGGGGATGATCTCCTTGAAGTGCACCGACGTGCCGCCGAGTCCGTAGCCCAGCATGGTGAAGGACTCGAACGAGGTCATGTAGGGACCGATGGTGCTGTAGATGCGGTCGTTGAACGAGACGTTCGATGTGCCCGCGGCGATCGCGCCTGCGTGGCGGAAGATCTGGTTGTTCGGAAACACGGCCACGGCAGCGGCGAACATCAGGAAGACGCCGAGAGAGATGCGGGTCATGAAGCGCTTGCTGGGACCGAGCGCGATGCCGACCACGAGCAGCGCGGCGAGGAGGATGATGCCGATGGAACTGAAGGTCCACGCGATCGAGAGGAAGGTGAGCGCGAGCAGGACGATGTGTCGCGGTCTGCTGGTTTTCGACCCGAACAGCATGAGGAAGACGGGCACGACGACGATCACGAGCACGGCAGCGAAGGTCGAGGGTTCGGCGGCAAAACCCGACGCCCGCATCGGCGCGGTGAAGCCGTAGGGCGAGACGATGTCGCGCACGCCTTCGACGATCGCACCGGCCCAGCCCTGCTTGAGTGCACCCCAGAGGATGTTGAGGAAGGCGAGCGCGAGTGCCGGCACGGTGCCCCAGATGATGAAGCGGGCGATGTCGCGATCGCCGAGGTGCAGGAAGCACGCGCGCATGACGAGGAAGGTTGCGAGTCCCGCCGCCAGCGCGAAGATCTGCCGCACCCAAGCGATGAAGCGCATTTCAGCGCCCAGATCGATCATGTCGATGGTGAGCCAGATCGACGAATGCACGGCGGCATAGCCGACGAAGAGCAGCACCGCCACGAGCAGCGGCGAGCGCGGGACGCGATGGAGGATGAAGGGCAGGAACAGCAGCGACAGCACGGAGCTGGGGGGAAGGATCTGCGCCTTGATGCCGATGGGCATGGTCTGGAACTGCAGCGAGCAGAGCAGGACGGCGCCCATGAATGCGAGATGGCGGGTGCCGCCGAACAGCGCTGCGCTGTCGAGCACACCCGCGCGATTGTCGAGGAAGGCCGCACGCATGCGGTCCGTTGCACGGTCGCTCTGCACCACGCCACCCTGTGCCATCAGGCACTCCTCCACCGGGCGACGGCGAGGCGGAAGCGTGCGCGGTCGTCGTCGGTCGCAGCATGCCGCCAGAAACGCAGCAGGAAGCCCGCGAGCAGCGAGGTGAAGAGCAGGGCGCGCACAAGGATCGGGAGATCCATCTGAGTCGCCGCGAACGCGAGCGCGAACATCGCGCAACTCAGGGCGAGTAGGGAACCCATGCCATCGGAAAGGAAGATGCCGCCTGGAACACCGAGCAGGCGCAGCGCGAAGATGAGCAGCACAACGGTGTCGAGCAGGGTGACGGCGAGCTTGGCCCAAGCCGCTCCCGTGATGCCGAACCAGGTGATGCCGAACCAGCAGAGCGCACCGAAGAGGAGGGCCGCCACGATGTCGAGCCAGGCCTTCACGTCCGGACGGCCCATGCCCTGCAGGGCCGCGAGTGGCACGTAGGCCAGCGCGTTGAAGAAGAACGACACGGCGAGCACCATGAGCATCGTCGCAGCCACGTCCGCGAAATCGCCTCCGAGCCAGAGATGCAGGATCTCCGGCGCGAAGGCGAGGAAGACGAGGGCGAGGGGAGTCATGACGAGCACGAGGTAGATGCTGGGACGAACAAGGAGCGCGCGCGCGTCTGCGTCACCTGCAAGTCCACCTCCGCTGAAACGGGGGAAAAGGGTCAGCGAAATGCTCGCGGGGATGATCGCCATGCGTGCCACGAGCTCGAAGGGCGCGGTGTAATAGGTGAGCATGGTCAGCGACAGCATGCCAGGAATGAGGAAGCGCTCGCCATAGGTGACGAGGGGATTCATCAGATTCGAGACGCTCACCCAGCCGCCATAGCGAAGCAGTGCGCCGGCTCGCGCCGGCCGGAAGGTGAAGGCCCGCACGGGCGAGGGGAAGCGACGGGCGACGGACCAGAAATAGGCGATGACCGTCGCCCAGCGTGAGGCCACCATCAGCGCCACGATCGGTACGAGATCCATCCCGAGGGGAATGCAGACGGCAGGAATCAGGAACAGGGCGCTGTTGGACGGCACCTTGATCAGGTTCACGAGATCAAACCGCTCGGCGGCTTCGAGGATGCCGCGCAACACGGCAGTCACGGTGACGGCGGGAATCGAGAGCGCAAGCACCCTGAAGACGGTCGTTGTCAGCTCGACACGCGCGGCGGGCACGTTCAATGCGTGCACAAGGGTGGACGCAGAGAGCATGAGCACGGCAAGCGTGAGTAGGCCGATCGCGACATTGAGCATGAACGACACCCAGAGAATGTCGGCAAGATCGTCGTGCCGCTTCTGCTGCAGCGCCTCGGCAAAGAACTTCGTCGTGCCGCGACCGAGTCCCAGATCGAAGAAGGCGAAATAGCCGAGCATTGTCCACGCAAACGTCAGTACCCCCGCCAGCTCGAGCCCGAGTCCACCAATGGCGAGCGGCCATGCGACAAGCGCGATGACGAGGGGCAGGACCTGGCCCAGCAGGTTGAAGAGGGAATTGGTCAGGAGGCGTGACATCGGCGGTGCAGCATCACAACCGCACGCGGTACCAGCGGGCGACGCGTGCCACGCCGTTGCGCAGACGCAGCTCGATCGAGGTGGCGGGTTCGGTGCGTGCGAGAACGCTCGCCATCAGATACACGAAGAACGCGAAGACGAAGAATCCCATGATCGCCGCGGCCAGTACGATGAACATGCGTTTGGGTGAATCTTTCTTTTCGCTCGGCACACCGGCGTCGAGCACGAGCACGACGGGCGTGGTCTTCTGCTCGTCGACCTTGGCCTGCTCGTACATGGGGATCACAAGCTGCTGGATGCGGTTCTGGATTTCGTACTCCCGATACAGCCGCAGATACTGCATGCCGAGTTCGGGGACGTCCTTGAACGGAATGAACAGGTCGGAATCGCGTAGATCAGGATCCTTCGATCCGAATTTCATTGCGCGCACCTTGTCGGTCAGGGCGCGAATCTCAGATTCCTTCAGCCGGGCTTCGGGATTGTCGGACCCGAGCGAGCGTCGGATGATGTCGAGTTCCACTTCGGCGACGGCCGCCTGGGCCTGCAGCTGTGCGGCTCCCTCGATGGCGGCCTTGGTCTGCTCGGGCAGGGCGTAGATGCCGTGGCGGGACTGGAAGGCCTTCAGGGAATCCTCGACGGCGTGCATGTCGGCGCGTGCCTGGTTGTAGCGCTTCTCGAGGAAGAGGCGGTTGTTCTTCGCCTCCTGCGTGCTGAGCTGCACACTGATCGTGTTCAGCATCTCGACAAAATGGTTGGTCATGTCGGCGGCGCGCTTCGGATCCTCGTCGGTCACCGAAATGATCACATCGCCGTTCTCGCCGAGATCGAAGCTGCAATAGCCCTCCAGCTCGCGCACCGCGCGCTCGATCGATCCGTTCTTCGACTGGTAGACCTTCGTCAGGTCGAACGTGCGGACGACCGCCTCCTTCGCCGTGCGGCTGTTGAGAATCGCGAGGTAGTTGTACGCACCCTGATTCGTGCCCAGCTTCCCGAGCATGCCCGAGGGAAGGAAGTCCTTGGTCAGCTGTGAAATCGTCGATCCCATCCCACCCTCCTGCTTCGGCGCGAGCACCGACGCGGTGCTGCGGTAGCGGTTGGGCATGAGCAGCGTGATCGCGATCGCGATCGCGACGATGATGCCGACGTTGACGACGAGAAAACGGCGCCAGTGGACGAGGATCTGCAGGTAGTGCCACACGTTGACGTCGCGCGTGCGCTCGTCGTTCTGCGGCTCGGGGTGGGACGTCCCGGAAGTGTCCATGCGTCATCTCCCCTTGATCTGCTGTAGCAGCAGATAGACGGTTGCGATGGCGACGGATGCCTGCAGCACGTCGCGGATCGCGGTGAAGTAGAAGAAGAAATCCCGCTCGAGCTTGCGCGGAATCCAGATCGCGTCGCCCGGTTCGATCGGCGTGTCGTCGGGATCCACCCAGTTCTTCGAGCCGGCCTTGATCACGCGGATGTCGCCGGTCTTCGCCTCCGCAGACGTGCCGCCTGCATGATCGAGGTAGTAGTCGAGGTCCTCGTCCCTTGCGTACGTCACGTGTCCGGGTCGTGCGACCTGGCCGAACACGTACACGGTGTGCTGGGTTTCGGGCACGACGATTTCGTCGCCGTCGCGCAGGGTGATGTCGGCCGCCGCGTCGCCAGTCAGAAAGAGCCGTCGCGCATCGAAGGCGGCAGTGTTGCGCTTGAGCGCGCTCTCGAGGGTGAAGTACTCGCGCTCCTCCTTGTTCATGTCGCTCAAACGCAGATCCGTCAGACGCTCGTAGTCGGGGATGCTTCGGAGAGGATCAAGCGCTGCATTGGGGTCGCGACGGATGACCATCACCTCGACACGCGCGGCCTGATCGGTGAATCCACCTGCCATCGCCAGCACCTGTGTCAGCAGCGTGCCGTTCGGCGACACCGAATAGCTGCCGGGACGCTGCACTTCGCCGCGGATCATCACACTCGCCATCAGGGGAGCCGATTTCCGTTCGCGCACGAGCACGCGGTCATTCGCTTCCAGCGCGAGGTCCTCATCGCCCCGCAGCACGCGCGCACCGTCCCGCACGAGACGTTCGAAGCGCGCGCCATCGGCCGATGTGCGCAGCACCTCGACCGAATCGGTGATCGCCTGCTCGGTGAATCCCTGCGCGATGCGCAGCATGAGCGAAAGACTGTCGCCTGCACGGAACTCGTAGCTACCAGGCAACCGCACGGCTCCGGTGATGCTCACCGTGTTGCCCGCCAGCTGTTCAGGAGGCACGACGATCACATCCCCGTCAAGCAGCGTGGGATTGCATGTCACATCGCCCGTCGCGTAATACCGCAGCAGATCCACCCCGAGCGTGTCGCGTCCCCGCAGAATCCTGATCGCACGCAGCGACATGCTCCGCGCACGCTCGGTCTGCGCCTGCGCGTACGAGATGTTCCGGTCGGGATCTTCCAGATACTGGCGGGATGTCGTGGTGGCGGCATCCGTCTTCGGTTGCACGAGCGAGGCGAGCGCGATGATGCGCTCGGCGCGATCCACAGCGGAAGCCTCGTAGGCGCCGGGCGTTTCGATCACCCCGGAAACATGCACGGTGAAGAGCCGCGGCGTCATGAGCGTGACGGTGGCTTCCGCACGGGGGTAGCGGCGTTTCACTTCGGCGCTGATGAGGGATTTTGCGTCCGCCAGCGAGCGATTCCGCACCGGGATTTCCCCCACCGTGGGCACGAGCACGCTGCCCTCGGGGGTGACGACGACCGTGAGCGAGGCCGGCATGTCGCCCCAGATGTTGATGGCGAGCAGGTCCATGGGACCGAGGCGGTACTGTGCCGGATCGATCGGACCTTCGAACACGCCGGTGGTCATGGTGCCCGCGTCCATCCCCTCGCCGCCCGTGCCCGTCCGCGCACCGAAGATCGAACTGCCGCGTCGGGACCGGTCGCTGAACGCGCGCCGGTAGTAGCGGCCGAGCTGGTCGGTTTTTTCGAGCGACTCGGCCTTGAGGAAGCGGTTGGGTTCGGACTTCTCGGCCTTCTTCTGGGCCTGGTAGGTTTCCATCGCCTGGCCGAACGCGGTCGACGACAGCGCGCAGGCGAGCAGGAGGAGGGTAGGGATGCGTGTCATCGGGCGTAGCGCTCCAGCAGAATGGTGACGATGCGTTCCGCGGCGCGGCCGTCCCACATCTCCGGGATGCGGCCCGTCTTGGGATGCCCCGCGTACACGTCGCGCGCCTTCGCGACCACGAGCGGGACGTCGAGCCCGAGCAGCTGGTTGGTGCCGACGTCGATGGTTACGGGACGTTCGGTATTCTCGCGCAGCGTCAGGCACGGTACCTCGAGAAACGTGCTTTCCTCCTGGATGCCGCCCGAGTCGGTGAGGATGAGTTGGGCGTTGTCCATCAGGCAGAGGAAATCGAGGTAGCCGATCGGATCGCAGAGCACGAGCCGCTCCATCGCACGGAAGCGGTCTGCGAGCGCGAACTCGTCGATGCGCTTTCTCGTGCGGGGATGGATCGGGAAGATCAGCGTCGTGTCGGGATGGATCTGCTCGAAGATGTCGAGCACCTTCTCGAGATTCTCGCGCACGTCGACGTTCGACGGACGGTGCAGGGTGACAAGCGTGTACGCGCGCGGCGCAAGACCATGCTCTGCGAGGATGCCCGACTGTGCGGCCTTCGCGCGGTACTGTGCGATCGAATCGATCATCACGTCTCCGACCAGGTGCACCTTCTCGTCGGGGATGCCCTCGTGCCGGAGGTTGGCGATTCCCGCCGGTTCGGTTACGAAGAGCATGTCGCTGAGAATGTCGGTCACCATGCGGTTGATCTCCTCGGGCATGGTGCGGTCGAAGCTGCGTAGACCGGACTCCACATGCACGACGGGCACCTGCAGCTTGGCGCAGGTGACGCTGCAGGCGAGCGTCGAGTTGACATCGCCGACGACGATCACCACATCGGGCTTCACCTCGAGGAGGGTCTGCTCGAAGGCGATCATCACCCGGGCGGTCTGCTCGGCATGCGTGCCGGAACCGATGCCGAGATACACGTCGGGTACCGGCAGCTCGAGATCCTCGAAGAACACCTTCGACATCTTCTCGTCGTAGTGTTGTCCGGTATGCACGATCACGTGCCGCACGCGATCGGCATGTCGCGCGAGCGCCCGGTGGATGGGTGCGACCTTCATGAAGTTGGGCCGCGCACCGACGACGGAGAGAAAGGTATGCATCAGCGGCCGTCGCCCAGCACGGTGACGTGGGAGTTCTTCCCCTTGACATTGCGCGTGGCGTTGCGCGTGTCGACGACGTGCCGTGCATGCTTGACGATCATGTCGTAGTCGTAGTCGGAGTGGTCGGTGGTGATCACCACGCAGTCGACCGACGCGATCAGCTCGGGGGTGAGCTTCTGCGAGCGCAGACGCTTGCCTTCGACCGTGATCGAGGGCACCCAGGGATCGTTGTAGATGATGTTGCGCACCTGGTCCTGGAACAGCAGCTCCATCACGCGCAGCGCCGGGGAATGGCGCGTGTCGTCGACGTCGCGTTTGAAGGCCACGCCGAGCATGAGGATCTTCGCATCGCGAACGGACACGGGCATGAGGCTGACTTCGCGGAACACCATGTTCTTGACGTAGAACGGCATGCTCTCGTTGGTCTCGGCGGCAAGCGTGATGAAGTTGGTCTGGAAGTCGTATTTGCGCGCCAGCCAGCTGAGGTAGTAGGGATCGATGAGGATGCAGTGGCCTCCGATGCCGGGACCGGGATAGAACGGCATGAACCCGAAGGGTTTCGTCTTTGCCGCATCCACCACCTCCCAGATGTTGATGCCGCCCATGCGGTCGCAGAGCATCGCCATCTCGTTGACGAGTGCGATGTTCACCGACCGGAAGATGTTCTCGAGCAGCTTTTCCATCTCGGCGACCTTCGGATTCGACACCTTCACGACCTGCTGGATCACGAGCGCGCAGGCCTGCGAGGCGATGTCGGTGCACTTCTTCGTCACACCGCCCACCACGACCGGCGTGTTGGCCGTGGTGAAGATCTTGTTGCCGGGATCGATGCGTTCGGGCGAGAAGGCGAGATAGTAGTCGCGACCGGCCTTCATGCCGGTGCGCTCGAGCACGGGCTGCACGTAGCCCTCGGTCGTGTTCGGAAATGTTGTGCTCTTGAGGATGACGACATGGTCCTTGCGCAATCCCGCCGCAATGCCCTCGGTCGCCTGCATGATGTAGCTGATGTCTGGATCCTTCATCTCGGTGAAGGGTGTCGGCACGCAGATGAAGACGACATCGAGATCCGGAATGCTGCGATAGTGGTCCTCTGCCGAAAACATGCCGTTGGATACGACGGTGTAGAGGTCCGCATCGGGCACATCGTCAATGTAGTTGACGCCCTTGTTGATCGAGGCGACCTTGGCGGGATCCACGTCGATGCCGATGGTACGGTATCCGGCCATCGCGTATTCGACGGCGAGCGGAAGACCGACGTAGCCGAGACCGACCACGCCGATGCTGATCTGTTTGGAACGAAGCTTTTCTTGGATGTTCACGGGCACCCCTCGGGGTGATTGTGGAAGTGGGGCAGCGTTGCTGCGAGACGGCAGCCTACCTGCGAGTGTATTGTTGTTCGTAATACGCCATGTATGCACCCGACCGCACGTGGGCCAGCCAGTCGGGATGTGCCACATACCAGTCGATCGTCGCGCGGAGTCCCTCCTCGAAGGCCATCGACGGCTCCCAGTCGAGTTCACGTCGGATCTTCGATGCATCGATCGCATAGCGCCTGTCATGCGCCAGCCGGTCGGTCACATGCGTGATCAGCGATTCGGGCTTGCCGAGCTCGGCGAGAATGCGCCGTACGATGTCGATGTTTGTCCACTCATTCGAACCGCCGATGTTGTACACCTCGCCCGGTCGTCCCCGCTCGAGCACCGCCAGCAGCGCATCGGTATGGTCGAGCGTGTGGATCCAGTCGCGCACGTTTCGTCCATCTCCGTAGACCGGGAGCGGCACGTCGCCGAGCGCATTCATGATCATGAGGGGAATGAGTTTTTCCGGGAATTGGAAGGGACCGTAATTGTTCGAGCAGCGCGTGACAATCGCGGGGAAGCCGAAGGTGCGCGCGGATGCGAGCACGATCAGATCGGAAGCCGCCTTCGACGCGGCATAGGGACTCGTGGGATCGAGCGGCGTGTCTTCCGTGAAGAAACCCTCTGCGCCGAGCGACCCGTACACCTCGTCGGTGGAGACGTGCAGGAAGCGCCGCACACCTGCGGCGCGGGCGCATTCGACCAGCACGTGCGTGCCGACCACGTTGGTCTGTGTGAAGGTCAGGGGACCCAGGATGCTGCGATCCACATGGCTTTCGGCCGCGAAGTGCACGATGGTGTCGATGCCGTGCTGTTCAATGGTGCGCGCCACGAGATCCGCGTCGGCAATGTCGCCGTGCACGAACGTCAGCCGGCCTTCATACCCGGCCAGATTCTCGAGATTACCGGCATAGGTGAGTTTGTCGAGCACGACGCAGCGGTCGCCGTGCTGCCCACGGTCGATGATCGTGCGGACGAACGTGCTCCCGATAAATCCCGCGCCTCCGGTCACCAGCAATGCCGACGGACGGAAGGTGTCAGGTGAATTCACAGATGGATTGGCCAGAGTGGACGTGAGTGGATGCAAGACAGCAAGTTACGCACCGGGGATGTGAGGATCAATGGTACGGAACCTGCCCTGAACAGGAGAAAGGGGAGATTGTGGGCGCGAAACGAGCGTGCGGAAGCGGCCCTCGCCGAGGGTGCGGACGTCGGATGCGGAATGGGACAGTGCTAGTCGCCGGTGTTGCGCCGAAGCGTACGATCAATCACAAGACGTTCGAACGAAGTCACCGCTTCTCCTGCATCGTGCTCGAAGCGACGGGAGAGCTGCTCGACGCGTACGAGCACATCACGCCAGGCCAGATCGTAGAAGGAGCGGTCCTCATCACTGAGGGCGTCCCACGGTCCTGCCGGTGCGCCGATGCGTTCATACTGCTCGTGTGCACTCGCCGCCATACGGCGAACGGAGTAGGGAGAGGGTGGTTCGAAGCCGCGATTGAATCCCGACGGCATTTCATTCGGAGTCATCCTGCGCCAGCCTGTGACGAGGCGGCCGGCACCGACGGTGAAACGTACACGAAGGGCGTCACCAACGCTCTCGAGCTTCTGTGGCTGCGGAGAGGCGTCGGGGTTGTCACGCCATTTCTTGTACGTCGCGCGCGGAGTGCGGATCATCCGAAGGAACTGCGCCTGTGTCAAGCCGAGTTCCTGACGTATCTGTTCGAGGATTTCGTAGAAAGTCACAGTCAAATAAGAACATATTCCGAGTTTATTGTCAAGAGTGACAGAGTTTACGGATCCGTTCAGTAATGTTGTCGCTGCATGGAGGGTAGAATCAATGCAATATCTTCACCTTGGAGTTGCAGAAAAAAAATGAACGTGTAAATTGACGTTAGTTGCGCAATCAGTTCCAGAGTGCAGTGTCATGGATCTCAAGCTGTTCGCATGCGAAAACAATCGTACACCTGAAGCACAGGGCATCAAGGTGAAACACATGGGTCTCATCGATGCATCGGCGATGAAGATACTCGACGTGCTCTTCGAGCTCCACACCCTGCCGACGCTCTCGTTGGATGATGTATGCAGGCTTGTGGGACGCTCGCATGCGCAGGTGCGCAGGCAGATTCGTGCGCTGACCGGACTGAGTTTTCGCGCATGTCTGCTGCGATGCCGTCTGCAGGAGGCGCACAAGATCCTCCATGCTGAATCGTGCGCGATCTCGGAAGTTGCCACCCGTTGCGGGTTCCGGTATCTGTCACATTTTTCCCAGGCGTTCAAGCGGGAGTATGGTGTCACCCCGCTGCAGTTGCAGCAACTGATCGGGAAACGTCCGGGTGCATTGTGAACGGGTGGGCGCTGGCCGCCGCCGCCGATGGGTGAACGCAAAGAGGCGCCAGTCACGGCGCCTCTTTGCGTTCACTTCGGATGTTTTCGTCCTACCGCACGACGAGCAGCGGACGTATCTGGCTTTGCACCCCATCGGTGAGCCGGATCGTGTAGTTGCCCGCTGCAAGTCCTTCAGTCGGGATCTGCGCATGATGCGAGCCCGAGGCGAGCGTCGCATCGACGACGAGACGTACGAGGCGTCCCGTCAGATCGTACACGCCAAGCTGCACGGGGCGTGCGGCGGCGAGGCGGAAAGCGACCTGTGCGGCACCGCCGCGTGCGGGCTGCGGGTACACGGCGTCGATCGCCAGATCCAAGGGAAGCAGCGGCACCTCGGCCGAGGTGACCGGTTGTGCCGGGGAGATGTAGCGATAGAGATTCCACCCGCCGGCGTAGATCCACGTGGTCTGGGCGGTGGAGTAGCCTGATACGACGGTGATGGGATTGAAGCCGCCGGGTACGGGCTGCATGGTCCACGTCAGTCCGAGGTCGCCGGACTCGTACGCGTTCCCGCTACGCAGCACCCACATGCGTTTGCCGCCCCGCTCCATGATCATCGACGAGCCGGCCGCCGCGATGGTCGAGACGAGTCGCCAGTTCGCACCACCGTCGGTGGTGACGGCGATGGTGTCTGTTCCCGTCGTGCCCTGACGCGAGAAACGCACGGCACCGGTGTTCACGTCGCGGAAGGAGATGTCTGTCGAATGTGTGCTGGGGGTTGTGATGGCCGTCCACGATTCACCGCGATCGGTGGTCTTGTAGATCTTGCCGTTGTTGGTGCCGAACCAGCCGGTATCGCCGATGAAGTCGTAGCTGTTGTTCCAGCCGGCTTCCCCCGTGGGGGCCGTGAGCGGAGTGGCGAGCGGCGACCATGCCGCGCCACCGTTCGTGGTTTTTCCGATCCCCCACACATTGTTGCGCGGGTCGCCGAGAATGATGCCGTTCTGATCGTCGAACATGTGGACGACGTTGACGAAGGGGGTGATGGTTGCGACGGATGCGCCGATCCAGTTCTGGCCACCGTTGGTGGTGCGATAGACCTGGGCCTGACCGCTTGCAGGACCCGTGCCGATCCATCCATTCAAGGCATCCGTGGCAAACACGGAGTAGGTGCCGCTACCGGCTGCGGGGTAGCCGCCCTGGCCGCTGGCACCGGCGAGGAACCACTGGGTGCCGCCGTTGGAGGTGCGGAAGACGTAGTTCTGGGCGGAAACGCTGTTCTGGGTGATGTCGATGCTGCCCCAGACCACGGATTCGTTGCGCACGTGCACGGAGCTGAAGAACGGCACGTTGAGGTTGCCGAGGGCTGTATGCCAGCCATTGTCGAGATAGATCTCGATTGATTCGGTCAGGTAGTCGAGATAGGTGCCATCGACGATCCTGATGCGGAAGGGGATGACGCCTTCGCTCGTGAGGGGATTGTTGGCAAGGACGACATCGAAGGTCAGTGACTTGGTTCCAAAGGTCGGTAACACTCCGATGGTGTGTGTCGGGTTGGGCGTGCTGACGTAGGCATCCTCGAATTCGATGGTCGCCGTGGCGTTTGCGCTGGTCGGTGCGAGCACGTTCTCGAGCACGATGTCGACGCGGGCGGTCTGGCCGGGTGCGGTGAAGCGCGTGCCACCGGGCGTAGTGACGACGTGCGACTTGATGTGCAGGCCGGGGATGTCGGCCAGGGTCTGATTCGTGGTCAGTGCCTTCAGGGCGTTGACGCGACCGAAGTACTTGGGCTGCGGGGGATTGGTGAAGCCGTCTGCCGTCACGCGGATCTGCTTGAGCACCTGGTCGGGTGTCCACGTCGGATTCTTCGCGAAGAGCAGCGACGCAAGACCCGACACGAGCGGCGTTGAAAAGGACGTTCCGGTCTGATTCTGGTAGCCGCCGCCGCGACGGGCGGTCATCACGTTTGCTCCGGGCGCGTACACATGCACGGAGGTTCCGTAGGTGCACCAGGTCGAGGCTGCGCCGGTGGCCTCGATCGAGCCGACATTCAGCACGTGGTTGAACGAGGATGGCCAGTGCGGCTGCCGGTCGTTGTCGAGAGGATTGTTGCCGGAGGAACCGACAACGAGGGCGCCTTTCGAATATGCGTAATCGATGATGTCCTGCAGTGCCTGCGAGTACGCACCCGTGCCGCCCCAGGAACAGTTGATGACCTTGCAGCCCATGTCGATGGCGTAGAGGAGTCCCTCATATCCGGCGAGGATACCGAGCGAGGCGGCTTCCGCACCGGTCTTCACCGCGAGAATCTTCGCGCGGTACGAGGTGCCCGCCATGCCGAGGCCGTTGTTGGCGGTGGCGCCGAAGCACGAAGACGTTCCCGTGCCATGGCCGATCGCGCCATCCATCGGGTTGTTGTCGGGCAGTGGTGCCTGCGCGGAGCCGGCACCGATGAAGTCCCACCCGTGCCAGTCGTCGATCTTGCCGTTGCCATCATCATCGATGCCGTTGGTCGACAGTTCTCCACTGGTGCCCCACTCACCGGGATTCCGGTAGATCGCGGGATTCAGATCTTCATGCGTCCAATCCACACCCGAATCGACGCTGCCGATGAGGATGGTGGAGTCGCCGGTGGTCACATCCCAGGCCTCCTGCATCTTCATCATCGCCAGCGCCCACTGCTGCGACAGGCGTGGGTCGTTCGGCGTATGCTGCAGGGGGAACACGTAGTAGGGTTCCGCATAGTCGACGGCGGGATCGGTCATGAAGTCCCGTGCAACCGCGCGGGGATCCGCGTCGGCATCATAGACGATCTTCACGAGACTGCGCACCGTGGCTGCCGCGGCTGTTGCGGGTGCCTTCGAAAGCACGGCGGGTGCAGCGATGAAGGGAGTGACGGTACGCACGCCATAGCGTGCAGCACGCGCGTCGAGACTGGCCACACCGGTGGTGGTGCCGGTCGATGTGATGCGGGCGATGTCGCGCAACTTGACGATCACGACGCCAGTGGCGATCTGCATCGTGCCGCCTGTGGCGATCGTCGCCGGGCGAGTCGGTGAGGACGAGCGCTCCTTCTCCTTGCCGATGGCCTGCAGGGAGGCGACGACGAGAAGCAGAGCGACAACAACACGTGAGCTCCTGGGAAAAAGCATCATGTACACTCTCGGGGTTGTGTGGTAGGGTGGAAACTGAAGTTCGGCAAAGATACACATTTGCACGGGAGGACGGACGCCCCCGTTGGGAGGACGGACGCCCCCGTTGGGAGGACGGACGCCCCCGTTGGGAGGACGGACGCCCCCGTTGGGAGGACGGACGCCCCCGTTGGGAGGACGGACGCCCTCGTTGGGAGGACGGACGCCCCCGTTGGGAGGACGGACGCCCTCGTCCGTCTTGGGAGGGCGTCCACCGTCCCTTCGATTGGATGTTGCAGGTATTTGACGGGATGGTTATGTTTTTAAGACGCATCGCCTCTCAATTATTCCGGTTCACGCATGTCACGTCCCACACAGCGCGCCGTTCGGCGGCCGCTTCCCCCCATGCTCACCGGTGCTGCACGACGCACGCAGTCGGGACTCGAACCCTGGCTTCCCTCATCAGGTGATCCCTTCAATGCGCGACGCGCGGCACATCTGCTTCGACGTGCCGTGTTCCTTCCCGCATGGAGCGATGTGCGAACGGCTGTTGCGCAGGGACTCGACGCGACGATCGATGCGCTGTTCGACACGCCGCCCGATCCCCTCTCGCCGGGGGCGTGGGCGGAAGACATCGTCGACCGTCCGGTGACACAGGAGGAGAAGAATGCCTACGACGCCCGCAACATGACGCTCTGCGATGCGCTGCGCGGGTGGTGGGCGAACGTGATGGCGACGAGCGGACCGACGATTCAGGAGAGGATGGTGTTCTTCTGGTCGGGCCACATCACGAGCGAGTCGCGCGAGGTACGCGTGCCGCAGCTTCTCTACACACAGAATCAGTTGTTCCGAGCGTATGCGCTGGGAAATTTCCGATCACTGATGAAGCTGGTCAATCACGACGCAGCGATGCTTCGCTACCTCGGAGGCGACATCAATACGGGCGGGAATCCGAACGAGAACTATGCACGCGAACTGATGGAGCTCTACACGATGGGCGAAGGTCATTACACCGAGCAGGACATCAAGGAGGCTGCCCGGTGTCTGACAGGCTGGCGGCTCGATGAATTCACATCGCTTGAACCCGTGTTCAACCCCATGTACCACGACACCGGCAACAAGACCTTCATGGGCCGCACGGTGGTGGGGCGTTCCTCGCTCGACGGGCGATTCGAGGGTGATGAAATCGTCGACATCATTTTCGAGCGCGAGGAAGTGGCGTTGTTTCTCTGCCGCAAGCTGTATCTGGCATTCGTGTACAACAATCCCGCGGCGGTCGACGGCGACATCGTGCGCGGACTCGCCGACGTGTTCCGCGCAAACAACTACGAGATCCGTCCCGTGATCGAAACGCTGCTGCGCAGTGCGCACTTCTTCGATGACGTGAACGTGGGTGCCATGATCAAGAATCCCGCCGTGTACGAAGCCGGCATGGTGCGCCAGTTCGGCGCGAATCCTGGTGGTACGCAGTTGCAGAAGGACATGACCAGTCTCGAGCAGGAGCTGATCAATCCACCGACCGTGCAGGGCTGGGAGGATTACCGCACGTGGATCAGCACGACCACCTATCCCCTGCGCAAGAACTACGCGCTGCGGTTCGTCACGGGGCAGATGCCGGGTGGTGGGACGCAGCTTCCGATGGATGTGGTGGCATGGGCGAAGGAGATCGACGGACACACCGACGCGGATACGCTGATCGACAACATCCTCACACTCCTCCTCCCCCGTCCCGTTTCAACGACACGGCGCGAGCTGTACCTGAATGCGATGCTCGGCAACGCGCCGGTCTACGAATGGAACATCGACGCACCGGCAGCGGCGGTGAATCTGCGCGCGATGCTCACGCGCGTGACCGAGGCGCCGGATTTCCAGCAGCACTGACCTGACACGATCGAGGAACGGAAGACCATGAAACGCAGAGATTTTCTCACGCGCTCGATCGCCGCCTCGGCAGGCGTGGCCTCGGTGCCACTTCTGCTTGGTGGCATCCCCGTGCATGCGGGGACGCGCCACGCCGTGCGTCCCGATGCGTGGCAGGCCAACGACAATGTGCTCGTGATCGTGCAGCTGTTCGGGGGCAACGATGGATTGAACACCTTCGTTCCATACACCGATGCGCGGTATTATCAGCGTCGTCCCACCGTCGGCATCCCATCGAGTCAGGTGCTCAAGATCGCCAATCCCACGATGGGGCTGCATCCCCAGATGACCGGCTTCCGCACGCTGTTCCAGTCCGGGGCGCTCGCCGTGGTGCAGGGCGTCGGCTACGAGGGAGCCAACCGTTCGCACTTCCGGTCGACCGACATCTGGCTCAGCGCGTCGGGGGCTTCCTCTGTGCTGGAAACGGGATGGGCCGGCCGCTACCTCGAATACGCGCATCCCACCTATCCCCTCGAACTGCCTCCCGATCCCTTCGCCGTGCAGATCGGCGGCAGCCTTTCGATGATGCTGCAGAGCGACAAGGGCGCGATGGGCATCACGCTGGCGGATCCCGACACCTTTTTCCGGCTCGGGCGCAACCAGCTCGACGAGCCCGTGGCTGAAGACATTCCCTACGGCAGCGAATACATGTTCATCCGTGCGATCAAGGAGCAGAGCGACACCTATTCGCAACGCGTCAAGACCGCCTTCGACGCAGGCCGCACGATCGGCACCTATCCCACCACAAGTCTCGGCCAGCAGCTCAAGCTCGTGGCACGCCTGATGTCGGGGGGACTCAAGTCGAAGATATTCATGACCTATCTCGGAGGCTTCGACACGCACGTCAACCAGCTCACCGCGCATGCCTCGCTGCTCAAGCAGCTGTCGGACGCGACGGCTGCCTTCGTCGGCGACCTGCGCAACCAGGGCATCGGGCAGAACGTCGCGGGACTGACCATCAGCGAGTTCGGACGCCGCACGCGTGAGAACGGCAGCGCGGGCACTGACCACGGCACCTCGTCGGTGCAGTTCCTCTTCGGTGAGCCCGTCAACAGCGGCGTGCTCGGTGCCGATCCCGATTTCGACGTGACCGACTCGAGCGGAGATTTGCTACACACCTTCGACTACCGCCAGATCTACGCCGAACTGCTCGAACACTGGTTCGCGGTGCCAGAGGATGACGTCACGCAGATTCTTGGGGGAAGGTTCATCCCGCTGCCTCTCATCAGGTCCGTCACGGCCGCCGAGCGTCCCTCGGAAGCCGCCCTCGCCGCGATCAGCGATTTCCGTCTTGCGCAGAACCATCCGAATCCCTTTCATGCCGAGGCAGGCACGACGATTTCGTACACCCTCGGTGCATCGAATCCCGTCGAGCTCGCAGTATTCGACGCGCGCGGTACGCGTGTCGCCACACTTGCCTCCGGCCTGCAGGGGGCCGGCACGCACACCGTACGCTTCGGCGGTAGGGGACTTCCGACCGGAGCCTACTTCATGCGCCTGGTGGTTAGCGGACGGTCGGTCAGCCGCAGGATGCTGGTGCGATCCTGACTCCTGCATCTTGTGATTCGATCGTGCGTAGAATAGATTTCCACGAATACGACACCTTTGTCTTTCATTGTTGGCGCGGCGTCAGGCGCCGCGCGATTTCAGGAGAGCATGCATGAGCGGAAGAATTCCCTTTGTTCGCAATTACTCCGACCTGAGCACGCAGCAGGGATTTCAGTTTGAATTTCACTGCGATCGGTGTGGATCGGGTTTCCGGACACGTTTTCAAGGCACGTTGACCAGCGCGGTGTCGGGCATTCTCGACACGGCGAGCGGGCTGTTCGGCGGGATCTTCGGATCCGCATCGAATGCCAGCGACCGGCTGCGGTCGGCCACATGGGAGAAGGATCACGACAACGCGTGGGAAAAGGCGGTCGAGGAGGTCATGCCCGATTTCGTGCAGTGCGCGCACTGCTCGCAGTGGGTGTGCCGGAAGTCCTGCTGGAACGAGAAGAAGGCGCTCTGCAAGCAGTGCGCACCCGATGTGGGTGTGGAAATGGCTGCCGCACAGGCCTCTCGCACACGTGAAGAGATATGGGCGCATGCAGCGATGGCAGAAGAGGACAAGAAGCTTGGCAAAGAGCACTGGCGCGCCGGAATCAGAGCTCAGTGCCCGAAATGCGAGGCGCCTCTCGAGGGCAATGTCAAGTTCTGCCCCGAGTGCGGCGAGAAGATCCATGGCGAACGGTTCTGCACGGGATGCGGCGAGAAGCTGAGCGATACGGCGAAGTTCTGCGCCTCCTGCGGGACCAAGGCCGAGTAGCGGGTTCTCGCTGATGCGTGTGACATGCGCGGGGCGGCCAGTGGCCGCCCCGTTGCGTATCTACTGTCGTGGTGCAGGGTGCACCGTCGTGCGTTACTTCTTCTTCGTGTGTGTGTCGAGAAAATCGAAGAATTCGCGGAACCAGAGCACCTGCTCCTGTGCGTGCAACACCCAGTGGTTCTCCTCGGGGTACACGAGCAGGCGCGAGGGGATGCCCTTGACCTGTGCGACGGTGAAGGCCTCGAGGCTCTGCGTGTAGGGCACGCGGAAGTCCTTCTCGCCGGTGACGATCAGGATCGGGGTATCCCAGTTCTGCGCGTAGCGGTGGGGAGAGTGCTTGTCGTAGTTGGGGCGTGCGTCGGAGCTCCAGTAGGGACCGCCGTTCTCCCAGTTGGTGAACCAGAGTTCCTCGGTCGCTCCGTACATGCTTTCGAGATTGAACACGCCGCAATGGGAGACGAAGGCTTTGAAGCGTCCCTTGTGATTGCCGGCCAGCCAGAAGGTTGCGTAGCCGCCCGCACTGGCACCGATCGCGCTCGTGCCATTCGGATCGATGAACGACTCCTTGAGCATTGCGTCGGTCACGGCGAGAATGTCCTGCATCGGCATGCCGCCCCAGTCCTGACTGATCGCGTCGTTCCATTCCTGTCCGAAGCCCGGCAGGCCGCGGCGATTGGGTGCCACGACCACGTAGCCCTTCGAGGCCATGAGCAGGAAGTTCCACGCGTAGCTGAAGAACTGGCTGACGGTGGCCTGGGGACCGCCCTGGCAGTACATGATCATCGGGTACTTCTTCGATGCGTCGAAGTCCGGCGGATACACAACCCATGTCTGCACGGGTTTCCCGTCGGTTGAGGGAATCCAGCGTTCCTCGATGCGTGCGGGTTTGATGGTGCGGAACACCTCGCCGTTCGCGTCGGTGATCTGCGTCGGAGTGCCGCCCTTGACGGGCATGGTGTAGAGTTCGGTTGGTCGGTTGAAATTGCGCCGGCCGAACACGAGCGTCTTGCCGTCGCGCGAGACGTCGAGTCCCGCATCATGATTGTACACACCCGAGGTCAGGATGCGCCACGAGCCATCGGCCGCCTGCATCTGATAGATCTGCACCGTCGCCTTGTCTTCGGCGGCGAAGAACAGCGACTTCGAATCCGGTGCCCAGAGCGTCGTCCCGACCCACTGGTCGAGCGTCTTTGACAACTCGATCACGGCGCCGGTGCCCCGATTGTAGAGCATGAGCCGGTTGCGGTCGGCCTCGTGTCCCGCACGCGCCATGCTGTGGAAGGCGATCCACTTGCCGTCGGGCGAGTAGAGCGGGTCGCGATCGAAGCCCGGCAGCGCGCTCGTGATGTTCTTCGCCTCACCGCCGTCGATGCTGACCAGGTACACATCCGTGTTCGTGCTTTCCGCGTAGTTGGCGACCTTCTTGCATGTGTAGGCGAGTTCGCGGCTGTCGGGCGACCAGGCGATCTGCTCACCGCCGCCGAAGGGCTTGTCGGGGGTGTCGGCGCGTTCGCTGCGCATGAGGTCGCGCACATCGCCGCCCTCGCTCGGCACGATGCAGAGATGCGAGTACGAGGCATCATTCCACTCATCCCAGTGCCGCACGGGGATGCGATCGTACAGCCGTGCCTTTGCCTTCGCGAGGTCGGGGTGGATCTCGGCGAGCGTCTTGTCGAGCTTCACGTCGGTCGTGAACGAGAACCACTTCCCATCCGGTGACCAGGCCATGTTCGCCACGCCCTCCTTCACATCCGTGATTCTGCGAGCCTCGCCGCCGCCCATGTCGAGCACGTAGATCTGCGGGGCGCCGTCGCGGGTGGAGAGAAACGCGATGCGCGAACCGTCGGGCGACCAGCGCGCGTTGAACTCCGCTGCGGCCGACGAGGTCAGGCGACGCGGCGTGCCGCCGGTGATGGAGACGAGATACAGATCCGAATTTCCCTTGTTCTCCGCGATGTTCGGCGTGTTCATGCCGTAGAGCACCCACTTGCCATCGGGCGAGATCCTCGGATCGTTGACCCGGGTCAGACTCCAGAGCAGTTCCGGGCTCATGAGCGTGGGAGCAGTCTGCGCCGCGACGGCGCGGCGCAGGGATTCACCCCCGACATTCTGCGCGACAAGGGAAGGTGCGGCTGCAGTCACAAGCGCGAGGCACAGCGGAAGCAACAGAAGGCGTTTCATGCATCTACTCCGAAGGTGACAATGAGATTACACTGTTCGTCAAGATACGATTTTGTGTATATTCGCGGCGATTGACGGAGTCTTCCTCATTTTCTGACATCGCTGTCCCATTCCCGCTCACGACGAGGGTCGCCGACCAGCACGTGAACGGGTCAGCCCGACGCTCCATGCAACGGACCATCGTCACGGCGCTCCTCTCCGCACTCCTGCTCCTTGCAGGCAGTGCCGGATCTGCGCGCACCCAGCACGACGAAATGCACGCGGCATCGCGTGACAGCGGCCGTGTGCCCGTGGCGGGCACCTACGTCGATCCCCCGCACGTCACCATTCCCCGCACCCTGCGTCCCATTGAGATCGACGGCGTGATCGACGCGGCGGAGTGGGAGGCTTCCGCACTGCTGATGCAGTTTCACGAGACCTGGCCGGTCGAGAACGGCATCCCTCCCATCCCCATTCATGTACGACTCGCGCGCGACGACGCGCATCTCTACGTCGCCTTCCGCATCGAGGAGGATCCCGCCGCGATCCGCGCCTCGTGGCGGCAGCGTGATCAGATCTGGAACGACGACTATGTCGGGATCTTCCTCGACACCTACGGCGAAGGCAACTGGGGCTACATGCTCTTCGCCAATCCCTTCGGTATTCAGGGGGACACGCGGTATTCGTCGACGGGCGGGGAGGACGACGGACTCGACGTGATCTTCCGTTCGAGCGGCCGCATCACCGACCGCGGCTACGAGGTTGAATTCGCGGTGCCCTTCCGGTCGCTGCGCTTCCCCGAGACGGGCGCGCGCGACTGGCGCATCAACTTCTGGATCACGCATCCCCGCGCGAGCCGTGCCACCTATTCATGGGCGCCGATCTACCGCTCGAATCCCTGTCTGCTCTGCCAGCTCGGGCATGCACGCGGCATGGTGGATGTGGAGGGTGGATCAAGCCTGCTGTTCCTGCCCGCCCTCACGGCCTCGCAGACATCGTGGCGGCGCGTGGCAGGGGATCCCGCCAGCCCGACCGATGTCGGTCACGTCCGTGGGGAAGCCTCGCTCGGCGTGCGCTACGATCCTGCCAGCAGCACCACGCTGGAACTCGCACTGAATCCCGATTTCAGCCAAGTGGAGAGCGATGCCGCGCAGATCGATGTGAACAGTGCCTTCGCGCTGTACTATCCCGAACGGCGGCCGTTCTTTCAGGAAGGATCGGATCTCTACAGCTCGTACCTGCAGGCGGTCTATACCCGCTCGATCAACGCACCGCTCGCCGCCGTGAAGGCCACCGGAAACTGGAGCGGCACGAGTCTGATCGCGATCGGAGCGTGGGATGAGCAGTCCCCCGTGCTGCTGCCCTTCGAAGAGAGGAGCGGCCTTGTCGATGCCGGCCGAAGCTGGAGCACGGTCGTGCGCGCGCGGCAGGCGCTCGGCGGTGCCGCGTGGCTCGGGGGAATCCTCACCGACCGGCGATTCAGCTCCGAGGCTTCAGGTTCCCTCGTGGGTGTGGACGGTGCGCTGCGGCTCAACCAGCAGCTCACGCTCAAGCTGCTCGGACTCGTCTCGCACACGCGGGAGGGTGCTGACAGTGCACGCACCGCGCATCTGACGGGTGTGACCTTCGCCCGCGGAGCGCACACCGCAGCCTTCGACGGTGAGTCCTTTGCCGGCCACGCGGCCGTCGCAGCCGTCGAGTACAGCGGGCGTCTCTACTGGGGCGAGCTCCGCGGCACCTGGCTCACTCCCACCTTCCGCACCGCCAACGGCTTCGTCACGCAGAACGATCGCCGGGAACTGACCCTGCAGCAGCGGCTCATGTTCTATCCCGGCGGGTGGATCGACGAACTGCATCCCACCCTGTTTGCGGGTCGCGTGTGGAACGACGCCGGCGTGTGGAAGGACGAGTGGCTCATGCCCCAGCTCTACCTTTCGATGAAGGCACAGACCCGCCTGACCGCCTCGTACCTGTGGAGCAACGAATTCTTCGGCAACGTACAGCACGAGGGCATCCGCCGCTGGTCGCTCTCGGTCGCCAGCAGCTTCAGCGAGTACATGCAGGTCGAAGCGGACATCGAGCAGGGACGTTTCGTCGCACGCACCATCGGCGTGCCCGTGCTCGGCACCGGCACAAACATCGAAATCGCAGCGTCGCTCAAGCCGTTCACCCGTCTCGTGCTCGAGCCGTCATTTCTCTTCGCAGAACTCCGGCATCCCGACGGTTGGATGATTTTCAACGGTTCGATCTCACGCGTGCGCGGCTGGTACCAGTTCACGCGCGAGCTGTCGCTGCGACTCGTCGTGCAGTACAACCACTTCGACCGCAACATCTCGATCGAACCCCTCGTCACCTGGCAGCTCGATCCCTGGTCGATGTTCTACGTCGGCATGACCCGCCAGTACGACCACCTCCACGATCCCCGCGACCCCTTCTCCCCGCGCATATGGGATTCCGGCACCACACAGTACTTCCTCAAATTCCAGTACCTGTTTCAATACTGACGCTTCATGCGCCGACCTCTGCAAGGAAGGCGCGGATGGTCGCGGCGAGCAGGGAGGGATCGACGCGCTCGAGCGGATGCGGCGTCGCAGGCAGCACGGCGAAACTTCCTTGCGGAAGCGCCCGGTAGACGGCAACACTCTCCTCGATCGAGACCATTGCGTCACGATCGCCGATGCAGATGCGGATGGGGATGTCGATGGAAGCGACCTTCTCCGGTGCGAGGGGATTGTCACCGCCGAGCTCGACCAGCAGCGCGGCCACATGCGGAAGCAGTGCGCGCCAGCCCGTTCCCGTATGACGTGCGGCCAGCTCCGCCGCCCAGGCCGGGACCTTCGCCGTGATCGCGTCGGCGTCGAGTCTCCGGCTTTCCCGCTCGGCGGTGGCGGGATCCCACCACACCTTCGTGCCGAGCGTGAGCACCCCGGCGATGCGGGCATCCCCGCGCCGCGCGAGTTCGACGCCGATGTAGCCGCCGAGCGAATGTCCCGCAAGCACCACACGATCGATCGCGAGCGCATCGAGCTGTGCGCATGTGTCGTCGCACAGTGCGTCGAGCGAGAACGGCTTCCCAGCGGCGTGTGCGCCGAGCACCCGGGCGCCGTGTCCCGGCAGTTCGAGGATGTGATGGGGGATTTCCCCCAGCCGTGCGCAGAGGGGATGGAACGGGCTGCCCGTACCGAGCATGCCATGGAGGAGAACGAGCGGACGCATGGTCTGATCCTTGCACTGCGGCCGAACGCGCCGCGAACATGATTGCCTGAGGGATGAAGGTCGAATATATTTGTTTCTTCATTCAGGTACAGCTTCCGCACTGCGACGACGCCCGCACCAGCCCGCGCAAGACGCCGTCACCACTTCATCCACCATTCCAGCCGCAGACCCATGGCCCGTGACCTCGTGTACATCGTCGACGACGATCGCACGGCAAGCACGCTGCTCGCCCGCACGCTCACGCGCGCATGGGGCTATCAGGCGCGCGTGTTCGACAGCGGCGAGGAGTGTCTCGAGGCGCTGGACGGCGATCCCGCCCTGGTGATTCTCGACATCATGCTGGGCGGGATGAGCGGCGTCGACACGCTGCAGGAAATCCGAAAAAGGGATCCGGATCTCCCGATCTTCATGCTCTCGTCGCAGAGTGAGATCGCGGTGGCGGTCGAGACGATGAAGCTCGGGGCGTCGGAGTACTTCACCAAGCCGGTGGATCTGGCGCGGCTCGAGTTCGCAGTGCGCAATGCGTTGCGCATGTCGTCGCTCGCCGACCGCGTGCGACAGCTGCAGGACACGCTCGAGCGCACGGTCAGCTTCGACAACATCATCACGCAGTCGGGCGCCATGCAGCACGCGCTCAAGCTGGTCGACAAGGCGCGCAACAGCGACATCACGGTGCTGGTCGAGGGAGAGAGCGGCACGGGCAAGGAACTGATCGCTCGGGCGATCCACTTCAACGGCAAGCGGAAGGATCGTCCCTTTGTCGTGATCAACTGCGCGGCGATTCCGCGGGACCTGCTCGAGAGCGAACTCTTCGGCCATGAGAAGGGGTCGTTCACCGGCGCTGTCGACCGCAAGATCGGCCGCTTCGAACAGGCCGACACGGGCACGATCTTTCTCGATGAAATCGGCGAGCTGGACCAGAGTCTGCAGGCGAAGTTCCTGCGCGTGATCCAGTCGCGCACCTTCGAACGCGTGGGGGGCACGCAGTCGATCACGAGCGACGTGCGCATCATCTCGGCGACCAACCGCGACCTGCGGGCGATGGCCACGGCTGGGACCTTTCGTGAGGATCTGTACTACCGGCTCGCGACGTTTCCGATTCTGCTGCCGCCCCTGCGCGAGCGTCCCACCGAAATTCCCGTCCTCGCCGAGCACTTCCTGACAAGCAGCGCCGAGAAGGAGGGGCGCGGACGCATGCGTTTCGCACCGGGTGTGATGCGCGTGCTTTCAGCGTATGCCTGGCCCGGCAACGTGCGCGAGCTCGCGAGCACGATCGAGCGCGCGGTGCTCCTGGCAGAGGGCGACGAAATCGGCATGGATGAGCTTCCGATGGTGCTGCACGGTCTGCGCGAGGCTGCACCGCCCGGCGCGACGTCGCTGCAGTGGTCGGATCCCGACGACATCCTGCCACTCGAGACGATCAAGGAGATGGCCGTGCGGTCCGCACTGCGCGCTGCCGACGGACGTCCCGGTGAAGCCGCCCGGCGCCTCGACATCGGGCGCACGACGATGTATGAACTGATGAAGAAGTACGGACTCGAATGAACGTCGTTGCGGTCGGCGATCTCGAACACGTGGATCTCGAGCTCTACCGCACGCTGCGCGAGCACACGCGGCACTGGCGGGGGGGGTACTTCGTAGCGGAAGGGGAGAAGGTGGTGCGCCGCCTGCTGGCCAGCGATCTGGACACGGTGTCGATTCTCTGCTCGTCGGTCTGGCTCGATGTGCTCGCCCCGCAGCTTTCGGCTCCGCGTTTCGACGAAGTCACGGTCTACGTGGCTTCCGACGTACTGCTCGAGGATGTGGTGGGATTCGCGCTGCACAAGCGCATCATGGCCATCGGTCGCATCCCCGCGCAGCGGACCATTGACGAACTGGGCGCGCTCGCGGGTGTGCATGTCGCGGTCGAGGGCATCGCCGACGCCGAGAACATGGGAGTGATGCTGCGTGCCTGCGCGGGACTGGGAGCCGCCAGCTTCATCGCGGGTGCGGATTCGACGAGTCCCTGGTTGCGCCGCAGCGTGCGCGTGAGCATGGGCACGGTGTTCGATCTGCCCGTGCATCGCTGTGAGGATGTGTGCACGACGCTCGCCGCGCTGCGCGCACGGCACGGCTGGCGTATCGTCGGCACCGTGCCGCGCGGGGGTGTACCCGCGCTGCCCTCGGGGGAAGCTCCCGTCTGCCTCTGGTTCGGCAGCGAGGGCACGGGACTGAGCGACGAGGCACTCGCGATGTGTGATGGGTTGTTCACAATTCCCATGCACGGGGATGTGGATTCGCTGAACGTCGCCAATGCGATGGCCGTTGCGCTGTATGTCGCGATGCAGCAGCGGGGGTGATGTGCGTGCAGAGCGGGAACCTCCCTGCTGCCGTGTTGCGTCTGACCGTGTTGTCTGGTAGGTTGCCGTATTGTTCGATTCCCCCTCCGGAATGTCCCGTCAAAAACTCATCTCCCTCCTGAAGATAGTCGCCACGATTCTGATCGTGGCGTTTTCCGTGTATTTCTCGTTCTGGAAGATCGATCTCGACGAGCTGGGACGCAGCTTCGGCACGGCCGACTACTCGCTGCTGATCTGGCTCGTGCCGGTCACGCTTCTCGCGCACTGGCTGCGTGCACACCGCTGGAAGATCATGCTCGAAACCGTGCATCCCGACGTCGGTGTCGACAGCCTGTTCTCGGGCGTGATGGTCGGCTACTTCATGAACAACCTGATCCCCCGCAGCGGCGAGATCGTGCGTCCCTGGTTCACCGCCCAGCAGGCGGAGTCCCGCCGTGCGGGCAGCGCGGAGTTCAGCAGCCTGCTCGGCACCATTGTCGTCGAGCGGTTCATCGACTCGATCGCGCTGCTGCTCATCGTCGCAGCAGTGCTGCTGTTCGACGCCGACCTCTTCACAGGATTCGAGTCGTGGGGCATCACCACGGCGACCGTGCAGCGCATGCTGTATCCCGCCGTGATCGCCGGTGTCGCATTCATCCTCGTCGCACCGAGCCGTCTCGGTTACCGCATCGCGGAGTTCTGCACGAAGCCCGTTCCCGCATCGTTTCGCGCGCGCATTCTCGGGATCTTCGCGAAGCTGCAGCGGGGATTCGGTGCCATCCGCACGGCACGGCAGGCGGCGTATGTCGTCGTGGAGACTGCCGCGATCTACTTCCTCTACATGATGCCGCTCTACATCATGTTCTTCGCTTTCCCGAGCGCGGCCACGGCCGATCCCACGATGTTCGATGGACTCAAGGTGATGGCAATCACCGCGATGGCCTTTGCCGTCGCCCCTACGCCCGGTGCCTTCGGCATCTTCCACGTCACCGCGCGCATCGCCGTCGTGAAGCTGCTCGGGTATGGCGACGCGGAGGCCCTCGCCTATGCAACGCTCACACATTTTGCGGGCTACATCATCGTGATGGTTGTCGGGGGCTGGTACATCCTGCGCGGGGGACTCTCGATGCGGGATCTCATGCAGGCACGGGAAACCCAATCATGAAACTTGCAGACGTCTTCAATCCGCTTCCGCTGCCCTCGGGCGTGGTTGCACCCAACCGTCTCGTGATGGCACCGATGACCACGTGGTCCTCGAATCCCGACGCCACCATCCATCCCGACGAACTCACCTATCTTCGGCGGCGCAGCGATGGCATCGGCATGGTGATGACAGCGGCCTGCTACGTCATCCCGCACGGGAAGGCCTTCCCCGGTCAGTGGGGCTGCCACACCGATGCGATGCTGCCGAGTCTTGCCGCAGCGTGCGAGGCGATTCACGCCGGGGGCGCGCTGGCCGTGCTGCAGCTGCATCACGGGGGACGCATGTCGTCGACCGAACTGCTCGGCCATGCACCCGTGAGCGCGAGCGCCGTTGCGCCCATGCGTGCCGATGCCGAGACACCGCGCGCGCTGACGCACGAGGAGGTTCTCGAAACCATCGACGCTTTCGCGGCCGCCACGCGCCGGGCGATCACGGCCGGCTACGACGGGGTGGAGATCCATGGCGCCAACACCTATCTGCCGCAGCAGTTCTTCTCGCCGCATTCGAATCGTCGCGAGGATGCCTGGGGCGGTGACGTGCACGCACGCATGCGCTTCCCGCTCACGCTCGTGCATGCCTGTCTCGATGCCGCGCGCGAAGCCGCCCGTCCCTTCGCCGTCGGCTACCGCCTCTCGCCCGAGGAGGTCGAGGAGCCCGGCATCACCATCGACGACACCCTTGCGTTCGTCGACGTGCTCGCCGGCACCGCCCTCGACTGGCTGCATGTCTCGACTCGCGACTACAGAAAGGGCAGTCTGCGCGACCGCTCGGACAGCCGCCGACCGACGAAGCTGATCATCGATGCGGTGGCCGGACGCATGCCCGTGATCGGTGTGGGATTGTTCTATGCGGCAGAGGATCTCTCGCTGCCGCTCGAGGATGGATGCGCGGCGGTCGCGCTCGGCAGGGGACTGCTGATGGATCCCGACTGGGTGCGGAAGCTGCGCGAAGCGCGCGCGACGGAGATTGTCGCAACGCTTCCGGCCGAGGGTGGGGATGTGTCACTGTCCATTCCGGGACCGATGTACGACAGGATCAGAAGCGTCAAGGGCTGGCTGCCGTTGCGGTAGATCGAAGAGACGGACGAGGGCGTCCGTCCTCCCATGACGGTCGTGTGGGGCTGTGTGTGCCGCGTGCTTTGGTGGGGCCGTTCGTTTCTTCTATTTTTCGGGGTTGTTTTCAGATTCCAACTCCGTTCGCATAGAGGTTTCGCCATGCCGCGTCTCGTCCGTCTTTTTCCCGTCGTCCTCGTGCTTGCCCTCTGCACCGTCGCTCCAACCCGTGCGCAGCAGTGGGATCAGCAAACGGTTGCGCAAACCGTGCCGGGACTCTGGGGTATCGCAATGGCGGATTCCGGTCGAGGCATCGCGGTCGGCAATGCGAACATTCCGCTGAATCTTTCGGGCATCATCCGCAAGTCCACGGGCAATCCCACCTGGCAGCTCGTTCCCACCACATCCTTCACGCCCGCGCTCACCGCGGGCTTTCCGTTCTGGAGTGCCGCCACCGCAGTCAAGGGTACGGGCACGATGTTCGTAACGGGATCCAATGCGCAGGTCTACAAGTCCGCCGACTACGGCGCAACCTGGAACCGCGCCACCACGGGCATCACCGGGTCGAGCACCTTCTTCGACATCCACTTCAAGAATGCGACCGAAGGCATGGTGGTCGGCAATGGCGGACTGGCGTACTACACCTCCGACGGCGGTGCGAACTGGGTACTGCAGACCACGGGCGTGACGGGCGGCCTGTACTCGGTGCACACGGCGGGATCGGTCTGGTATGTGTCCGGTGCCGCCAACACGCTGCTGAAATTCACGCCACCATCTACATGGACGAACATCAGCGTGTCGACGACCGTCGGAACCTTTCCGCTGATCGAAGGACTCCAGTTCCTCACCGACCAGGTTGGGACGATTTCCGGGTACAATGTCTCGGGAAGCTCGCATGTGTTCCGCACCACCGATGGCGGAGCGAATTGGGCGGCTTTCCCGCAGCAGCCTCCGCTGGGAACGAGCAACTTCTACAACACGATCTTCTTCTTCGACCAGCAGACCGGCTGGGTCGGCAACGCCTTCAGTGCGATTGCGCGCACGACAGACGGCGGCACATCATGGACGCCGTACATGCCGAACGGCTCGGGACAGGGTGCGATCAGCCGCATCGATTTCACCTCGCAACAGGACGGGTGGGCGGCCGGAGGCGCCGTCGGTGGCGCGCCGAGTCCGGGTGTCGGCTACGTGCTGCGCTACACGGGTCCCGCCCCGCAACCGACGATCGTTACCAGCACGGGCACGATCGATTTCGATACCGTGCGCTGCGAACTCAGCCGCGACCGTTCCCTCGTCGTCTCGAACACCGGTCAGGCACCGCTCAGGGTTGACAGCATCACATTCCCGCAAGCCGGGTTCGTCGTGGCGTCACCCCCCGTGCCCTTTACCGTACAGCCCGGACAGCAGCAGACCGTCACCGTGCGGTGGATCCCCGACACGACCTTCAACGGCGGTGTCGACTTCAAGTTCTCCATCTGGTCGAACGATCCGCTCAACACGCCGATGAACGTGCGCGTGCTCGGCTTCCGCAACAAGACCGTCGTGAGCCTCTCGACGTTCGCGCTGAATTTCGGCAACGTCTGCCTCGGCGGGCATTCCGACCTCACGCTCACCGTGACGCCCGATCCGGTGGCACCATCCACCTACCTTTCGATGACCCATCGCACGGGCAGCAACATGCTCGTGCTCGTCGATCCACAGCCCGGGCAGAACCTCCGCACCCCGACGGTATTCACGTTCCGCTTCGCGCCCGCAACCGGCGGTGCGCACAACGGTACCTACGAGTTGCGCTTCGGAAATCCCGGCTGTCCGCAGGTCGTCACGATCGCATACTCGGGCCAGGCGCTCTCGAACGATGTGGCGCTCTCGACGAGCTCGCTGGATTTCGGGGATGTGTGCGCGGGGCAGTCGAAGGATCTCACCGTCACGATCACGAACACGGGCAGTTCGCCGGCCACCGTGCTCTCTCGCGAGCTTGTCAGCGGAAGCGACCTGTTTCCGAATCAGCATGCGGGCGGCCTCGGACCGATCGCACCAGGCGGAACTGCCACCTACACGGTGCGGTTCGCGCCGGGCACAGGGGATGTCGGCGTGCAGACGGCCACCTATCGCCTGATCGTCGGCACCTGTCCCGATACCGTCGAGTACACGGTGACCGGACGCGCGGTGCGCACGAGCGTGGCGGTTGCGCCGGGAGCTGCGATCGCACTGGGACCGATCACGCCGGGTCAGACCGCAACGCGGCTCGTGACGTTCACCAACAACAGCACGGGTCCCATTACCGCCACCGACATGCGCATGACGCCGGTGCATCCGGGACTCACGCTCGTGGGTCTGCCGTCCTTCCCGAAGGTTGTGCAGCCAGGCGAGACGATCACGATGACGGTCACCTTCTCGCCGACTGCCATTGCATCCATCTCCTCGCGCGTGTGTCTGGTGTGGAGTCTGCCGTGTCCCGACAGCCTCTGCATGACGGTAAGCGCCACAGCGACCGATCCCGCCTCGATCCTTGTCGGCACCGCGAAGGATCTCGGGCTGCAGCGCTGTACCGCACCCGCACGCGACAGCATCGTCGTGAGGAATCTCGGTCCCGGACCCTTGAACCTGCTCGGATACGACATGACAGGTGCGCAGGCAGGCAGCTTCCGCGTGGTGCAGCCGGCAGCACCCGTGCTGATTGCGGCAGGGGATTCGGTGCACCTTGTCATCGAGTTTGACGGCGCGGGCGACGGACCCGCATCCGCCACACTCGGGATCCTGCACAATGATGCCACAAAGGGGAGTCGCAGCAATGTGGCATTGACGGCGCGGCGCGAGTCGGCGCTGTTCATGGTCGAGGGTGATACGTCGACGACGTCGATGTCGTGCGTGGGTGTGCCCGTGCAGCGCACGCTGACGATTCGTTCGACCGGCACGCGTGCGGTCGAGATTTCGACGGTGGTGGTCACCCAGGGGGCGCAGGCGTGGAGTGTTGCGACCACCGGACTGCCTGTCGTGCTGCAGCCGGGACAGACGCATGCGCTCGTCGTCACCTTCACGCCGCGCGTGCGCGGTGTGCAGAATGCGCAGATTGTGATCACCTCGAGCGAATGCATGCGCACGCATGTGGTGACGCTGCAGGGCGAGGGCTCCACATCGAATCTGACATGGCTTGACGGACCGATCAACTTCGGCACGGTCGACATCGGTGCGACCGGATCGCGGACTGTGCGATTGACGAACACCGGACAGACGCCGGCCACGATCGACACCATGCTGCCGACGCCTGCCTCGAGCGCACTGCGCCTTGTGGCACCGACGGGATTCCCCGTCGTGCTGCAGCCGGGGCAGACCATTCCCGTGACGCTCGAGTATGCACCGACCACTGTCGGATCGACCCTCGCCGAATTGTGCGCGATCGCCAGTGCGCCGTGTCCCGACACCGTGTGCATGCCCGTGATCGGCATCGGACGCAGCGACGGCATCGGACTCGACCGCGCCGTCGTCGACCTGTTTCTGACCGGTTGTGCGGGTGAAGGCGATGTCGATACCGTGCGCATCGTGAACAATTCGCCGAGCACCGTCACGGCGTCGTCGGTCACGCTCACCGGCGCACCGCACCTGATGATCCTGAATCCCCCGACCGGCGCGCTCGTGCTGCCGAGCGGCACCTCGCATCCGATTGTCATTGCCGGATTCCCGTACTTCGTGGGGACGCGTTCGGGCACGTTGACAGTCACGAGCGACGATCCCAAGTATCCCATGCTGACCCTGCCCGTGCATGTGCGTCGTGATTCGATCAACCTCGAGCTGATCCCCGCGGTCGCCGATGCGGGCGTGTTCGCACTCTGCGAGGGGACGCAGCAGATGACCCTGACCTTGCGCAACACGGGCACGCGCGACGTGCCGGTCGTGTTGCTCGCGCAGCCCGCATCGCCCTTCGTGCTCACGACGACGCTGCCCGCCACGCTGCGCGCAGGGGAGCAGATTCCGCTGCTGATCTCCGTCACGCCGTCGAGTACGGGTGCCCTTGCGGATTCGCTCGTCTTCGAGACACCCTGCGGCACCCGCGTCGTATCGCAGGTGCGCGCCCTCGTTCCGGAGGATCCCTACATCGAGACACCCTCGCCGGTGGATTTCGGCACCGTCGGTGTCGGCTCGTCCGTCACGGGCGACCTGACCATCCGCAACCTCTATACCCGTTCCGCGCGCATCGCCCGCATCGTGCTGACGGGCACCGCATTCACCACGACCAGCGGCACCCCGCTCGGCATCGATTCGCTCGGGACCCTGCGTATTCCGATGCGCTTCACACCGGCGGGCGAGGGCACGGCGGCCGGCAGCATCTGCGTGTACTTCGACCAGCCCTGTCCTGACACCCTGTGTGTGGATCTTGTCGGCACCGGCGCCGATGGCGCGCTCGTCTGGCGGACCTCACCGCTCGTCTTCGGGATGCGGACGCAATGCGAGCAGGAGGAACGCTCCGACACGCTTCTCAACAACGGCACCTTGCCGCTCACACTTTCCGCCGCAACCCTCTCGGGAAGCGGTTCGGGCGCGTACACCCTGCTGACGCCGATCACCGCGCCCGAGCAGCTCGCACCCGGTGCGGGTCGCGTGTTCACATTGCGCTTCGCGCCGGCGGCAGCTTCCGACGGGATCGTGACGGCATCGCTCGACGTCGTCACCTCATCGATCACGCAGCCGATTTCCTCCCTTCCACTTCGTGGAACGAAGGTGACCGCGCGCATGCCAGCCAATCAGACGCTTGCCTTCGGGTCCGTTGTGATCGGTGCGCCGACCTCGCGCACGATCACGCTCGTCAACACGGGCAGTGCACCGATCACGCTTGTCGATGCGGCCATGCCCGGCGTGCTGTCGATCGCTCCGCCGGTGTCGTCGTCGCAGCCGCTGCTGATCGCAGCTGGCGATTCTGTGACAATCACCGTCACGCTCACGGCCGCTGCCGCCGGATCGATCGACGAGCTGATCGTGTTCACCGGACTGCCCTGCAGTGAAACGACAACCGTGCGTGTGACGGCGGATGCGGCAGCCGGATTCGTCTTCGGCGGCCTCGATCTCGGCGTGGTTCCCGCCTGTTCGCCGATCGTGGCGACGCTGCGGTTCACGAACGGCACGATGACCGACGTGAGCATCACCGATGTGTCGATGTCCGCTGCGGATGCCGCGTTCTTCTCGGTCGTGTCTCCGTCATCGCTTCCGGGTACCGTGCTCGGGGGCGGTGCCCTCGATGTGGTGCTGCACCTGACCCCGACACCTGCCGGCGCCCGCGTCTACACCGCGACCTGCGAGGTCACGGTGCTGGTCGGGGGCATCCCGCAGACGCTGCGCGCAGATGTGCGTGCGGATGTGCGCGCGGTGCAGTTGTCTGCCTCGTCGCTCGACATCGGGTCCGTTTCACTGACGGAGAGCCGCACGCGCACCCTTACGTTCGTGAACATGCAGCCCTTTGCGATCACGGTCGACCGCATCGCACTCGGGTCGTCGGAGTTCTCGCTGGCTGCCACGCGTCCCGCGCTGCCCGTCACGGTGCAGCCCGGCGCGAGTCTCGAGGTGGATGTGACGTTCGCACCGGTCAGCACCGGTGTGCAGACGTCGGAACTCTCGTTCGACATCTCCGCACCGTGCGCGACGGTCGCCACGGCAGTCGTGACGGCGACGGGCGTCGACGACATCGTGCGTGCGACGTTGTCGATCGACGGGTTCCGCGCCGCTCCGGATGCACGCATCGTCGTGCCTGTGGTGCTCGGCACCGATCTGGCGGGACGTGGCGTACGGTCGTTTGAAGGTGCCATCTTGTTCAATCCCACCATGCTGTATCCCCGCCGCGTGCATGTCGAGGGCAGCAGGTCGCAGGCGATGAACCTGACATGGCAGTACGACCAGTCCTCGGGCGCGATCGAGGTGCTCGCGACAGGAGCTGACATCGCCGCGGGAACGGGCCCGCTCTTCTTCATCGAGTTCGAGGTGCTTGTCGGGGATGCGGTACAGACACCGCTGACCATCAGTCCCACCTTCGTGTTCACCTCGGGCCTTGCGCGGGTGGAGACCAGGCGCGACGGCAGTTTCTCTCTTGAGGGATATTGTCTCATCGAGGGCACACGGCTCGTGCAGCCCCTGCGCGGATTTGCGTTGCACGGGAATACGCCGAATCCCTTCAATCCCTCGACCGTCATCAATTTCGAGCTCGATCGTGAAGGGATGGTTGATCTGCGCGTGCATGATCTCACCGGCCGTCCGGTTGCGCTGCTCATCCAGCAGGAGTTGGGCGCCGGGGTGCATCGTGCCGTCTTCGATGCGTCGGCCCTGCCATCCGGTGTCTACGTATGCGTTCTGCGGCATGAAGGCCGCATCAGGACGCGTTCGGTGCTCTTGATGCGGTAGATCGTGCGTCTGTGTGATTTTTCTTCACACAGACTGGATTTTCTCCTCCTGTTTTCTCTATACTGCGTTGATCCACTTCGGCAGCGCAGCCGAAACCCTCCATCATTCAGCGACAGCTATGATACGTCGACTGCTTCCGCTGCTTTTTTTCGGCCTCTGCACATCGGTGCAGGCGCAGGAACAGCAGAATTCCCCTGATCATCGTGATGTTCTTCGATTCGGTGTGGCCGCGGGGCCACAGTTCAACATGCACGGTGGCACCTTCCGCGCTCTTGAAGGCGGCGTGCTTTGTGCGACCTGTGATTTCGAGAACGGAGACAAGATGCAACTCCGGTTCGAGGCCCTGGTCGAGTATCCGCTCTCACGTTCGCTGCTGCTCTCAGGCCGCATCGGGCTGCAGGATTACAGCGGTGCCTTCGATCGTGAACTGCGGATCGGCGCTGTTGCGCAGCCGACCGGCGAACCAGTCGACATGATCGTGCGTCACACCTTCGACAATACGGTGCGCTATCTGGCCCTGCGTCCCGGAGTACTCTACTTCCCTGTCGAGGATCTGGATCTGCATCTCGATGCCGGACTCGGGGTGGGCGTGGCGATGACGAAGAAATACACTCTTCGTGAGCAATTGCTCTCGCCCTCGAACGTGGCATTCGCCGATGGCACCACCGACCACATGCTCCGCGATCGCGACATCGACGATGCGAGTGCGCTCCGTCTGTCCTTCGACGTTGGTGCAGGCTACGATCTTGCGCTCACGCGCAATCTTCTGCTGACTCCGGAGCTCTCGTATGCGGTTCCCCTGACCAAGGTGACATCGTCGGAGGAGTGGTCGGTTGCGGCCTTTGCAGCCGGCATCGCGCTCAAATGGGCGCTGGTCGAGCCGCCGGCGGAAGTCGCGCCCCCCCCGCC
>JAEYUG010000011.1 GCA_023432805.1 Bacteroidota bacterium | reverse complement strand
TCCGTCTTGGGAGGACGGACGCCCTCGTCCGTCTTGGGAGGACGGACGCCCTCGTCCGTCTTGGGAGGACGGACGCCCTCGTCCGTCTTGGGAGGACGGACGCCCTCGTCCGTCTTGGGATGTCGTCCACCGACCCGTGCAACAAACGACAAGGGTGTGCGTTCAAGAGAAAATTCACATAGTTTGCAGCATCCCAACTCTCCAGCCCGTGCTCATGCGACATTGGTTCATTGTCAGCGTCTTGCTCTGCACATCCATCGCGACCGCGCAGCAGTCCCCGCGCGGCGTCGTTTCAGGCACCGTCACCGAGGCCGGTACCGGCGAAGCCGTCATCGGCGCGAACATCCTCGTCCTCGACAGCTCCCGCGCCGGCCGCGCCCTCGGCGCCGCCACCAACCGCTACGGCTACTTCGCGCTCGCGTCGCTTCCGATGGGAGCGCATCGCCTGCGCGTGACGTCGGTGGGCTTCCGTGCGGATACGGTCGATGTCGTCCTCACGCCCGAGAAGCCCGAGATCCGCATCGAGATCCATCTGGAAGGCGCATCGATCGAACTGGCGGAAGTCACCGTCGAGGCCGCACGTCCCTCTGACATGCTCGGCCGCGTCAGCAGCGTCGACCTGCCGGTCGAACAGGTGCTGCGGCTTCCGGCGCTGGGGGGGGAAGCCGACCTGTTCCGCGCGCTGCAGCTGGTGCCGGGCGTGAAGGCGGCCTCGGAGCTGTCGAGCGGACTCTACATCCGCGGGGGGAGTCCCGATCAGAATCTCGTGCTGCTCGACCGCATGCCCGTCTACAATCCCTCGCACCTGGCGGGATTTCTTTCGACCTTCAACACCGATGCGATCAACCATGTCACGCTCATCAAGGGGGCGATGCCCGCCGAGTACGGCGGCCGGCTCTCGTCGGTGATCGACATCACGATGAAGGAGGGCGCGCGCGACCGGCTGCACGGCAGCGGCGGCGTGTCGATGATCGACAGCCGCCTCACGCTCGAGGGTCCCGTCACCGACGACGCCACCTTCATGGTCAGCGGCCGGCGCGTGTACCTCGACGCGATGGTTGCGCTCTTTTCGGAGGAGAAGCTCGGCTACTACTTCTACGACTTCGTCGCCAAGGGCAACGTGCGTCTTGGCGCGAACGACCGGCTCTTCGTCTCCGGCATTTTCGGCCGCGACGTGTTTGCCGACGACGGCTACCGCGAGCGCTACGAGATCAACTGGGGCAACACGGCGCTCAATGTGCGGTGGACCCACGTGCACTCGAGCCGCCTGTTCACCAACGCCTCGCTGATCGTCAGCAACTATGCCTTCAACTCCCTGATCGAACAGGAGAAGGAAGGGAATTTCAAATCCACCTCCGGCATCTTCGACTACATCCTTCGCGGCGAGGCGGAATGGTACGCCGCCACCGACCACGTCGTCAAGGGCGGCATCGAGGCCTTCGCCCACGGCTTCGCAGCGGAAGCCACCGCACGCCTCGACGAGTTCGGGGAGTTTCCCGTGCGGCCCTCGCGCACGAACGTGACCGAGGCATCACTGTACGCACAGGACGAATGGAGCGTGAACGAGCGGCTGCGGTTGAATCTCGGCGGACGCCTCATGTACTTCGATCACGGCGGTTTCATGCGCGCCGAGCCGCGTCTTGCGGCTTTCTACACGCTCGACGACGGCACGACGCTGAAGGCCGCGTTCGCCGGCGCCAACCAGGTGCTGCATCTGGTCACGCGCGCCGATCTGGGGCTTCCGACGGACATGTGGTTTCCCTCGTCGCGGTCGCTTCCCCCGGCATGGTCGGTGCAGTACGTGCTCGGCGCGAGCCGCAGCTTCGGCGGTGGCGAGTGGGACGTTTCCCTCGAAACCTATTACAAGACGATGCGCAACCTGCTCGAGTTCAAGGAGAACGCCGAGTTCACGGTCTCGGCGCCGCTGGCCGACGAGCTGCGCACGGGCAGCGGTCGCGCGTGGGGGGCGGAGCTGTTCGTGCAGAAGCGGATGGGCGCGCTGACGGGGTGGATCGGCTACACGCTGGCCTGGGCCGAGCGCACCTTTCCGGATCTGAACCGGGGGCAGGCGTTTCCTCCGCGCCATGACCGGCGGCATGACGTGTCCGTCGTCGCCAACTACCGGCTCGGCGAGTCCTGGGAGCTGACCGCGACGTGGGTGTATGGCACGGGACAGGCGTTCACCTACCCCGTCGCACACTATGCGATCAGCGAGTACGACACGCCGTACTATCTCTACACCGACCGCAACGGCTCGCGCCTGCCGGCCTCGCATCGGCTGGATCTGAATTTCTCGCACGCGTTCTCGTGGTTCGGCTGGCAGTGGAAGGCGCACCTGAGCGTATACAACGCGTACAATTATCGCAACCCGTTTTCACGGCGCGTCGACCGGGTGTACAACGACGACGGCACGGTGTCGGCGCGGATGGTGCAGATGACATTGTTTCCGATCATCCCGTCGATCGGGTTGACCTTTGCATTCTAGAGTGATGGACAGTATGGACACGATGGACAGGATGGACCCGGTGTGCGCGCGGCGGCGCATGGTGGATGGATGGCGGGCGGCGGGCATATCGCGGATGCTCGGCGTGCTTGTGCTCGCGCTTGTGCTCGTCTCGTGCGAGGAGGTGGTGAATGATGTGGATTGGCCCGATCATGCGCCGCTGCTTGTCGTTCGTGCAAGTCTGGCGCTCACCGCCCCCGACAGTGCGGAAGTCGAGTGCCTCGTGCGACACACGGTGCCCTTGTCGCAGCCGCTGGATGCGGACCGCACGAACGTGACCGACGCGACGGTGCAGGTGTATCTCGAAGGCGACACGGTGCAGCTGCGGCACATCGGGTACGGCACGTATCACGGACGGGTCTCGCTCGTGGGAGCGCAGCGGGCGCGGCTCGAGGCGCGGTGGAACGGGCGCGTGGCCACCTCGGAACTCGATGCCGTGTACCGACCGATCGCTCCGGACACGCTGATCGAGGTGCCGTTGCCCGGCATGCCGATGTTCAAGCGGTTCCGCATCGTGTTCACGCCGCTTCCAGGACGCGGCATCACCTACTCCGTCGATCAGGAAGTGTTTTCGTCGGCGTCGCGCAAGTGGCTCGAGTCGATGAGCTACACCTGGCGCGACGGTGCGACGAATGCGTGGGACATCAGCATGCTTCCCGACGGACGCATCGGCATGCTCATGCCGCGCTACAGCACGGAGCCGACGCGCGTACGCATCCGTACCCTGAGTGCCGAGTTCGAGGCCTACGACAAGGCGCGGTACAACGAATTCGGCGGCGATATTCTCTCGGGCGATCCCGTCAATCCCCTCTTCAACGTGCGCGGCGACGGCATCGGTTTCTTCTGGAGCGAAACCCCCGGCCCCTGGCACACCTTCTGACGGACGAGGGCGTCCGTCCTCCCGTGGCTACAGCATGTGCTGGGGATCGACGTCGATGTCGATGCGCACGCTGCGCAGCGCCGCCACGCGCAACACCGTCTCGCGCGCGTGCTCGAGCCGCACCGCCATCATCGCACCACTCGCATCGCGGCTCTTGTCGACGCGCACCAGCAACTGCCAGCGCCACCGGTTGTTGATCTTCTTGAGCAGCGACTGCTGCGGAGGATGCGTCCGATAGAAGCGCGCGTCGCGCGCGAGCGCCCGATGAAACACGTTGGCCGCCTCCGCCACACGCAATTCCTCCTCGGACGAAAACAACACGTGCACGAGCCGCGAGAAGGGGGGATAGAACAGCGTGCGCCGGCTCTCGAGCTCCGCCTCGATGAAGCCCTCGTAATCGTGCGCGTACACGCGCTGCAATACGGGATGATCGGGCTTGACGGACTGAATCACCACCTCGCCCGGCGACGAACCGCGTCCCGACCGCCCCGCCACCTGCGTCAGCAGCTGAAACGTGCGCTCGCCCGCCCGGAAATCCGGCATGTACAGCGACTGCTCGGCCGCGACCACCCCGACCAGCGTCACCTGCGGAAAGTCGAGTCCCTTCGCAACCATCTGCGTGCCGAGCAGCACGTCGCCCTCGCCTTCCGAGAACGCCGTCAGCAAGAGGTCGTGCGCACCCTTGCGGCGCGTGGTGTCGAGATCCATGCGCAGCACCCGCACACCCGGCACCGCCGCGCGCAGATCCTCCTCGACCCGCTGCGTGCCCGTGCCCACATGGTCGAGCTCCGTGCCGCCGCAGCGCGCACACACCACCGGTGCCTTGCGCGACGAGCCGCAGTAATGACAGCGCAGCATCTCCACATCCTTGTGGTACACCAGCGCGATGCTGCAGTTCGTGCACTCCTCGACGAACCCGCATTCCAGACACTCGATCTGCGGTGCGTAGCCGCGGCGATTATGAAGAATGATGGATGTCTCCCGCCGCGCGATCCGTGCGATGACCCCCTCGATGAGTGGACGCGAAAAGGCTCCGGATGCTGACTTCTGTCTCCGCTCCTCTGCCATGTCGACGGGCACGATCGTCGGAAGCACCGCATCGTCGATCCGGTCGGGAAGCCGCAGCAGCCGGTACTTCCCGGTCTGGGTGTTGTGCCAGCTCTCGGCCGAGGGCGTGGCGCTGCCCAGCAGCACCGCGGCACGCTCGATCGCGCCGCGCATCACCGCCACGTCGCGCGCATGGTAGCGCGGCGCGAGGTCGCTCTGCTTGTAGCTCGTCTCATGCTCCTCGTCGACCACGACCAGACCGAGATCGCGCAGGGGAGCGAAGACGGCGGATCGCACGCCGACCACGATGCGGCAGCGCTCCTCGCCCACCGCGCGCCAGGCGTCGAAGCGCTCGCCGGGGGACATCCGGCTGTGCATCACGGCCACATCCTTGCCGAAGGCGTGCCGGAAGCGTGCGACCAGCTGCGGGGTGAGGGCGATTTCAGGGACGAGCACGAGGGCGGATTTCCCCTGCGCCCGCGCATGGCGGATCGCGTCGATGTACACCTGCGTCTTGCCGCTCGCCGTTACCCCATGCAGCAGGAAGGGCGTGAACGTCTTGGCATCGACCGCCGCAGTGACGACGGACAGCACCGCGCGCTGCGCATCGGTGAGCGTGATCTTCTTCGCCTTCTCCGTGAAGTGTATCTGCGTTTCGCGCGTGACCTCCTCTTCGAAGACCTCGACGAGTTCCTTCTCCTCGAGCGCACGGATCTGCGCGGTCGTGGCGCGTGCGCGTCGTGCGAGTTCTGCCATGGGCAGCGAGCGTTCGCCGCGCTGCCAGGCATTCCACAGCACCGCGATCACATTCACCTGCTTCGGCGCACGGCGTTCGAGCAGCTCCATGATCTCGGCGATCTTCTCTTCGCGCGTCCACGGTGCGACGAGGCGCACGGCATTGATCAGCTTCGGGCGGACTTCGGGACGGTCGAGCACGGCTTCGAGGCGCACGATGCCCTGGTCGGCGAGCGCACGCAGATGCTGCGACACGCTGCGGAGTCCCGTTGCCGCGCAGAGCGACTGCTCCGACATCAGCTCGCCGGTGAGCAGTGCGCGGATGATCTTCTTCTTGGCGGGAGCCCCTGCTGCGGCCTGTGCGAGGCGGTCCTGATCCATCGTCGCCAACGCCGCATGGCGCGACGTTGCCACATCGATGCCCTGCGGCAGCGCGGCGCGCAGCACATCGCCGAGGGGAGAGACGTAGTAGCGTGCGATCCATGCCGCGAGATCGAGCAGCGCCTGTGAGAACGCGGGTTGCAGGTCGTGGATTTCCGCGAGCGGTCGTGCCGGCACCTCTGGGGCGTCGCCGTGCACGCGCACCACATAGCCGGTGACGAAGCGCCGGCCGAGCGGCACGAGCACGCGCTGGCCCGCCGCGATCGAGGCGGCGAGGCCGTCGGGCACCGCATAGGTCAGCGTGTCCTTCGGCAGATTCGGGATGGCGATGTCTGCGTACGTGATCATCTTCGTCGCATCAAAATACGAGAATCGTCACCCCGAAATAGAAGCATACGCGCAAAATAATGCACAATTGCATGGCTGAATACGTTCGGACAAGAATGCAATCCAAACCCAGCAGAGGCATGCCCGGCCTTCCCTCACGCATCTACCTGCACGTGCAGCGCACCGACTGCGTCACATTGATCCGCAGTGTGGTCGTGCGACGATGAGTGTACACCGCCGCACGATTGACTTTGGTGACCAGAATGAGTAAGGTTCAATTATGGCTATCGCCAGGCGCCATGGGGTGAAGACATGTGCGCGTGGGAGTTCACGGAGCATCGAAGGAGTGTGTCATATGGTACGTGTGGTTGGAGTGCGATCGAAGTTTCTGGTTTGGATGCTGTTGTTTCTCGCATTCAGCGCTCTTGACGCGCCGGCGCATAGGTAACCATGATGACGACGAACCTGCAGGCAACCGTCCGCGCCAGTCTGCTGTTGGCGTTCATGCTCGTCTCATCACATGGACGTGCACAACTATTCAAGCATGTCCCGTTCGCGCAGTATGACGTGCTCGGGGAGCGGATGGTCGTGTTGGATGTAAATCGCGACGGAAC
>JAEYUG010000118.1 GCA_023432805.1 Bacteroidota bacterium | reverse complement strand
CCCGAGCCGCTGCCACCCGAGCCGCTGCCACCCGTGCCACTTCCCCCGCCATTGCCGTTGCCCCCGCCGCCTTCGCCGGGACCTCCGCCCTCGACCGAGGTGCCGGCGTTCGCCGACCCTGCGGTCTCCACCATCCCCTCATTGGTGATGCGCAGGGTCGCACCGGAGCCGGATGTGAACGACATGCCAGCGAGGGTGCTGTGCTGACTGCCTGAGGAGAGGAAGTGCTTTTGTCCGGCGAAGATGTCGGCATGGAAGCTCGTGCGTGATTCAAGCATGAGTGATGCGCCCGCGCTCGGTGTGTACTCGCCGTAGGTGAGCGTGCGAAGATTCGGATAGGCGCGCAGGCGGCCGCGCAGATCGGCTCGCAGGGTCAGGTTCTCTCTCGCGGCGTACTTCCAGGTGCCCTGTGCGGTGCCCTGCCAGAAGTCGTAGAGGGTCCAGGTCTCGCGGCCGAAGCGTCCCGACAGCATCGCGCCGGTCGAGAGCAGCCAGTCGCGCGACGAATCGGATGGGGATTCCCAGTCGAACGACAGTGCGTGCATCATGTACTGCTGATCGGGGTATTGCGGGATGAGGGCGATCATGCCCGAATAGTCAGTGGACCACGAGGCCGCTTCGGGGAAGTATCCATAGGCGATGGTCAGCGCCGACAGCGCGGCCTCGCCGCCCGTGGCGAGTCCGAACGCATTGCTGTTGTATCCCTGATCGAAGGCGAGGGTCCCGAGCCATTGCGCGTGAAGCCGCGGTGTGAGCAGGGCCGGCGCAATGAGAAACAGCACCAGGATGTATGGACGAAGGAAAGTGCGCATGGTCTTCTGTCTGTGTCAGCGTCCGCGCCGCCGGCCGGTGCCACTGCGCATCCCCGTGCCGAGGCCGCTGGTGCGCGTGTCGTTGATGCCGTCGCCGTCGCTGTCGATGAAGGTGTCGTTGCCGCGCTGCTGGCGGATCGCGCGGCGACTGCGATCGTTGATGCCGTCGCCGTTCGCATCCACGAATCCGCGGCGCCTGCGCGGTATACTCTGCGGGGTGTCGCCGTCCTTCTCCTGTCCCGTCGCGCGTGCCGGCTGCTCGACGGTACCCTTTGCCGCGTCACCGCTTTTTTCCGGGACTCCCGTCGCGCGTGCCGGCTGTTCGGCGGTGCCCTTCGCCGCATCACCACTCTTTTCCTGCTGCTGCGCGTATGCGGAGGTGGACAGGGCAAGAACGAAGAAGACCGCGGACGCGAGGCGTGCGGTGCGGAGGGCGAGGCTGCGGAGGGGAAGGGCGGTTGTCATGGCAGATGCGAGTGAAGGACGTGTGATCTGAAGAACCGGGGCGGTCACGAAGGACCGGGGCGGTCACGAAGGACCGGGGCGGTCACGGAGACCGCCCCCGGTGGATTCCTTACTTGGCGCTGCGGCGGCGCTGCTGCGATCCGGTGGTCGTGCCAGTGGCCGGTGTGCCGGTACCTGTGCCGCAGGAACCGTCACGCAGACGCTGACGCGTGCCGGTGCCCGTGCCTGTTCCCTTTCCGGAGCCGGTGCAGGTGCCTGTGCCGTTGTTGTCGCAGATGCCGTCGCCGTTGGCGTCGACGAAGTTCGGGCGAACCTTGCCCTGATTGCGGTTGCCGGTCTGCGTGCTCTTGCCGCCCTTGTCCTGGCTCATGGCCGGCTGCGAAATGGTGAGTCCGACGAACAGGAGTGCTGCGGCTGCGAGGGAGAGTGTCGTTTTCATGGTGTGTTCCGTGAAGGGATGGTGTCTGGATCGTGAGGGTGTTGAAGGCCTTTCACCAGACTCTCCTTCACAAGGCGTGCCAACTCATAAGCAGAGCAGAAAAGGGAGATTCCGATCGGATGGTCGGCTGTAGTCGACAATCTTGTCGAAGCTGCGGCGGAATTTGTCGAACCGCGTCCGCATGCTCCGGCGCGTTGTGCTGCATCCCCGGCGCAGCCGGATCTTCCTGATCGGCATGTCTCACGCGGTCTTGGACAGCTTGTAGCGGAGTGTCCGCTCGGAAATGTGCAGCAGTTCAGCGGCACGGCTCTGGTTGCCGCCGCTGCGGCCGAGCGCCGCATCGATCATCGCACGTTCGAGCCGTGCGACGCGGTCGTTCAGATCGCCGGGTTCGGTCGAAATGGCGCCGGTGTGTTCGAGGGATTCCACGCGCTCGGTAAGCACGGCGGGCGGGAGGTCGCGCGTCGTGATCATGTCGCCGCGTGCGAGCACGACGGCACGTTGCATCACGTTCTCGAGTTCGCGCACGTTGCCTGGCCAGTCATGGCGCATGAGCGCATCCATCGCCTCGCGCGACATGCGCGGGGCGGGCCGGCCGCTCTCGGCCGCAAAACGCGCAAGAAAGGCGTCGACCAGCGGGGGGATGTCGCTGCGCCGCGTGCGCAGCGCGGGAATGTGGATCCCGACGACATTGAGGCGGTAGTAGAGGTCCTCGCGGAAGCTGCCGTCACGCATCATCGTTTCGAGATCGCGATTGGTTGCGGCCACGATGCGCACGTCAAGGGCGAGGGTCTCCTCACCGCCCACACGTTCGATCGCTCCGAACTGCACGGCCCGCAGCAGCTTCACCTGTGCAGAGAGCGGGATGTCGCCGACTTCATCGATGAAGAGCGTGCCGCCGTGCGCCAGTTCGAAGCGCCCGATGCGCCGCTTGTCCGCACCCGTGAACGCGCCCTTTTCATGCCCGAAGAGTTCACTCTCGAACAGCGCCTCGGGCAGTGCTGCGCAGTTGACGACGATGAAGGGCGCATCACGGCGCGCGCTGGCCTGATGGATTGCACGCGCGACCAGTTCCTTGCCCGTGCCGCTTTCCCCCCGCACGAGCACGGGTGCGCGGCTCGGCGCCACCCGGGCCGCCGTATTGAGCACCTCCTCCATCTCGTCACTCTGCGAGATGATGAAATCGACGCTCGTGCGCGCAGCCAGCCTCTCACGCAGCGCGGCATTCTCGCTGATGAGCTGCGAGCGCTCGCGCGCCCGTTCGATCACCAGTACGAGCTCGTCGAGATCGATCGGCTTCTGCACGTAGTCGAAGGCCCCGAGTTTCATGAGTCCTACGGCGCTCTCGATCGAGGCGAAGGCGGTCATCACAACCACGGGGATTGCAGGATTCCGTTCGCGCACGGCGCGGAGGATGTCATCCCCACCCAGATCAGGCATGCGCAGATCCGTCAGCACGAGATCGACATGCGACGATGCGTCGGAAGTCCCCCCGCCGCGGCGTGTCTCGTCGAAGTGCGCGAGCGCTTCCGTGCCCGATGCGGCCGTGCGCACATCGTACTGCTGCTTGCGCAGGAATCCCGCCAGCGATTCACGCTGGGCGGCCTCGTCGTCGACGAGGAGGATCGAAAAACGGTCGTGTGTGGTCATGGTTGCGGGTTCGCGGCGGGTGGAAGGGTGATGACGAAGCGGGCACCGGTGCCGCCTGCACCGGGTGCATCGGCGGAGGGTCCGTCGGCAGGACCATCGCTCTTCGAAGGCACCCCGTCTTCGACGCGGAGGTCTCCCTCGTGTTCGGTGATGATCTGATGCACGATCGAGAGTCCGATCCCCGTGCCCGACGGTTTCGTCGTGTAGTACAGGTTGAAGATCCGCGCACGCAGCTCAGGCGCGATGCCCGGTCCCGTATCGCCGACCACGATCCGCGCCGGCGCGCTGACCTCGACCGACAAGGTGCCGCCACCCTCCATCGCCTCGAACGCGTTGCGATACAGATTGAGCAGTGCCTGCGTCACCCTGTGCGTATCGACTTCGACGGGCAGTTCCCCGTCGGGCGCGTGGTGGCGCAGCCTCACGCCCCGGGCAGCGGCCTCGCTGCGCACGATGTCGAGCGAATGCGCAACCACGCGCACGAGATCCGCGCGCACGCGCACGGGACGTGGGGGACGCGCAAAAGAGAGGAACTGGGTGATGATGGAATTCACGCGCTGCACCTCGCTGCGCATCGTCTCTGCGAGGTGCTCGTATTCGGCGACGTCCCGTGTCGGCGTGAACTCCCGTCGGAAGCGTTGCACGATCATGCTGATGGCGTTGAGGGGATTGCGGATTTCATGGGCGACGCCGCCTGCGAGGCTTCCCATGGCGGTGAGTCGGTCGCGCTGTTCGAGATGCGCGCGGATGCGGCGTTCCTCGGTCAGATCCCGCGCCAGCGCGATCACCAGATCCACCGCGCCGTCGCGATGGATGATGGACGTGCTCACGCCGAGGATGCGCGTCACGCCGGGTTCCACGGCGAGTTCGCGCTCCTCGTAGGCGATGGCGCTGCCGTGGGCGAGGGAGTGCAGGAGGCGGAGCGGGTCGCCGGGACACAGTGCACGGCAGTCGCCACCGAGCACCTCGTCGGGGGTGCGCGCGAAGAGACGTGCGGCTGCTGTGTTGAAGACGGTAATCGCACCCGACGCATCCACTGCCACGACGGCGTCGGCCATGTTGTCGAGCACGAGGTCGGTGGTGCCCTGCACGCGCACGTGGGTTTCGCGGAGGGTGGAGAAACGCGCGCGCATCGTGACGAACGCGATGATGGCGAGGATGCCGGTAAGGAGCGCGGCGGCGAGTATGGCCACGCGTGTGACACCGCGCTGCTGGATGCGGCGTACGTTGTCGAGACGGAGCGCGACGCGGGTCAGGATGCGCGCACCGTCGGTGCGGTCGAGGGCGCGTACGACTTCGAGCACGGGTGCCTGTGCGGTGTCGATCAGACGGGCATGCGCCCTGCGTTCGAGGAAGGCGTGCGCAAGGAAGGGATCGTCTGCGATGGCCGACAGGCTTCTGACTCCCCGGCTGGCGGCAATGATGCCGTCGTCGTCCTGCAGGGCCGCCCATGCGATTTCGGGATTGTCACCGAAATCCTGCAGCAGGCGTCCCACACCGACAGCGCGTCGGAAGGCCAGCATGTCACGTGCTGCCACGCCGGCGAGGATGCGTCCGGCGTGCATGCGTCGCGGTGTGTCGAGGAGGTAGAAGAGCTGTTCATCCCGCATGGGGTTGACCGTGGTATCGCTGGCGGCGAGCACATGGTCGTCTGCGTCGAGCACGGCAAGGTACCCGAGATCGAGCTCGCGGGCGAGGCCTGCCAGCGTGCCGTTGCTGATGCGCGCATGCTCCTCGAGATGTGCGACGAGCAGTGCGGCGGCATCCAGCCGGTCTTCGAGCATGCGTTCGAGTTCACCGGTTGCGGTGATTGCGTTCTCGCTGCCGCGATTGAGGGCGTCGATCAGTGTCTCGGCCTCGTGTCGGACGGAGATGAGCAGATCCTCACGGCTGGCGCGCAATTCAACATACGCGAAGATCACGAGGGCAATGGCAGCGAGGGCGCCGCCGGCGAGCGCGAGGCGCAGGGGACGTGAGCGTCGTATGTGGGAGTGTGGGGCGATGGTGGTGCGTGCAAGTGTCCCTGTATGATGCGCGGCGGGTCGTCGAGGTTTCATCGAGCGGTTTGGGGACGGACGAGGGCGTCCGTCGTCCCAAGAAAAAGGCGCGGAACGTTTCCGCTCCGCGCCTTTGGTGCACCGGTGTAGCTTCGGTTACCGCACAAGGACCATGCGCCGCACTGCTGTGCCGGCTCCGCTCGTGAGGCGATAATAGTACATGCCCGAGGGCAGCGTCGACGCGTCGGCGCTGACAACGGTGCGACCCGCGGCGGCGATGCCGTCGGCGAGCACACGTACCTCGCGACCCATCGCGTCATGAAGAACCAGACGCACGTGTGCGCGCTCGGCCAGCGTGTAGGCGAGGGTTGTCGAGGGATTGAAGGGATTGGGCCAGTTCTGCTCGAGGCTGATCGCTGCAGGGACTGCGGGATGCTCGACCGACACCAGACCCGTGCGTGTCATGGAGAGATCCTTCGTTGCTTCGGGTCCTTCGAAATCCGCATCCTCTTCGGCGGGATCGTAGCTCACACCCGAGACGAAGAGCTGCAGGGGATCTCCGCTGGTGCCGGGCAGGGCATAGCGGCCATTCTCGTCGCTCACGCCGAACCAGGCAGTGCCCGCGGCGTCGTAGCCGTATACCCAGGCATTGGCGAGCGGAAGCTGTGTGTCGGCATCACGCACGATACCGCTCAGTGTCGCCATGCCCGACTCGGTCATGGGACGCAGCCTGAACGATTCGCCGCCGGTGAAGCCGTTCGTGGCGGCTTCCTTCCAGTCGCGCGCCGATCCGGCGTAGGCGCCCACGTACCCGAGAGCACGCACACGCAGCACGGTATTCTGATCGGTGGTCATCGAAAAGACGCCCTGCATGTCGGTCGTGGTGATCATCGACTCGCCGGTCGTGCGGTTCACCGCCTCGACGATGGTCAGGTTCAGCGGCGATCCCGTCTCGTCAGTCACGGTGCCCGTCACGGGCACGATGCGGCGTGGCGCGACGGCCAGCGAGAAGTCGATGCCCGCGGTCGTTGCGGGAGCGGCGACCGTCACCTGCGTGGCGGTCTGCGGCGTCGATGCATCGTCGTAATACTCGCCGACATAATTCGGCGCCATGGCGAAGACGCGGTACTGTCCGGACGGAAGTCCCGCAATCGTGTAGGTGCCGTTTGCGTCGGTGCGCACGCCCATGTTGCGGGCCGTCACATTCGGTCCGTGCAGCATGACGAATGCATGTGCGATCGGTGCGTTGGTCAGATCGTCACGTACGGTGCCGGAAATTGCTCCCCCCGCCCCGAGCGCAAAGTCGATGCCGCCGACCTGCTGGTTGAGTGTGAGGATGACCGGGGTCGCCGTCTGCATCGTCGTCGCGTTGTCGTAGAATTCCGGCAGGAAGCCGGGGGCGTGCGCCTGCACCACGAAGGTGCCGGCGGGAACGCCGAGCACGATGTAGCTGCCGTCATGCGCCGTGCGCACGGAGGCGTAGAAGCGATGGGTCGAGGGATTCGTGGTGGTCGGCGCGCTCCACACGTTCACCATCGCATTGGCGATGCCCGTGTTCGAGCCGTCACGCACGACGCCCGCGATCGAGCCGCCGAAGCGCGCCAGATCGAAGTCGATGCCCGACACGTTCTGGCCCGATGTCAGCACAACCGGCGTGGCGAGGGTGAGATCGGCGACGTCGTCATAGAATTCCTTCGCGTAGCCCTGGGCTTCCGCGGAGATCTTGTAGCTGCCCGCGGGGAGTCCGCCGACATGATAGGCACCCTGTGCATCGGTGAGGGCCGACAGCACGACACCGCCGTTCGGTGTGGTTGCAGGTGCGAGCACCGTCACGCGTGCATGCGCGATGGGTGCATGCGTCACGGCATCGGTCACGATGCCGCTGATGGTCGCGCCTGCGAACATCTCGACATCGATGCTCGTGGCGGCGGGATTCTGCGCGTTGACCGTGACCTGCGTCGCGGTCTGAGGCGTGGCTGCCGCGGGATGGTAGGTTGGAACGAAGCCAGGGGCCTCGGCGCGCACGAGATACACGCCATCAGGGACCTGCATCGTGTAGTCGCCGTTGGCGTCGGTGTGCACGACCATGGTGCGGATCACGGTGCCGCTGTTCGAGGCGGGTACGGCGATCACGATTGTACGGTCGATGCCGGTGGTTCCGTCGTTGACGTTGCCGGAGATGCTGCGCAGCACGGGGGGCGTGATGGCGGCAAGCTGGAAGTCGATGTGCTGGATGACGCGCACGGCGGGATCGGTCACGATCCTCTGTGCGGTCTGCAGCGTCGGCTGGTTGTCAAAATATTCGGGGACGTGGCCGGAGGCTTCCGCACGGACGACGTAGGTGCCCGCCGGAACGCGAATCGTATACACACCGGCATGGTCGGTTCGTCCCGGGATCATGAACGGAAGATTTCCCGCACCCTGCACCTGCACGAGCGCGCCCGCGATCGGCTGGTTCGAGGCGCCGGTCACCAGTCCCGTCACTGTGAAGTCCAACGGCGTGGTGTTGGGGTTCTGGATGGTGATGTGCCGTGTCGCGGTGGCGGTCATGCCGCTGAACTGCGCGGTTACGGTCACGGCTGATGCGGCGGGCAGGGGGATCGTGTTGGGCGCCGGCGCGGTGTAGATGCCCTGCGGGGTGATGGTGCCCGGCATGTTCGGTGCGACGGCCCAGACGGCGTGGCTGATGGGAACCTGCTGACGGACTCCGTTCGAGGTGTATTCCCACGCGGTCACCGTGAAGGTGATGGTCTGGCCGGGCTGCACGATCACACCAGCGTTTGTGGCGGATCCCGTCGGCTGGATCTCGAGGGAGTAGCGCGCTGTCTGCGCCTGCGCACCTGCAGCGAGCAGGATGCATGCGAGAAGCATGTGACGCACACGTTTCATGATATGCTCCGGGAAGTAGGATAGTCGTATGTAGCAATGACACCGTTGCGCACCAAATGTTTCCAAGCCGGGGCACAAAGTCAAGCGGAATCGGGGCGGGACCATGCGAAAACGGGTCCCCTTGCGGGGACCCGTCGCGCACGGCTTCCGATGGAGGCCTAGTTCATTTCGAGGGCGATGGCGGCCGCGTGCATGGTGGCCGCGATGCGGACCGCGTCGTTGACCTGATCCTCGGTCATTCCTCCTTCAATCACCACGTGTTCGTGACTGGCGATGCATGATTCGCAGCCGTTGATGGCGCTGACAGCCAGGCAGAAGAGTTCGAAGTCGATCTTGCTGGTGGCGGGTTTCGCGATGCGGTTCATGCGAAGGCGGGCGGGCCTGGTGGTGTAGGCGTCCTTGCCCACCATATGGCGGAAGCGGTAGAAGACGTTGTTCATGCCCATGAGGGCGGCGGCGGCCTTCGCGTCGTCGATCACGGCGGGGTCGACGGCCGTGGCCGCATCGGCCAGGACGGCGGTACGCAGGGCCTCGTTGCGTGCGGCGATGGCGGTCGAAACGGCCACGCCCCAGAGCTGCTCCTTCGAGAGCGTGCTCGTTTCGAGCACGCCCTGGAGGTTGAGGCGGATGTCGCGTGCTGCATCGGGCAGCGTGTCGCGCAGGGCTTCAATGTGCGTCATGTCGGTCGTGCGATCAGACGTGGAGCGTTTCCTGACCCTTTTCCCAATTGCAGGGGCAGAGTTCGTCGGTCTGCAGGGCGTCGAGGACGCGGAGCACTTCCGGCACGTTGCGGCCGACGCTCAGGTCGTTGACGCTGACCCAGCGGATGATGCCGTCGGGATCGATGATGTAGGTCGCACGCAGCGCCACGCCATCGTTCTGATGCAGGATGCCGAGGGCGATCGACAGTTCGCGCTTTGCATCGGCGAGCATCGGGATGGGAAGGTCTCTCAGATCGTCATGCGCATTGCGCCATGCAAGGTGCACGAAGTGCGTGTCGGTGCTGGCACCGAGCACGACGGCGTCGCGGTCGGCGAAATCCTTCGCGCGACGACCGAATTCGGCGATTTCGGTGGGACAGATGAAGGTGAAGTCCATCGGCCAGAAGAAGAGGATCTGCCACTTGCCCTTGTTGGTCTGGTCGGTGATGGTGGTGAATTCCTTGCCCTTCTCGCGGCTGACTACGGCCTGAAGGTCGAATGCGGGGAGGCGATCTCCGATGGTAAGCATGTACAACTCCTGATCTGAATGTTTGAATGGGTGTCTGTTTTATCCACTATTTCTCATGCAAACGACAGGCCAGTTCGATTTCCACCGATTTTCCTTGACTTGCATGGCTTCCGCACCGATATTTCGGTGTTGCACCGATATTTCGGTGACAGGGCCACCGCAATGTCGGTGCGCGTTGATCATTGTTCGGGATTCCTTCATTCCCATTCTTGGAGACGGATTGTCATGGCACAGGATCTGGTGGATTTGACGAGTGATTTGCGGGACATCGCCATGATGGCCGCGCATCCCACGAAGGTCGACGACGTGCTCGCGCGGGCATTGGACTATCTGGGCGAGGTGATTCCCTTCGAGCTGGCGGCAGTGTTGGAGCTGGTGGACGACGAACTGCGAGTGCGTTGTGCGCGGGGACCCCTCGCCTCGGAGGCGGTCCGCCGGCATTCGCTCGCGCTGGCGGAGCATCCCACGCTGCGGCGGGTGCTGGAAACGCGGCGGGCGAGGGTGATGCGCGATCATGATCATGCGGGTGAGGACGGGGATCCCTACGACGGGGTGCTGGATCTGCCGCACGGGCATTCGTGCATGGTGGTTCCGCTGCATGCGGGCGACCGCACGCTGGGCATGATGAGCTTCGACAACCGGGAGTGCGGGCTCTATGACGCGACCGTGCTGAATCTCGCCGCAATCTATGGGCAGATCATCGCGCTGGCGCTCGTGGCCGCCGAACAGGCGATGCTGCTCGATCGCTCGCGTGCGCAGCTCGAACGCCTCAACGCGGTGCTGGTCGAGGAGGTGACGGGCCGCACAGATGCCGCCGCACTGCTCGAGGAGTCGGTGTCGGCGCCCATGCGCATGCTCGTGCGCCATGCGCGGCAGGTGGCCGTCACCGATGTACCCGTGCTGATCACGGGCGAGACGGGCACGGGCAAGGAGGTCGTGGCGCGTGCGGTGCATGGCTGGAGCCGCCGCCATGCGCAGCCCTTCGTCACGCTCAACTGCGCGGCCCTGCCCGAACAGCTCATCGAGAGCGAATTGTTCGGCCACCGACGCGGAGCCTTCACGGGTGCAACCTCCGACCGGACGGGACGCTTTGCAGCGGCCAACGGCGGTACGCTCTTTCTCGATGAGATAGGGGATATGCCCGTGGCGCTGCAGTCCAAACTGCTGCGGGTGCTGCAGGAGGGAACGTTCGAACCACTCGGAAGCGACCAGACCGTGAAGGTCGATGTGCGCATTCTCGCCGCAACGAATGTGAATCTCGAGACCGCAATCGCCGAGGGACGCTTCCGCGAAGATCTCTACTACAGATTGTCCGTGTTCCCGCTCGAGCTGCCGCCCCTGCGGGCGCGCATGGACGATGTTCCGCGCATCGCAGCCAGCGTGCTGCAGGCCATCGCCCGGCGCACGGGTCGCGGACCATGGACGCTGTCTCCCCAGTCGATCGATCGCATGTGCGTCCATGAGTGGCGGGGGAACATCCGCGAACTGATCAACGTGCTCGAGCGGGCAACCATTCTTCAGCAGGCAGGTGTGCTCGATGTGGATCTGCCGGTGCAGGGTCGCCGCCTGGTGCCGGCCGCGCTGCCTTCGCACACTCCGGCCGCGCGCATGCGGACGCTCGAGGAAGTCGAGCGCGAGCACATCGAGATGGTGCTGGCGCGTGCGGGCGGAAAGATCTACGGGACTGATGGTGCAGCGGCTCTGCTCGGCCTCAAGCCCTCGACCCTCCAGAGCCGCATGCAGCGTCTCGGCCTGACGAAAAGAACGGTCGATGGGCTCTGTCCACCAGTGACGGACGAGGGCGTCCGTCCTCCCATCGTGCTTGAATCGAGTGACGATTCGGAGTAGCTTACAGGGTTCACTACCAGCCCGGGATGCTCCGATGAAGATCCTCAGACTCCAGCTCGTCACGTTGTGCCTGCTTTTCGTGTACCTGCTCGCTGCGACCGCCACCCTGCGAGCGCAGACCATCTCGTACATCCTTCCCGACATCGGCGCGCCAGGCATGAATACCTACGTCGAGATCGTCGCCCCAACAGGCGAAACCGGGAGCTTCGGCACTGACGGCATCTACATCAACAATCCAGGCGACCGCGTGCGCGTCATCTGCGACAACCCGGCCGATACGGCTCTCGTCGCCATCGGTCCCGTGATCGTGAGCTGGAACGGGCGCCTGGCCGCAACACAAATCTTCGTGCGGCCCGGGATCGATCCCGGTACCACAGACTGGCAGAGCGTCGATTCCGCCTTCATCGTTCCGATCAGGGTTGTCGTCGACGGCATCCGCTCGAACCGTGAGTTCTTCTACATCCTGCGTCCCCAGTCCGCCATCATCGCCGGTGGTGGCGGCACGCTCGGCACCGGCGCCCTCGGTCGCCGCAGCCGTCGCGGCGCCATGATCGTCGACAGCCTCGTGCTCGGTGCCGGCACGTTCGCCGTCAACTCCGACGACCTCGATCCCGTCACACCGGGCAACCAGGGCATGCTGCCCTTCGTGCTTATTTCCCGCGGACGCGTCACCGGACTTCCCGGCACCACGCTCAGCGTCTCCGCTACAGGGAAGGACGGGGGTCCCGGCGGCGGCGGCGGCGGCGGAAACTTCTGCGATGCGGGAGGGAGTGGGTCGGATGGAGGGAAGGGCTTCACAGGAGGCGGTCGGGGTGGCCGCAACGGATCGAGTTTCGCATCCAATGAATTCCGCAATCCCGGTAGCGGAAGCGGTCCGATGTCGGGTGCCACCGGCGGAAGCCTCAACGGTGTGGCCGGTGGTACGGCGCCCTGGTACGAAGCTGCAGGCGGTGGGACGGGTCATCCCTTCGGCACTTCGGGCGAGGGGTGCAATGACGGATCGAACTGTGCGCCAACGGGTGGATTCGGTGGCGGCTCGGGTGCCCAGCAAACGCTCGGTGGGGGCGGGGGAGGCAATGCGACGCTCGGTCAACCCTCCATCATCAATGGTGTGAGTGCCGGACAGATTGTCGGCAATCGCCAGCTCGTCCCCCTCGCCGGGGGATCCGGTGGTGCGGGCGGGAATCCCCAGGGAGCCTTCGTCTGCTCGGGCGATGGCGGCGGCGGCGGCGGCGCCATAAGAATATCGGCTCCGGAAATCCTGAATCTGGCCATTGCGGCCAGCGGCGGCGAGGGGCAGGATCGCTCGAACGGTCCCGGCGGCTCCGGCTCGGGCGGAGCGATTTCGGTCGAGACGAAGATGCTGTTCACGACGGGACAGGTCAACGCGAGCGGGGGCACGGGCGGACTCGACGGCGGGGCGGGTCGCCTGCGCATCGACGGTCCACGCACCACCATCACACTCGCGCCGTCGACGGCTTCCACATTCAGGGGACCGTCAACCGACACATCGAATCTGGTCGCGCGCACTTTCACGCTTACCGGCTCGGGCAGCGGCGACGACATCATCCTCTTCCTCAAGTCCGCGTCGATGCCGTGGACGGCGATCGACACGGTGAACACCGTCTCGAACTTCTGGTTCGCTTCGATCACACTGCCTTCTCCCGACGATCTGTTCTACCTGGTTGCGATGCAGCGGCCCACGGCCGTGCCCGGAGGTGGTGCGTACACCCGCGAGCCGCATGCGGTGCTCTCGCAGGCGGCGGCCAACGTGCTGCGCATCCTGACCGTCCCACTCATTTCGGCGCCGACCGTGCGTAGCTACCGGCTCGTCTGCGACGACGCGGTGGTCGACACGGTGACCGTGGCCAACAGCGGCGAGGCGCCGCTCTGGCTGCAGCAGCCCTCCTTCGTCGATGGTGCGCGCGGCTTCACGCTCCTTGCGCCGACCAGCTTCCCGCTTCAGGTGTTGCCGGGTGCGAGCGTCTCGTTCGTCGTGCGCTACAGTGCGGCACCGGGCTTCACGGGCATCGCACGCGACACGCTCGTTGTTTCCAACAACGACACCTCGGCCGCATGGAATCCCTGGCACCTTGCGCTCGAGGCGCAGAAGGACAGCACATCCTTTGCCGTTGCACCCACGCGCATCGATGTCGGCACCGTGTATTTCTGCGGTGCGAGTGGTATCGACACCGTGCTCGAATTCCGCAATACCGGTTCGATTCCCCTCGCGCTCGCGCTGCCCATGATCAGCGCACCCGGCTTCACCCTCGTGGATCCCCCGGCTGGAAGCTTCCCGCTCATCGTCCCGGCCACAGGCTCCGTGCCGCTGCGCCTGCGCTTCGATCCCCCGACCCGAGGTGCGCCGACAAATGCGGTGCTCAGCCTGGCGTCCTCTGCCGAGGGCTGCGACCGCATGACCGATGTCATGCTCAGCGGCATTGCACATGATGTCGGAGTGGATTGGACGGATGCCGTTGCGTTTGCCGCAGTGCAGTGCGCCGGCGAGCGGCGTGACACGACGATTCTCGTGCGGAATACGGGCACGACGGCAGTGATGATCTCCGATATCGGAGCAACGGATCCGAATTTCCAGATTGCGGCTCCATCGCTGCCGGTCTCGATCACGGCGGGCGGCACGCAGGCGCTGACGCTGCGTTATGCGCCCGCCGCCGCCGGAGTGCACGCCGCGCGCTTTACGTTGCGCATGCAGCCCTGCGACCGCGACCTCGTGCTCGATCTCGCGGGACGACGCGATTCGGTGGGACTCAGCGCCGTGGCGCTGGATTTCGGTGTGCTCCGCCAGTCGCAGTTTCCCGTCACACGCACGGTCGTCGTGCGCAACACCGGCACCGTGCCTGTGGCCGTCACCGAGGCGCTGCTGGCAACGGGTACACACTTCGACGTCAGCGGATTCGCACCTGGTGTGTTGCAGCCCGGGGATTCCCTTGTGCTGACCGTGCGGTTCCGCGATCCGGGTGCTGATGGCATTGTCGCAGACCGCATCATGCTCACGAACGATCCGCGTTGCAGCTTTCTCGACATCGACGTGACCGGTGCGCGGGTGGACGGTGCGGCGGTACTTGTCATCGACACAGTCAGAGCAGCACCCGGCGAGACGCTCACCATCGGCATGCACTTGTACGGACGCGTGAGTCCCCTGACCTATGGCGTCAATCGCCTGCGCGTGCATCTGCGGTTCAATGCCGAACTGCTGATGCCCGATCTGCGTGTCGTACCGGCTGTCAATGTCCGCGTGATCGGTGGTGATCGTCTGATGATCTGGGATGCAGCGATCATGAGCAGGGATCCCGGCGAGGACTACTTGTTCCCGACGCGGATGCCGTTCGTGGCGATGCTGGGCTCGGTTGATCGGTCCGCCATCATCATCGACAGCGTCGAAGTGTTCGGCGGGCTGCTCGATCTCGAATTTCACAACGGACTCTTTCTGCTCGACATCTGCAGGGAGGGAGGCGATCGCCTCTTCGATGCAGGGACGGTGGCCGGTATCCGGTCCATTCATCCAAATCCCTTCAATCCCACGACAGTCATCGAGTATGGGGTGATCGAGCAGGGGCCAACGCGACTTGTCGTGGTCGACATGCTCGGGCGGGAGGTGGCGGTGCTGGCCGATGGTGTGCAGATTCCGGGGGTGCATGCGGCGCGCTTCGATGCGTCGAGCTTGCCGACGGGTGTGTACACTGCAGTGCTTGCGACGCCGTCTGCCCTCTACCATCGCCAACTCGTGCTCGCCCGGTGATGGAGGCATTGCATGCAATGTTCGTCAATGACGGACGAGGGCGTCCGTCCTCCCGAGTGGGGCGTCCGTCCTCCCGAGTTGAATCGACCGTGTAAACGAACAAGCGCCCCCGCGGGGGCGCTTGTTCGTTTACGCTTCCATGATCTCGACTTCCTTGGTTTTGATCAACGCGTCAATGGCGCCGATATGCTTGTCGATCAGGTCCTGAATCTCCTTTTCTGCCTTCTTGCGTTCATCCTCGGAGGCATGCTCGTCCTTCTCGGCCTTCTTCAGATGCTCGATTGCATCACGACGGATGTTGCGCAACGCGATCTTCGAATCCTCACCGAACTTCTTGCAGAGCTTGACGAAGTCGCGGCGGCGCTCCTCGTTGAGCGGTGGAATCGGCACGCGCACGAGCTGCCCGTCATTGGCGGGATTCAAGCCGAGATCCGCAGCGCGGATGGCCTTGTCGATTGCGGCAAGCGTGCTGCGATCCCACGGTTGCACGCTGAGCGTGTGGGCGTCGAGCACCGACACATTTGCCATCTGCGTGAGCGGGGTCATGGTTCCGTAGTACTCGACCTTCACGCCGTCGAGCAGCGCGGTGGTTGCCTTTCCGGTGCGGACGTTCGCCAATTCATGGCGCAGCGCTTCGACGGTCTTGTCCATCCGCGCCGATGCGTCCTTCACAATGTCTTTCAGCATGTCGTTCTCCGTATGGGGTGATACTGGTCAGCTGTGTTCGAGGCTCTCCACTCCGGAGACCAGTGTCCCGACCTCCTCGCCGAGGACGAGGCGCCGGAGATTCCCCGGAGTGTTGATGTTGAAGACGATGATGGGAAGATTGTTCTCGCGGCAGAGCGTGATGGCCGTCAGATCCATCACACGCAGATCTCTCTTGAGGACGTCCAGATAGGAAATCTCCTGGAAGCGGAACGCGTCGGGATTCTTTTCGGGATCACTGTCGTAGACGCCGTCGACGCGCGTGCCCTTGATGATCACATCGGCTTCGATTTCGACCGCGCGCAGCGCGGCGGCGGTGTCGGTGGTAAAGTAGGGATGTCCCGTACCCGCGCCAAGAATCACCACGCGACCCTTTTCGAGGTGGCGCATGCAACGGCGGCGGATGTACGGCTCGGCGATCTGGTTCATCTCGATCGCGCTGGCCAGGCGCGTCTGCACACCGTGCTGCTCGAGAATGTTCTGCAGCGCCAGTGAATTGATCATGGTGGCGAGCATCCCCATCTGATCGCCCGAGGCCTTGTGGATGCCCTGGGCTGCAGCGGCGACGCCGCGGTAGATGTTGCCGCCGCCGATGACGATGCCGACCTGCACGCCCAATGCAACGACGGATTCAATCTCCTCTGCGAAGAAGCGCAGCGTCTCCGGGTCGATGCCGTAGTCGTGCGATCCCATCAGGGCTTCGCCGCTCAGTTTGAGCAGAATGCGGTTGTAGGTGACTGGCATAAGGACCGTTCGGATATGAAAAGGCCTTCCGGGGTACACCCGGAAGGCCTTTGTGATTGTGGATCAGGCGGCTTCGCCGACCTGGAAACGAACGAAACGACGCACGACGATGGGTGCACCGACTTGCGTGGCGACTGCGTCGATGTGCTCCTTGACCGTCTTCGTATTGTCGCGGATGAAGCTCTGCTCGACGAGAGTGTATTCCTGAAAGAACTTGTTGAGCTTGCCTTCCGCGATGCGGTCGAGCATGTTTTCGGGCTTGCCCTGCTCGGCCGCCTGCTGGCGGTAGATTTCCAGTTCCTTCTCGCGCGTCTCGACGGGCACCGAATCCCGGTCGATGGCGACGGGATTCATGGCGGCGATCTGCATGGCGAGATCCCGCGCAAGCTGCGTCACGGGATCGGAGGCGGGCACCGACAGCTCGATCATCACACCCAGCTTGGCGCCGGGGTGGATGTACTCGGCCACGTAGCCGTCGCTTTCGAAGGTGGCGAAACGCTTCACTTCGATCTTCTCGCCGATCTTGCCGATCAGATCGGTCAGCATGGTACCGACCGAGCTGGCGTCTGCGCCCTGGGTGAGCAGCGCATCAACATCTGCCGGCTTCGCAGTGACGACCGACTCGAGCGCGGCATTGGTGAAGGAGAGGAAGTCCTCGCTCTTAGCAACGAAATCCGTCTCGCAGTTCACTTCGATCATCGCCGTGGTCGAGCCCGCAGTCCGCGTGGCGATCACGCCTTCGTTGGCACTGCGGTCTGCGCGCTTCTCGGCAGTGGCGGCACCCTTCTTGCGCAGATACTCGATGGCCTTGTCGATGTCGCCATCACTCTCCTGCAGGGCCTTCTTGCAATCCATCATTCCCGCGCCGGTCTTGTCGCGGAGGCTCTTCACTACAGCTGCTGAAATTTCCATTGGTGTTCCATCGTCCTGAAATAAATGAGATCGTGTCTATGCTGAACAACTCAGGCTTCGGTGCCCGTCTGCTCGGTCTCCTTGGCGACGCGCTCGCCCTCGGCCTCCTGTTCGGCCTTGGCCATGCGTCCATGCTCACGGCCTTCCTCGATGGCCGAGGCCACGGCACGCAGCATGAGCTCGACCGTCTTGGCCGAATCGTCATTGCCGGGCACGACATGGTCGACCACGTCAGGATCGCAGTTCGTATCGACGATCGCGATGACGGGGATCCCGAGATTGCGTGCTTCCTTGACGGCCAGATGCTCCTTGCGGATATCGACGATGAATAGCGCGCCCGGAAGGCGGCTCATGTCGACGATGCCGCTGAGGATCTTGTGCAGACGCTCCTTTTCGCGCGACAGCATCAGGCGCTCCTTCTTCGTGATCTTGTCGAAGGTGCCGTCGATCTCCATCTTCTCGATGTTGGTCAGACGCTTGATGCTCTTGCGGATCGTGGTGAAGTTGGTGAGCATGCCGCCCAGCCAGCGCTCGGTCACGTAGTTCTGACCAGCCGCCGCAGCGACCTCGCGCACGATGTCCTTCGCCTGCTTCTTGGTGCCGACGAAAAGCAGACGCTTGCCCTGGCTGACGATGTTCGCCGAAACATCACAGGCGACCTCGAGCAGATCCTGGGTCTTCTTCAGATCGATGATGTGGATGCCGTTGCGCTCCATGAAGATGTAGGGCTTCATCTTCGGATTCCAGCGCCGGGTGAGGTGACCGAAATGCGTGCCTGCGGCGAGCAGGTCTTCAAGCTGAACGCGTGCCATGAAAAACTCCTTTGAGTTGATGTCCGCTGCGTCCGTCGTTCGGCGGACCCATGCGCGCGGTGTCTGCCGCGTGCACACCCGGTCCGCAGTCGGGACGCATGTGTGATGGAAAAACGTATCGGTGGAAATCGTGCTGTCGAAGCCGGTCCTGCCCCCGAACCACTGCACCGCGGTGCGGAAGCCGGGCACTTCGCAACGCGGGGCTCCTGGTCAGGCAGCCCCGCGGCGAAGAACGTGCATCAGCGCTTGGAGAACTGGAAGCGCTTGCGGGCCTTCTTCTGACCGTATTTCTTGCGTTCGACCATGCGCGAGTCGCGTGTGAGCAGACGCGTGCGACGCAGCATCGGCCGGTACTCCGAGGCCAGATGGACGAGTGCGCGTGCAATGCTCAGCTTCACCGCGCCGGCCTGGCCGACCGTGCCGCCACCGCGCACACGCACCACCGTGTCGAACTGACCGTTCGTCTCGGTGGCGGTGAACGGCGAGCGCACATCGTCGAGCAGTGTCTGCGTCGGGAAGTATGCATCGAGCGTACGGCCGTTGACCGTGATCTTGCCCGTGCCCGGCATGATGAACGAACGTGCGACCGCTGTCTTGCGGCGACCGACGTGAATCGTATGTTTTACTTCAAGCTGCTTCATGTGATACCTTGACGGGAAACTGCGAGGGATTTCGATTCAAAGGACGGACGCGCCGTACGGACCCGCCGTACCACGCACCCGGTGATGCGCAATCAGTCGATCTTCATCACGTCCGGCTTCTGCGCAGCATGGGGATGCTCCGCACCGGCGTACACTTTCAGCTTCTTGAAGATTCGACGACCAAGCCGGTTGTGCGGCAACATGCCGCGTACCGCATGCTCGATGACGAAACGGGGATTCTTGTGGATCAGATCCTTGAACATGCGCACCTTGTCGCCACCCGGATAACCCGAATACGAAAAATACGACTTCTGCTCTTCCCGCTTGCCCGTCACACGCACCTTGTCAGCGTTGATCACGATCACGAAATCTCCGGTGTCGAGGTGCGGACTGAAGATGGGCTTGTGCTTGCCGCGCAGTACGCGCGCCACCGCGGCCGCCAGACGTCCAAGCACCATGCCGTTGGCGTCGATCACATGCCACTTCTTGTCGACATCCACTTCTCGTGCATGAAACGTTCTTGCGGTGGTCAGATTACTCATATGGTTGCCTTTGAATCGAGTGAGTGTCCGGAAAAAATGAACCGAACTACAAAGTAAGGGGATGGAGCGGAAAAAGTCAAGCCAACAGATCGAATTCTATACAAAACAGCGGCAACATGCCACATGCCGACCCGATCCGATCTAGGGGAAGCCTCCGCTCCCGCCCGCCCGCGGTACATATTATCATGTACGGGAGAACGGACGCCGAACGGTCAGTGGACGCTCTCGTCCACCCTGCGTCCATTGAACAGTCGTCAATGACGGACGAGGGCGTCCGTCCTCCTGCGTTGTTTTGCACGCCGCCCGGCATTCCGGTATTTTCGCAGGTTGAGATCCGCCTCCGACCACCCCACCCGAATCCCGATCACCATGCAGCACTGCAACTGGACCCTCGCCGACCTCCGCCCCAACATCTCCGGCATCGACACCGTCGTTCCCCTGCTTGACGGCACGCGCGTGCCCTATGTCTTTCTCGACAACGGAGCCTCCACGCCGGCCTTCACGCATGTCAATGATGTCGTCAGCGATTTCATGCAGTACTATTCGGGCGTGCACCGGGGAACGGGATTCAAGTCGCTGCTCGCCACGCAGGTCTTCGACGAGGCGCATCACATTGCGGGGCGCTTCGTCGGCGCCAACCTCGACACCAACACGGTCATCTTCGGCAAGAACACCACCGAGGTTGTCAACAAGCTCGCCAACCGCTGCCAGTGGCGCGAAGGCGACGTGGTCATCACCACGCTCATGGAGCACCACTCCAACGATCTGCCCTGGCGACGCCATGCCCGCGTCGTGCACGTCGGAGTCGACGACCTCGGCTTCCTCGACATGGATGCGCTGCACCGCGCCTTCGACGAACACAAGGGCCATGTCCGCTTCCTCGCCGTGACGGGCGCTTCCAACATCTCCGGCATCTGCAATCCCATTCACGATCTGGCACGGATCGCCCACGCACACGGCGCGCTCATGTTCGTCGATGCCGCGCAGCTTGCCCCCCATCGCCGCATCGATGTGCGGGACGATGACGACCCGGGTCACATCGACTTCATCGCCTATTCCGCCCACAAGATGTACGCGCCCTACGGCATCGGCGTGCTCGTGGGTTCCCGATCGTACTTCATGGAAGGCGACCCCGACATGGTCGGCGGCGGCGTGGTCGAGATCGTGGAGGAAGACTTCGTCGCCTACAGCGCGCCGCCCGCAAAGGAGGAGGCCGGCAGCCCCAACGTGCCCGGCGCGGTGGCCCTCGCCGCCGCCATCCACATGCTGGAAGCCGTGGGGATGGACGCTATCGCACGACACGAACACGAGCTCGTCAGCTACGCCATTGCACGCATGCAGGAGGTGCCGGGACTGAAGATCTACGGCCCCACCGACCCCGCACAGCTCAAGGACAAGGTCGGCGTCATCGCCTTCGAACTCGACGGAGTGCCGCACGCGCAGGTTGCCGCCATCCTCAGTGCGGAGGCGGGTATCGGCGTGCGCAACGGCTGCTTCTGCGCACATCCCTACGTCAAGCGTCTCCTGCAGTTCGACGAGGAGAAGGCGAAGGACATCACCAACGAGATTCTCGCCGGTGACCGTACGAACCTGCCCGGCATGGTGCGTGCAAGCTTCGGCTGCTACAACAATCAGGAAGACGTCGATCGGCTCGTCGACGCCCTCGTCCGCATCGCACGCGGTGAGATCCGTGGCGACTATCAGATCGACACGGCGTCGGGAAGCTGGTGGCCGCGCAACTTCACCTACGACTTCGGCGCGTGGTTCCCGCACTTTTCGTTCCGAACCGCGACGATGATCACGCAGGTCGGCGAGGCGAGCTGACGCGTCCATACCAGGTAGCCGACACCACCCAGGACTGAATCGAGGGATCCTCCATGAACATCTGCTTCGTGGCAAGTGAATGCGTGCCCTATGCAAAGACCGGCGGACTCGCCGACGTGGCAGGCGCGCTGCCGCGGGCATTGGCTGCAGCAGGGCATGACGTCAGTGTGTGGCTTCCGCTGTATGACAGCGTGCACCCCGCCGATCACGGACTCGAGCGCATCGACGTGGTGCGCGAAGTGCCCGTGCTCGTCGGCATGACCTCCATCCCCTTCACACTCTGGACCTGTGCGCACGGCCCCGAGGGTGCGCGCGCGTACTTCATCGACGCGCCAACCTGCTTCCATCGCGGGCGGCTGTACACGAACGACTGGGATGAGGACGCACGGTTCATCTTCTTCCAGCACGCCGTGCTCACCGCCATGCAGCGTCTCGCGATCGCACCCGACATCCTGCACTGCAACGACTGGCAGACCGGGCTGTTGCCCGCGTTCGTGCGCGGTGCGTATGCGTGGGACCGCCTCTTCTCCGCGACACGCACCGTGATGACCATCCACAACATCGGCTACCAGGGCCGCTTCGCGCCTGAGGCCGCCGTGCGCGCGGGGCTCCCGGAGGGCAGCATGGCGCCCTTCTCACCCTTCGAATTCCACGGCTCCTTCAGCATGCTCAAGGCCGGCATCATGCTTGCCGATGTCGTCACCACCGTGAGCCCGACCTACGCGCGCGAGATCTGCACGCCCGAGCACGGGCACGGACTCGAGGGCGTGCTCGTCGAGCGGGGAGCGGATGTGCTGGGGATCGTCAACGGCATCGAGCCGGAGGAATGGAGTCCCACTGCCGATTCGCACATCGTGGCCCCCTACGATGCCGCAACCCTCGAGCGGAAGCGTCTGAACCGCGACGCACTGCTCGCGCAGATGGCGCTTCCCCCCGGCGACGCACCTGTCGTCGGCATCGTCAGCCGCTTCGCCGAACAGAAGGGCTTCACCCTGCTCATGCCCGTGTTCGAGGAGCTGATGCACGAGGACGTCCGCTTCGTTGTGCTCGGCAGCGGCGATGCGCACATCGAGAGTTTCTTCACCCGTGCGGCGCATGCATGGCCCGATCGTGTGGCCGTGCATGTGGGATTCAACAATCAGCTTGCGCACCGCATCACGGCAGGGGCCGACATCTTTCTCATGCCCTCGCTCTACGAGCCGTGCGGACTCAACCAGATGTACAGTCTCGCTTACGGCACCGTGCCGGTGGTGCGGCGCACCGGCGGACTCTCCGACACCGTGCGCGACGTCGACGAGCATCAAGACGGCACCGGGTTCAGCTTCATCACTCCCGTTCCGAGTGCGCTGCTCGACACCATGCGCCGCGCCTGCGCGCGCTTCGCCGACCCCGTTGCATGGCGTGCCATGCAACGGCGCGGAATGGCAGAGGACTTTTCATGGCGGCACAGTGCCGCACAGTATCTCGATCTGTACCACACTCTGACACGCTGATCATAGATGGAATTTCTCGCGGATCCCCAGGCATGGATCGCCCTGCTCACGCTCACCGTTCTGGAGATCGTGCTGGGCATCGACAACATCATCTTCATCTCCATCCTCACCGGCAAGCTGCCGCATGCGCAACGTGCGCGTGCGCAGTTGATCGGCCTCGCGCTCGCGATGGTCATGCGCGTGCTCCTGCTACTCGCGCTGGGGTGGATCATGAGTCTGGTCGCTCCGCTCTTCACCGTGGCGGGACAGGAGATCAGCGGACGCGATCTGATCCTGTTGCTGGGCGGACTCTTCCTGCTCGTCAAGAGCGTGATGGAAATCCACGACCGGCTCGAGGGGGAACAGCACGGCAGTGATGTGATGGCGCGCGTCTCGTTCGCGGGTGTGATCACCCAGATCCTCCTGCTCGACATCGTCTTCTCGCTCGACTCGGTGATCACCGCCATCGGCATGGCACAGCAGATAGGCGTGATGATTGCGGCCGTGATCATCGCCGTCGCATTCATGATGGTGTCGGCCACGCGCATCTCGGCCTTCGTCGAGAAGCATCCCACCATCAAGATGCTTGCGCTCAGCTTTCTGCTCCTGATTGGCTTCACACTCGTGGTCGAGAGCTTCCACCAGCACATCCCGAAGGGCTACATCTACTTCGCAATGGCCTTCTCGGTGTTCGTTGAGATGCTCAATATGAAGATCCGAGGCCGTGCCATGCGACCCATCGAACTCCGAACTCCCCACATCCCCGGCACAGGAAAGGAGGCATGAGCATGCATCCCATCATCACTGTCGCCGCGTTGCGTGCTCGCATCGGCGATCCGGAACTGCTGATCATCGATTGCCGATTCACACTCGACGATCCCGCGCGCAACGGACGCGATTATGCCCGTTCGCGCATTCCCGGTGCCGTCTACGTGTCGCTCGATCTGCACATGAGCGCGGTGCCGGGTCCCCACGGCGGCCGCCATCCTCTGCCCGATCCCGCGCGGCTGATCGGCATCTTGTCCCAGCTCGGCATCGAGCAGCAGCGCACGCATGTCGTCACGTATGACGACGGAGGGGGCGCCTATGCCGCGCGTCTCTGGTGGCTGCTGCGATGGATGGGGCATGACTTGGTTCAGGTACTCGATGGAGGATGGGAGGCATGGAACCGCGACCGGGCTCCCCTCGAACTCCGCTTCATTCCCGAATACACACAGCGGAAGCGCGCGCCGCGCTTCGAGGGCGCTCCCCGTTCGCATCTCGTCGTGGATGTCGATGGCGTGCGCACATTGCTGCGCGAAGGAGGCTTCCTCTGCGATGCCCGCGCCGAGGATCGCTATCAGGGACGCAACGAAACCCTCGATCCCATCGCCGGACACATCCCCGGCGCGCACAACCTCCCCTGGCAGGGGAATCTGGATGCACACGGGTACTTCCTCACTCCCGATCAGCTGGCTGCGCGCTTCGCCGATGTGCCCGACGATGCCGTCATGATGTGCGGTTCGGGGGTGACCGCCTGCGTGAACGTGTTGGCGATGGTTGCTGCAGGACGCGCCATACCGAGACTGTACGTGGGCAGCTGGAGCGACTGGATCTCCTGGCCCGACCATCCCATCGCGACCGGATGATTCCATACCCTCACCCCTGCGGAAACGGTTGCACGCGATCAGCGCAGGAGTATGATCGGCGCGGTCGCGGGTGTGCCGGCGAGGCGAAGGATGTACAGTCCGGGCGGAAGCGGTGCAAGCCGCGACACCGGCAGGGAGATCGTCTGAAGACCTGATGTACTGAACGTTACGGTGAGATGCGCACGGATGCGTCCTGCGGGATCCACGATCTCGATCGAGGTGCTGCCCGGACGCTCGATCATGACGCGCAGCGTCAGCGGTGCACCGGCAGACGCCCGATAGGGCGAGGGATAGGCAGTGAGCACAGGTGCGGCGGGGATCGTCGGGGGCTGCGTCAGACCGACCATCAGCCCGTTGCCATCGATGAGCAGGCTGGCGGGAGAGGAGGGGTCGTCGCTATCGACGAAGAGCGTGCTGCGCTGCACACCCACCAGCGTGGGGAGAAACGTCACGGTGACCTTCATGGATTCCCCCGGCACGACGAAGCCAAGTGTGAGCGTTCCGAGGCGGAACTGATCGGCATTGCCGCCCTCGATGCGCGTACCGCGCACCTCCAGATCCACGAGTCCACTGTTCTCGATCGCCAGCTGCAGCGTCTGCGCACCGCCGATGGTGACGGGATCGAAATGCATGGCCAGCGGCGCAGTACGGAGGCGGGGCACTCCCCCGGCCACACTCACGGCCATGCTCTTGAGGGTGTCGTCTGCGTTGCTTGCAAAACGCAGCACCGCATTGCGTCCGCCCTCGCCCGCCGGTGCCGCCCGCAAACGCAGGTCGACGGACCGGCCGGGCTGCAGCACGAGCGGCAGCGCGAGCGCAGGGAGCGTGAACTCGGCCGCATGCTCGCCTTCAATGTCGATACGCGTGATGGTCATGTCGACATCCCCCGTATTGCTGATTAGGTCGGTCACCACCGTGTCGCGCATGCCGCCGACGCGAACGGGTCCGAGCACGAGCAGTGCCGGCACGGTGATGCGCGCCTCGGCGCCCTCGGTGATGAGCGGAAGATCGAAAGGATCGACCGGTGCGTTGCTGTTGATGCGCAACACTCCCTGCCGCGGACCCGCCGCGCCTGGCGTGCAGGCCACGTGCACTGTCAGCATCGAGTCGGGCGGTACGGTGCAGGGCAGGGGAAAGGATAAACGGACCTCATAATCTTGAAATGCGTTGCCGGTCACGGTGCGTCGCACGTTGGTCACGACGAGCGGCAGTGCACCGGTATTGCGCACGATCACGCTGTCGAGCGCCGTCTCCCGCACCCGTCGTGCACCGAAGTGCAGCGTGTCGGTCGTGGCCGTCAGTACTGGGCACCAGTCCACCCGCTGTGCGAAGATCGTGGGATGTCCGGTGCCCGCGCGCTCGTCAAGCCACACGACGATCGCGGAGCCGGGACTCGACGCCAGCATGCGCGGCGCGAACTGCTTCCCCAGAGCACCCGCGAGCTTGATGCCGTTGAGCGGCCAGCCATTGAGCGTGGTGGATCCCGAGGAGGCGATCCTGCTCATGTATATGTCGTGCCCCGCGCCCGGGCGCGCATCCTGCCAGACAGCGAATGCGCCGCCGGCACCATCGGGAAGCATCTGCACATCGAACTGCGCGGATCCCGTCAGCGCACAGACCGCCTCGCCGAGCTGCGTGGCCGATCCGGGCACGCTGCCGTCGGATCGCACGCGGCCCATGTACACGTCGGCCGCTGTCGAGTCGCTGCTGCGGCTGCTCCAGGCCGAGAGCACGCCGCCGAGACCGTCACCGGTGACGACGAGTCCCTCCTGCGCGAGCGGCGACACCGCGAGCCGGAGTCCGTCGAGAAAGGTCTCGCCCGCGGTCATATCCACGATCTGGATGGTCACCGCCGAGCGTCCTCCCCGGTCGTCGAGCCAGACGACCGCAGCGCTTCCGGGGGCATGCGCGGTGAGTGCGGGTGAGTGCTGGCGTCCTTCAAACACAGCCACGGCCAGATCCTCCCCCCATGCACGCGTGCCATCGGAACGGAGGCGCTGCATGAGGATGTCTGCGTCGGTGGCCAGATCCGTCCATGCCACGAACGCCCCACCGTTGCCGTCGGATGCGATGCGAGGTGCGATCTGGTTTCCCGCCGCACTGCAGACCGGTGTGCCGTCGGTGGACCACAGCGCGCGTCCCATGGGATCGATGCGCTGCGCGCGGATGTCGGATGTACCGCTGCGCGTATCTTCCCACGCGACGATGATCCCGCCTGTTCCGTCGGAAGCGACCACGGGCGCACGCTGGTCGCGCGCCGCGCTCGTGACCGTGATGCCGTCCACACCCCATTGCGGCAGACCGTCGATGTCGAGTCGTTGCGCGAGGATGTCGAGATTGGGTCCCGCCATCGCACTCCACGTGATGAACACCCCGCCATGTCCGTCTTCGAGGATTCCCCCGAGGGCGAGCGACGTGCCGGGTGCGGCCACGCGCACGCCGGCGGACTGCCATGGCAGGCGTCGATCC
>JAEYUG010000117.1 GCA_023432805.1 Bacteroidota bacterium | reverse complement strand
GCCGTGAGTTGATCACGGTCGGCAAGAAGGAACTCAACTCACGCGCCTATGCCTCGAGCTTCAACTTCAAGGGCGCGGATCAGCAGAAGCTCGTCGCCAACCTGTCCGGCGGTGAGCGCAATCGCCTGCATCTCGCCAAGACGGTGATGCAGGGCGGCAACCTGCTGCTCCTCGACGAGCCGACGAACGACCTCGACGTCGACACGCTGCGCGCGCTAGAAGAGGCGCTGCTCGACTTCTCCGGCTGTGCGGTGATCATCTCGCACGACCGCTGGTTCCTCGACCGCGTCGCCACGCACATCCTCGCCTTCGAGGGCGACAGCGAGGTGCGCTGGTTCGACGGCAACTATTCGCAGTATGAGAAAGACCGCAAGGCACGGCTCGGCATCGCGGCCGATCAGCCGCACCGCATCAAATACAAGCCCCTGACGCGATAATTATCGTATTTTCGAGCATTCACTTGGTCAGAACGCTGATGACCCGGTTTCACCCCCGTCTTCTCCTTGCGGCCCTGTTGCTTGTCTGCATGGCCGCGCCCGCACTGGCACGCACACCCCACGTGGTCGCGCAGGCGCCGCGGGGATTCGTGGAGAACCGCGGTCAGGTCGTCGATGCAGCGGGCCGTGTGCGCACCGACATCCTCTACACCGCCGACCTCGGCGACGTGCGCGTGTTCTTCCGACGCGACGGCGTGAGCTACGGCGTCTACGAGGCGATCACGTCCGCCCCGGCCGCGAGCGAAGCCACCTCGCGCGCGACGCGATCCGGAACGCAGGCCTTCCGCACCTGGCGGGTGGATCTGACCTACGCCGACGCGCATCCCGCCTCCGTGCTTGCGGCCACGCATCCCCTTGCTTCGATCCACCACTACCTCCCGCACTGCGCCGGCGGCGTGCTCGACGCAGTCATGCACGAGCGCCTGACCTATCGCAACATCCGTCCCGGCATCGACGTCATCTGGTATTTCACACCCGCAGGTCTCAAATACGACGTACACGTGCGTCCCCCGGCACGCATCGGCGAGCTTGCCATGCGCATCGACGGCGCGCGTGATCTCGCGGTGCTCGCAGACGGCAGCCTGCGCCTGACCACGCCCCTCGGCAGCATGACCGAAGACGCCCCCACCGCCGCGATCGTCGGCGGCGGCTTCCGACGGGAGACGGCGGTGCGCTTCGAACTCGAGGGCGATGTCGTGCGCATCGCGCACGCATCCCCGAGCGCAGCGAGGGAGATCCAGACCATGAAGGATGGGATGCTCGATGTCGATCCCTGCGTGCATTGGAGCACCTACCTCGGCGGCGCCACCAGCGATTTCGGGCGGTCGGTGGCCGTCGACGGCGAGGGGAAGCTGGTGGTGGCCGGATACACGTCGAGCAGGGACTTCCCGGTCACGCCGGGCGCGATGGCGGAAACGCCGTCGGGACAGATCGATGTGACGATCTCGCAGTTCACCGCCGACGGGCGGCTGATCTGGTCGACGTACTTCGGCGGCAGCGGATCCGATGAATGGCCGAGCGTGGCGCTCGCGGCCAACGGCGACGTGGTCGTGACGGGCTTCACGGCGAGCGGCAACCTGCCCGTGACCGGCGATGCGATGCAGTCGATGTACGGCGGCAATACCGACGGCTTCGTGCTCCGGCTCGACGGTCGCGGACGCCGGCTCTGGGCCACGTATGTCGGGGGATCCTACGCCGACGAAGCCGCAGCCGTCGCGGTCGATGCGCGCGGGAACGTGCTCGTCGCCGGCGCGACCTACAGCACGAACTTCCCGGTGTCGTCAGGCGCGGGGCAGACGAGCAATGCAGGAGATTTCGATGCGTTTCTCCTGAAACTGACCCCCGCCGGCACGCGCGCCTGGGCGACATACTTCGGCGGGTGGAGCATGGACTATGCGACGGGTGTCGCGGTCTCGACCGAAGGCGACATCGTCATCACCGGATACACCGAGGGCGAAGCGTTCCCCATCGTCGGCGCGTCCGATCAGCGCAGTTTCGGCGGGGGACCCAGTGATGCCTTCGTGGCGCGCTTCACCTCCGCGGGCGCGCGGGCGTGGAGCACCTTCTACGGCGGCACCGACGAAGACAAGAGCACCGATGTGTCGGTTGACGCACGCGGTGCGGTCACCATCTGCGGTGCGACGAAGAGCCGCGATCTTCCCCTGCGCCAGATGGCCTTTCAGAAAGCCAACGCCGGCGTGCGCGACGGCTTCGTCGTGCGCTACGCAGCCGACGGCGAGCGCGAGTGGGACACCTACATCGGCGGCAATGCCAATGATCAGGCCATGGCGCTTGCCGTGGCGGCCGATGGCTCGGTGTTCGTGACCGGTTTTACCGAATCCCCGACCTTTCCGGTCACCTCCGATGCGATGCAGCTCACGCTCGGTGGCGCAGCCGACGCCTTTCTCGTGCGCCTCGACGCGAGCGGCATGCGCACCTACGGCACCTATCACGGCGCACTGCAGAGCGAGATCGCCAACGGCATCGCCGTCGACACGCGCGGCGACGTGGTCATCGCCGGTGTAACCTCGAGCACTGCACTCCCCTTGCACGGACAGCCCTCGCAACGCACCCTGGCCGGGATCGACGACGCCTTCCTCCTGCGTATCATCTTCAACAGCGTCCTCGCCGACGCGGGCGAAAACACCGTGATCTGCAGCGGCGGCTCCGTGCGCCTCGGGCATGAAAGCAGCGGCGGCTTCGGCACGGTCACTTACGAGTGGCTTCCCCCCGCAGGTCTCGACGACCCGGCCTCCCCCCGCCCCACGGCCTCGCCTGCAACATCCACCTTCTATGTGTTGAGGATGAGGGATGAGGCGGGATGCGAAAGCCTCGACACGGTCGCCGTCACGGTGCTGCCGCCCCTCACGGCGGAAGCCGGGCGCGACGGTATCGTGTGCCCCGGCGGATCGCTCGTGCTGGGACGCGAACCCGTCGGAGAGGAAACCGAGTACAGCTTTGTGTGGGAGCCGCGCGAGGGACTCAGCGCCGCCGATGTCGCGCAGCCGACGGCCGCGCCGAGTCGGACGACGATGTACCGTCTGACAGTGCGCAACGCGTACAAATGCACGGCGGTCGACAGCGTGCTCGTCACGGTGCGCGACTCCCCGGCCGCAACGCTGCCTGCGTCGTACATGCTCTGCCTGGGCGCACCGCGCGCACTCGAGGTCGCGGTCTCGGGCGGCACGCCTCCGTACACGTATGCGTGGACCCCTGCAACCGGTCTTTCCGACGCGTCGTCTGCGGCACCGCTCGCGGATCCCGGAACGGCAACGGAATACAACGTCACGATCACCGATGCGTCGGGCTGCACAAGCTCCGCGCGCACGCGGGTGGACTATCACCCCGCGCTCACGGCAGACGCCGGCGAGGATGCTGTCAGTTGCTTCGGCGCACCCGTGCGTCTGTCGGGCAAGGTTTCCGGCGGACGCAAGCCCTACACCTGGCGCTGGTCGTCGTCGATTTCCACGAGCGAGGCCGCGACGCAGTCGGTGCAGGTGCAGCCTGCCCGCAGCACGATGTACCTGCTCACAGTGACGGATGCGAATGGATGCGCAGCGCACGATTCCGTGCTCGTGCGTGTGCAGGATCGCATCGATGTCTTCGCGGGTGAGGATGTGGATGTGTGCGAGGGCGAAGGTGTGGTGGTGGGACGTACCGCGAGCGGCGGACTCGCACCATACACCTACCGCTGGAAGCCGGAGACGGGCGTGAGCGATCCCCGCATCGCCACTCCGGAAATCCGCAGCGGCACGACGCGTGCCTATGTGGTGACGGTCACCGATGCCGCAGGCTGCGCGGGCAGCGACACGCTGACGGTGCGCGTGCTCTCGAAACCACGGGTCTCCGCCGGCAAGGATCAGATGGCCTGCACGGGAAACGCCGTGCGCCTCGGCGAGGAAGCCCGCGAGGGCACACCACCCTACACCTACGCATGGTCGCCCGCCGAAGGCGTGCGCTCACCCTCGTCTGCGGTGACGGATGTGATCGCGACAACGACCACGACCTACACGCTCACGGTGACAGACGCACGCGGATGCTCTGCCTCGTCCGAGGTCACACTCACGGTCGAGGATCCTCCCTTCGTCAGTGCGGGACGCGACACCTCTGTCTGCATCGGGGAGTCGGTGCGACTGACCGCGACCCCTGCAGGGGGACGAGGACCCTACCGGTTTGAATGGAGTCCTGCCGACGTGGTCGACCGACCTTCAAACGGCTCGACCGATGTCTCGCCGCGTCGCCGCACGGTCTTCATCGTACGCATCACCGATGCGCGCGGCTGCACGGCAGTAGACTCCGTGGTCGTCGACACGTATGACAAGCCCTCGGGCGACGCGGGCCGCGACACCACGATCTGTCCCGGCACCCCCGCCACCCTCGGTGCCTCGGTGCAGGGTGGACGCGAGCCGTATTCCTACTTCTGGTCGCCGGCCACGGCGTTGAGCGACGTCTATGGTGCACGTCCCACGGCGATGCCCTCTGTCACGACCACCTACACGGTCCGCATCACCGATGCGAATGGCTGCGAGACCTCGGATGTCGTGAAAGTGAATGTCGCGCCACGGCTCGATGTGGCGACCCGGGGTCCCGCCCGCGTGTGTCCCGGATCGACCGTCGACGTCGCAGCGACGGCCCGTGGTGGCGTCCCGCCTTACCGATATGCCTGGAGCACGGGTCACAGCGAAGAGCGGGGCGCCCAGCCCCGCTTTCAGTTCACGGCTGTCGCGTCGACACCTGCGATCGTCGAGGTGACGGATGCGGCGGGCTGCATGGTGCGGGATTCCGTCGTGATCGACGTGCCCGCCCCGCTCGCGCTCGCCGTTGACGGCAATGCCGCCGTCTGCGCCGGTGCTGAGGTTTCTCTACGCGCTGCCGTCAGCGGTGGAGTACCTCCCTATGACATCCAGTGGTCGAACAACGCGGGTTCCGCCGCCACACGCGCAACACGGCGGTCGCGGCGGGATGCCGGCACACGACCCGCCGCAGGGTCCACCGGCGCGCGGGGCGAGTCGTTTGTATTCCGCGCTGCGCGGAGCACCCCGCTCACGGTCAACGTGCGCGACGCGGTGGGATGCACCGCACAGACCACGGTCACGGTGCCGGTGCATGCTCCCCGCGTGCCCGTGATCGCGGCTATGGGACCCGCCTCCTTCTGCGATGGGGATTCCGTCGTGCTCGAAGCCAGTGAGGGTTTCGTACGCTACGCCTGGAGCGACGGTGCTGAGGGGCGCCTGCGCACGTCGACGGCTTCCGCAGTGTGGACCGTGCGAGCCACCGACGAACACGGGTGTGAAACCGTCTCGACATCCTTCGAAACAAAAAAAAAAGAGCGCCCTCGGCCTGAGATTCTCGTGAAGGGTGCCACGCGCCTGTGCGCCGGTACGCGCACCACGCTCGATGCCGGGGCGGGCCATGCGGCGTATCGCTGGTCAACCGGCGCCGTGACCCGCACGATCACGGTCGATGCACCCGGAGAGTACAGCGTCGAGGTCACCGCGAAAAACGGATGCACGGCGCGCAGCGCGGCGGTGCGCATCGATGTCGTGGAGGTGGGGGATGCCGCACTCACCCAGCGCGGCGACACCCTCGTTGCAACGCCGGGCGCAGACTGGCGCTGGTTCCGCGACGGCCGCCTCGATCGGAAGCTTCAGGGACCGGAAGTGCGCGCAACGCGGTCGGGACTCTATCGCGTCGAGGTCATCCAGGAAAGTGGCTGCACGTCGGTGTCTCCCTCCCTTCGTGTCCGTGTTGCACCAGTGCCGCGCGCGCCGCGGCGTGCGGCGCGGTAAGCGGGGTCAGTCGGTCTGCCGCTCGAACATCAGGGGCGGCTGCTGCATGCCGTTCTCTTCGTCCTCGACCAGCGCGATCTCGACCTTGCGCAGTTTCGGCACCGATTCGGGTGCCGCCTCGGCACGTGAGAGCGCATTGTACTGCATGTCGCGAATAAGGGACGACGGCACGATGCGGCGCACGAGGTAGTCGTAGACGCGCTGGGTGCGCTGCTCCGACAAGCGTTCATTGAGCACCACGTCATCGTATTCGAGCGCATATCCGCGCAGCTCGAGTCGCAGATTCGGATGCGCGCGCACCTGCCGTGCGACCAGATCGAGCGTGATGCGTCCCTCATCGGAGATCACCGCCTCGTTCATCGGGAAGTACACGACGGCAATCACCGCCGCCTTTCGCACGTTCGGTTTCGTCTTCAGCGCATGCATCACCGACACGGCGTTGGTGAAGGCCTGCGTCGTACGCTGCTGCAGCGCCTCGGCCGGCACTCCGTCGGAAGGCTGTACGAGCCGCACGACATCGCGCGCTGTTTCACGCTGCCTGATCGCATCCGCCATCACCGCTGCACTGTCGATCTCTCCGCTTTCCCACTCGGCCTGCGTCAGGGCCCGCTGCGGTGTGCGCGCCGGCGCATCGCTCGGCCAGCCATCGGGCGCACCCTGCGGAGAGAGTCCGTCATTGGCACCCGTCAGTCCGCGACGTCCCGCGCCACCTTCGCCTGTGGCGGGCGAGGCACCTTCGTCTCCGGTCGGCGCGTCGAACATGCTGATCACCAGCTGATTGTCGTCGGTTGTGGTGATCGTCGCCATGTTGTTCTCGAGCATCGCCGCAACCCCCGCCTTGTCTTCACCGAAGAACTCGTCGAGGTTGATCGTCTGGAACATGCTGCGCGCGTTGAAGCTCAGTCCCTGACCCGCCGGCTTGACCGTCACCTGCACATCATACTTGCCGCTCGGCAGCTCGCCTCGATACTCCTCGGCCAGCGCGAGATTCTCCATGTCCAGAAACTGCCCTGCGTGCAGCACGGTGTACTTGCCGTCGCCGGTCACCGTCACCACCTTGTTGCTCCACCCGATGCGCTTGCCGCCATGCAGCACCTCGACCTGCACCTGCATGGGCAGCTTGCCCGCTCCCTCGCGGCTCAGGTACAGCATCATGAGGGAAGGATCGGCGCGCAGCTCGTCGAAGGACGCAAACTGCTTGACGCGCACCGACGAACTCGAAAGGGTGCTGCGTACCGGGGGAAGCTGTGCATCCGAGAATCGCTGCGAGAAATAATCCGATGGTGTGACGATCACTTGCTCGCTGTCCTGGAACCGCCACGAGAAGCCGAGTCCGAATGTCGAGAACCCGTCGTTGTGCTCGCCCAGCTCGTACCCGTCGAGCAGATCGCTGTTGGTCAGATTTCCGTTGGCGGTGGCACGCAGAAAGAAGTTGTCGCTGAGCGGATACTCGAAGGCGAGTCCCGCCCCGAAGGTCAGGAAGCTCTTCCAGTCGTCGTTGCGCAGGGCTTCGTCCCGATACGTCAGGGTCTTCTTCGAAATGAATCCGCCCCGCAGGTAGAGCGTCGTGCCGAGGCTTCCGACGAGATCGGGAAGGAAGAGGGCAGGGGCGGCGACGATGCCCGCATAGGTGGTGTTGTACGAGTACTTCTCGTAGGGAAGATCCTTTTCCTTCAACTCCTTGATGTTCGAAACGAGATTGCGCGAGCTGCCGGCGATCATCGACAGGTTGAAGCCGAGGTTGCCGTAGACGGGCATTTCGAAGAAGACGGTGCCCATGGGATACGCGCTGCGACGTTCGAGTCCGGAAGTGAACTCCTCGCCAGCGAAATAGGCGCCGAACTCCGCACCGGCGCGCGGAAAGGGCGATATCGCGCTCTGCGCATGCGCCATGAACGCCGGAGCCGCACCCAAAAGCAGGGCGGTGAAAAGAAGTCGGCGGATGACGCGTGTGTCGTGAAGCATGTGATCGAGAGAAAGAGAGAAGTGCAACCATGCGATAATAAACGCTTGCCGGCTTCCGTTCAAGTGAAATATAAAAGTTACACGAGCAGGGTTTGCAATTATTGCAACGTGCGTCGCTGCACCTGCGGCTTCCCCCCGTTTCATCGGAAGCAAAAAGCTGTGTAGCTTGCCGCTCGAACGATCACCTCAGAGCCTTCCCCCGCTTCCATGAAAATCACCTTCGAACGCATTGCGCGCCTGGCCGAACTGCCCTTCGATCAGCAGTGTGTCGTGATCGCCGACAACCGCCTGCCGGAGTCCCTGCGTGCACAGCTGCCCGATCCCCTGTATGTGGATGGCGGCGAAGCGCTCAAGTCGCTCGCGCGCGTGGGCGAGCTGGCCGAGCGCGTGCTGGCGCGCCGTGCGACGCGGCCGATCACGCTGGTCGCGGTGGGCGGTGGATCGGTGGGCGATGCCGTGGGATTCCTCGCGAGCATACTCTGGCGGGGGGTGCAGCTCTGGCATGTTCCGACGACGCTGCTGGCGATCGTGGATTCGGCACATGGCGGCAAGACCGCGGTCAACCTCGGCGCGCACAAGAATCAGCTGGGCACCTGGCATCCATCGGATCGTACATTCATCGTCGACGAGGTGCTCGAAACGATGCCGCTCGAAGTGCGGCGCGAGGGACTCTCGGAAATCGTCAAGGCGCTCATGCTCAGCGGTGAAGCGCATGGATTTTCACCCGCGACGATCGAGCAGCTCGCCAGCGCACCGTACAGGGAGATCCGCGATGTGCTCACGCCCCTGGTCGAGCGCGCGATCTGGATCAAGATGGACATCGTCGCACGCGATCCCCACGAGACGCTCGGCGTGCGTACGCTGCTCAACATCGGGCATACCGTGGCACACGCGCTCGAACTCAGCACGTTCCTGCCGCATGGCTCCGCCGTGGCGTGGGGACTCGCCGCCATGCTGGAGGTGTCGCGCCGGTTCGGTCTCTCCGATGAATCCCGTCGCGCGTTGCATGCGCGCATCGCCCCCCTACTCGTGCCCCTGCCGGCGGGATTCGACAGCGCGCATGTGCGCGACGCCATGCAGCGCGACAAGAAACGTCTCGAGGGCACGCTGCGCTCGGTCGTGCTCGAAGGCGAAGGCAAGCCGCTGCTTACCGACGCCGTGCTCCCCGCACTGTGGATCGAGGCCCTCGATCATGTACGCCGCCGGCACGAACGCACACCCGTCCGGGCGATCATGAAAGACGCCCGCCGCATCACCATCCGCGCCAGCGCGGGGAAGTCCGCACTCAACCGCGCGCTGATCCTCGCCGCGCTGCGCTACGGCCGCAGCACCATCATCGGACGCAGCGACGCCGACGACGTTCTGCATCTCGTGCGCGCCCTGCGCCTGCTCGACATCCCCCTGCACGACACGCCCGACGGGTGGATCGTCGATCACGCCCGGCGTGCGGAGTTCCTCTCCCGCGACGATGAGCGCATCGTGCACTGCGGGGAGGGCGGCACCACCTTCCGCTTCCTGCTCGCAATGGCCTGCATGCACACACGGGAAACCGTGCTGCTCGCTGCGCCGCAGCTGCTGGCACGTCCCCACGAACCCCTGCTGCGCTCCCTGCGCAGCGCAGGCGCGACCATCGAGCGCGTCACCCTGCCGGCCGGCGAGGGCTACCGCGTCCGCGGCTGGGATGTCATGCCCCAGGTCTTCTCGGTCGACGTCACGCAGAGCTCGCAGTTCGCCTCGGCCATCGCCCTGCTCGCCGTCGGCGCCGACACCCCCTTCACCATCCGCCTCCTCGGCACCCCTGTTAGCGCATCCTACATCGACATGACCACGTCCATGCTCGAGGAGGCCGGCGTCGAGTGCATCCGCTCGGAGTCGGTGATCGCCCTCAATCCCACAACACGGGTGGATCTGCCCGCCACGTTGCGGATCTCTCCGGATGCGAGCTCCCTCGCGGTGTGGCGCCTTGCCTCGTACCTTGAACATCCCCTGCGCATCGACGATCCGGGGGAAGCCTCCCAGCCCGACGATGCCATCGACGCGCTGCTCGACCGCATCCGCGAGGGACAGCGCGGCGGTGTGCCCATCGTGCTCGACTGCAGCACGACGCCCGATCTCGTGCCCCTGCTCTGCGTGGCCGCCCTGCGCTCCCGCCTCGACGTGCGGCTGGAGGGTATCGCGCACCTGCGGGGGAAGGAATCCAATCGCATCGACGATCTGGCCGCGTCCTTCGCCACACTCGGCGTGCAGCTTCACACGGGACCCGACTCGATCGTCATTCCCGGTGGTGTGTTGATGGATCTGCGCGTGGGACGCTTCCACACACATGCCGATCACCGCATGGTGATGGCCGGTCTCATGCTGTCGATGCTCATCGGCGAAATCGAGATCGATCATCCCTGGTGCGTCACCAAATCCTATCCCGGCTTCTGGAATGATGCCCGCATGGCAGGCTGGAGCGTGCTGCCCCTGGAGACCACCCATGACTGACAAGAGATCCGGCGGACGCCCCCCCCGCAAATCCGGTTCACCAAAATCCCCCCCCCGTGGGAGGACGGACGCCCCCGTCCGTCACACCGGCGCTCCACCCGCGTTCGAATCCCGGTACCCCCGTCCCGAACTCCCACGCGACTCCTTCGCGGCCCTCTTCCATGCGAAACTCCGGGCCCTGCACCGCGCACAGCTTCCCCCGGAGCGGGGCGCGTGCACCGACGCAGACGGACAGCGCTGCCGGGTCTGCCACGCCTCCTCCCATCCATACCCGCAGGAAGCCGACGCCCGCGACGCCGCCCTGCGCGACTTCTGGAAACTCCATCAGCTCGTCGGCCCGGCGCGTCCCCTCGTGCGTACGGGCTCGGGACGCTGGTACCGCATCGTTTCGAAGCGCAAGGCCTGGCAGCCGCAGCGCGGAGGAGCGCGGCTGGGACTCATCGATCCGCAGGGCGGACCCGCGGTCGAAATCGGACGCTGCGCCATCGAGGCGCCCGCCCATGCCGACATCTACCACACGCTGGCCACCGCCCTGCAGTCGCCGGCAGGCCGTCCCCTCGGCGACGAACTGCGCCACGCCGTCATCAAGGGCAATGCCGACGAGCAGACGCTGATTCTCTCGGTCAAGGGACTCGACCCCATCGTCATGCGCTCCGCCACGGCCGTCTCGAAGCTGCTCACGCGCGAGCACGTCAACATCAAGGGACTCTTTCTCTTCGAGGATGAGACCGATGGACGGTATTATCTCGGAACACGGCATGCCGACGCACAGCCCTCGATGCGCAAGTTGTTCGGAGCCTCCGAGATCTTCCACCGCATCGGGGGGAAGCCGTTCCTGCATCATCCCCTCTCGTTCACGCAGGTGAACGCCGAGGGAGGCGAACGACTCGTGCAGACCGTGGCGGCCTTCCTCAAACCGGAGAAGACGATCGCGTTCTACGATTTCTACTGCGGGTACGGCATGTTCACCCTCTCGCTCGCACCCGACCTGCGCGCAGCCACGGGCATCGAACTGTCACACGCATCCGTGGCATCGGCGAAGGCCAACGCCACCCGGCAGCACGCGGCAAACGCGCGCTTCGTACGCGCGGGCGTCACGCCAGAAACCGTCTACCGCACGATGGCGCGATCCACACCCGACGACATCGTCCTGCTCGATCCCCCGCGCGGCGGCGTCGAGGAGGGTGTGATCGAAGCCATCGCCGACCGCCGTCCAGCCCGCGTCGCGCACATCTTCTGCGCCATCGATCTCGTGCCGCGCGATGTGGCGCGGTGGAGTGCCTCGGGCTACACCGTGCGCAGCATCATCCCCTTCGACAACTTCGCCGGCACCGACGAAGTCGAAGTGCTCGTCACCCTCGAACGCGCAACCTAACCGCCTTCGAACGCGTCCGCAGGGCGGACCCGTCACCGACAGCGCAACAAAAAAGCGGCCCGTGAGGGCCGCTTTGCATTCACTGCTCTGATCTCTGGTTATTTCACGATCTCGAGAAGCTCGATCTCGAAAATCAGCACAGTGTTGGGACCGATGTCCGCACTCACACCACGCTCGCCGTAGCCCAGATTCGACGGGATGTACAGCTTCCAGACCGAACCGACCGGCATCAGCTGCAGCGCCTCGACCCAGCCGGGAATCACGCCCGTCACCGGAAATTCGACCGGCTCACCGCGATCCTTCGACGAATCGAACACCTTGCCGCTGATCAACGTGCCATGGTAGTGCGTCTTGACCTTGTCGTCCTTCGTGGGCACGGGACCCGTCCCCATCTTGACGACCTCGTACTGCAGCCCGCTCGCGGTGATCTTGATGCCCTTCTTCTTGGCGTTCTCGGCAAGAAACTTCTCGCCCTCGATCTTGTTCTTCTCGCCGACCACCGCCTGCTCGGCCTGCTGCTTCTCCTGCGCCTTCTGCTGATAGGCCATGATGAGCTGCATCGCCTGCTCCTCGTTGAGCGCCGTCGCCTTCTCCTCGTAGCGACCGGTCAGCGCCGCAGTCAGCACGACGGGATCGATGTCGAAGTTCTGCATCTTCAGGTTCATCCCGATGTTCATGCCGAGCGCGTAGCTGAGGCTGTCCTTCTGTGTCTTGAGTTGAACGGGCTGCTGTGCCTGCGCAGTGAGCGCACACACGAGCATCGCCGCTGCAATCATGGTCATCCGCATGTGGGGGTATCTCCTAAATTCGGTTTCAGTGAACGTAATTACGCAATATACCGAATTTCACTGCTGCGCGCTCGAAAAAGTTTCATGGGGGGATGCTTCCGACCGCCGCGGCGGCAGGGGTCAGACAACATACAGCTTCGTCTGCGGCTTTGAGAGCCAGTCCGCGCCGTCTTCCCGCACCCACACCATCTCTTCGACTGTCGCCACGCCGTACCCCTCGATCGGAAGCCGTGGCTCGAGCGTGAACACCTGTCCCGCCTCGACCTTCCCGAGGGGAAGCGACCCGTACCGCTCCCATCTGGGGTACAGCCCGATGCCGCCGTCATGCGCCGCACGACCGACCTGATGGCCGAGCGCGTGGGGAAACTCCGGATACCCGTTGGCCGTGATGTGACCGCGCGCGATGGCGTCGATCTTCCACGAGACCGCACCGGGACGCAGGGCCTCGCGCGCCATGCGGATCGAGTCGCGGATCACCGCAAACCCGCGCTCCACCTCGGCGGGAGCCGTGCGCTCGCCCTTGCGACGGATGTACCAGGTGCGCTGCAGGTCCGAACAGTAGCCGTTGACCTTCACACCGAAATCCGTGTTCAGCACATGTCCGCCGGCGATCTTCCGCTTCGTCGGTGCGTAGTGCGCGCCGGCGTGTTCGGGACCCGTGAACACGGCGGGACAGTGGTCAGGATCCCACGCCGTCTCGACGCCGCGTGCACGCGCCTCCTTCAGGATGAAATTCGCGACATCCTGCTCCGTTTTTCCCGGCGCGAGGAAGCCCGTCACCTTGTCGTAGATGTCGAGCGTGATGCGTATCGCCTTCCTGATGTTCGCGATCTCGGCCGGTGTCTTGCGTCCCCGCAACGCCGCCAGCACCTCCTGCGACGAAACGAGACGCGAGGCATACGGCGTGCCTTCGAGATACTTCATGAGCGCCAGGTACATGCCGTGCGTCAGTCCGTCTGCCGACGTGGAGTCGGTCGAATAGTTGATCGCGATCTTTTTCGGCTTGAGCCGCTTCAGCGTCGCGACCAGTTCGGCACCGATGCCCTGCACGTAGGGCACGGGCGTGTACAGCCCCCGGTCGCGGATGCTCGCAACATCGAGGCTGCCCGCAATTGCAATGCGCTCGCCCGTGCGCGTCAGAATCCACGCCGTCTGCCAGGTGCAGTGCTGCCCGATGATCACGTCGATCGCGGGATCCGGCATCGTCGCACTCTCGCGCACGAAGGTCATCCACATGTCGATCTTCTTCTCGTTGAGAATCGCGATCGCCTGTTCAATCTTTTCTGCTGTCATGCTTGTCTCCTTGAAAGGTCAACCTGTTGCCGCAACCAGTCCGCCCAATGCTCGAGTCCCTCGCCCGTCGTGCACGACGTGCGAAACACCACGAGGTCGCGATTCACCGCGCGCGCCGCGGCCACGCACCGCTCCACATCGAACTGCACGTAGGGCAGCAGATCGATCTTATTGACGATCATCACCCGTGCGGCACGAAACATGGCGGGGTACTTCTCCGGTTTGTCGTCGCCCTCGGTCGTGCTCAGAATCACCACCTTCGCATGCTCGCCGAGATCCCAGCCGGCGGGACACACCAGATTGCCCACGTTCTCGATCACACACAGATCCAGATCCCGCGGCACCGACACGAGCGCATCGCGCACGAGACCGGCCTCGAGATGACACATTCCATTCGTGACGATCTGCACCACCGGCACGCCGTGCGCCGCGATCCGCTGCGCGTCGTTGTCTGTCTGCACGTCGCCCTCGATCACCGCCAGTCTCAGCTCGCCTTTCACCAGATCGATCGTCCGTTCGAGCAGACTCGTCTTGCCCGCTCCCGGCGAGCTGACCAGGTTGATTGCCAGCGTGCCCTGTGCGTCGAAATCCGCACGCAGCCCCGCGGCGATGGCGTCGTTCTTTTCGAGCACCTTGCGCTCGAGCGTGATCACAGGCATGTCGTACCTTTCATCCTACTGCGTGGTCTTCGCGTTGCGGTCCAGCCGCGCTTTGAGGGAATCCTCAACCTCGCGGGCCTTCGATGCCAGTTCGGGATGCCTGCCTGCGATCTCGCGGCTCCTGGCGATGCGCTTCTCGGCGAGGATGCGCGAGAAGGGCAGGCTGTAGTCCATCCCGTCGGTGAGAAACAGTTCGAGCTGGTCGGCGGCGGGCTCTTCGACGGGAGCCTCGACCGGTGTGGAAGAAAACGGACGAAAGAGTCCGATGCCGAGAACGACGACGGAGGCGAGTCCCACCGTCGCATAGAGAACCTTCGAGGAACGTGACACGATCGATGTGCGTATGTCTGTGAGCGGGTGCATGCGCATGCATGCGGCAGACAATCTCGCCACCCCCCGCGACATCTCCAATTGGGTGGGTCGGCGTCCGTCCTCCCACGACGGACGAGGGCGTCCGTCCTCCTAAGACGGACGAGGGCGTCCGTCCTCCTAAGACGGACGAGGGCGTCCGTCCTCCTAAGACGGACGAGGGCGTCCGTCCTCCTAAGACGGACGAGGGCGTCCGTCCTCCCAGGG
>JAEYUG010000080.1 GCA_023432805.1 Bacteroidota bacterium | reverse complement strand
CCTGAAGACACCGGGTGTTCGTCTGGGACGGACGGGGGCGTCCGTCCTCCTGAAGACACCGGGCGTTCGTCCTCCCATGTTGCACGAGGGCAAAAAGGTCTGTAGCTTTGAAGGCTATACAAATCGGGCAGTTAGCTCAGCTGGTCCAGAGCGTCCGGTTTACACCCGGAAGGTCGGGGGTTCAAGTCCCTCACTGCCCACTTCGCTTCATCCGCATACCGCGGCATCTACGTCTTCATCGACACACGAGGAATTGCATGAACCGTTTCACCCTGTTTTCCATTGTCATGGTGTTCGCTGTTGCAGCACTCGCCGGCTGCAGCAAGTCGGGCGAGGGACTCTCGACGACGCCTCCCGAATACCGCCTGTACGGCGAGCAGAATGTCTACATCGAATACGAATACAGTGGCGGCGCCACGGGCACCAAGAAGCAGTACATCGCCAACTATGGCATGTACGAGCGTACCGAAGACGACTTCACCGTGACGATGGGCGATGACAAGCGTCCCATCAAGCAGCTCGTGCTGCGCAACGATTCCGTCCAGTACATGATCGATCTCCTGCAGAAGGTCGGCACGAAGAGCGGCTCGCAGATCGCCCAGCTCATGCCGATGATGACGAAGTTCACCGCCGAGCAGAAGCTGAATGTCAACATGGAGCTGATGCGCTCGATGGGTGGCAAGAAGATCGGGACCGAGACGCTGCTCGGCAAGGAGTGCGAGGTGTATGATGTGGAGGGCTTCATGAAGGTCGCGATGTGGCAGGGACTCACCCTGCGCAGTGAAATGCAGATGGGCGGCCTGACCATGACGCTCACCGCGAAGAAGCTCGAACTCAGCTCGGATCTGTCGATCGCGATGCTCACGCCGCCGAAGGATGTGAAGATCACCGAGGTCGGTCAGGGCAGCGGCATGCCCGAGGGTCATCCCCCGGTGGACGGCCAGGACGCACCGGCCGGCGGCATGCCTGAAGGACATCCGCCGGTGGACGGCCAGATGGCACCGAGCGGCGATATGCCTGCGGGTCATCCTCCCGTCGACGGGCAGGGCGCGCACGGTGGAGGCATGCCGGGGGCAACCGGTCCGGTCGGCAGCAAGAAATGATGCGTCGGGGGATGCTTCCCCCGACGTGACCATGTGCAGGCGGCTTCCGCTGTCTGCCTGCGGGGTCCCCACTCGGGGGACCCCGTTTTTTTGCACGCTCGTGCGCATCACTCCCATCCCCTCGATATATTTGCTGCCATCCATCCGCATTCACCCTGTCTGTCATGTCCATGTCCATCGTCCGCTACGCCGCCCTTCTGCCTGCATTCGTGTTTGTGCTTGTACTCACCGCCTCTCCGCTGCAGGCGCAGGCCCCCCCGCCCGAGGACTGGCTCACGGTGTTCGAGCAGTCCGATGGCCGTGAGACGCCCGATTACGAGGCGACGATCGGGTATCTGAAGCGGCTGGCGGAATCCTCACCCTGGATCGAGCTTCGGAGCATCGGCATTTCTCCGCAGGGGCGCGACATCCCGCTGCTGATTCTCTCGCGCGACGGAGCGTTCACGCCCGAGGCGGCGCGTGCGACGAAGAAGGCGGTGGTGCTGATCATGGGGGGGATCCACGCCGGGGAGATCGACGGAAAGGATGCGGGGATGATGCTCATGCGCGACATCGCGGTGACGAAGACGCAGGAGCGGCTGGCCGACAAGGCGATCATTCTCTTCCTGCCGATCTTCAATGTCGACGGGCATGAGCGCCGGGGCAGGCACAATCGCTTCAATCAGGACGGGCCTGAGATCACGGGCTGGCGCACGACCGCGCACAATCTGAACCTGAACCGCGACTTCATGAAGGCCGACGCACCGGAGATGCGCATGTGGCTGCGCATGTACGACGCGTGGATGCCGGAAATGTTCGTTGACTGTCATGTGACCGACGGCATCGACTTCCAGTACAACGTCACGTACACGATGGAAATGTTCGCGAACATGTCGCCGCGCATCGTCAAGTGGCAGAAGGCCTTCGACAAGGTGCTCGTGCGGCGCATGGCGGCGTTCGGCGACCCGATCGCGCCCTATGTGCTGCCGCGCGAGGACCGGGATCTCTCGAAGGGCATCCGCGCCTACGCTGCGACGCCGCGGTTCTCGACCGGCTATGCGGCGATCCGCAATCGCAGTGCCCTGCTGATCGAGACGCACAGTCTCAAGCCTTTCAAGCAGCGTGTGCAGTCCACCTACCGCATGCTCGTCGAAACCATCGCCTACATCAACCAGAAGGGTGCGGATCTGCGCAAGGCCACCGAGACCGCCGACCTCGAAACGATCGACCTGTTCCGTGCGCGGAAGCGTCCCGCCATCGTGCCGCTGCGTTTCCAGGCGGATTCGTCTATCACATCGATGGAGTTCTATACCTGGAAGTCCGAAATCCGGGAGAGCGACATCTCGGGCGGCACCTACCAGGTGTGGGATCACGAACAGCCCGACACCGTGCGTGTGCCGATCATCGATGTCGTGCGTCCCTCGCTCACCGTCACCGCACCGGGCGCCTACCTGCTGCCGATGGAGCATACCGAACAGGCCGAGATCCTCCGCCTGCACGGCGTGCGGCTCGAGCGCTTGTCGAAGAAGCAGCGCGTGATCACCGAAACGTACGTGATCGATTCGACGACCTGGTCCACACGCCCCTATGAAACGCGGGTGCGCCTCGAACGCATCAAGCACCGTACGCGCATCGACACGACGGAGTGGCCGGCAGGCACCTACGTCGTGCGACTCGCGCAGACCAGCGGCTGCGTGGCCCTGCATCTGCTCGAGCCCGACGGACCCGATTCCTTTCTGTCATGGGGGATGTTCAACGGCATTTTCGAGCAGAAGGAATACTTCGAGGCGCATGTGATGGAGCGCATCGCCCCCGTGCTGCTCGCAGGGAATCCCACTCTTCGCGCCGACTTCGAGCGGAAGCTGGCTGCGGATTCGACCTTCGCAGCCAACCCGCGCGCCCGTCTGTACTACCTGTATGAACGCTCCCCCTGGTGGGATGCCCGCCAGAACGTCTACCCCGTCGGTCGCGTGCGCGACGCCGCCGGACTCGTCTCAGTCGACGAGAACGCCTGGAGCCGCCGCCGGTATCTCGACTGACCCCTATCCTTTTTCGATGCGCGTGATTTCGTCGCGCAGCTGAGCCGCGCGCTCGAATTCGAGATCACGGGCGGCCTGCACCATCTCGGCTCGCATCTGCTCGACAAGTTCGGTGCGCTGCTGCGCCGACATATAGCGCAGCACCGGCTCAGCCACCAGCCGCGGTTTGAGCTTCGCCTGCGTCTTCTCGTCGTTGCGCGTCTTCACATCGGCAATCGCCGTCGCGTGCATGATGTCTTCCATCGACTTCATGATCGTCTTGGGACTGATGCCGTGATCGGTGTTGTACTGCTCCTGCAGCACACGCCGCCGCCGCGTCTCGTCGAGCACCCGCTGCATCGAATCGGTCACACGGTCGGCGTACATGATCACGAGTCCGTCGACATTGCGCGCCGTGCGCCCCGCGATCTGCATGATCGCACTCTCGCTGCGCAGAAAGCCCTCCTTGTCCGCATCCAGAATTGCCACGAGCGACACCTCCGGAAGGTCGAGTCCCTCACGCAGCAGGTTCACCCCCACCAGCACGTCGAAGGCCCCGAGCCGCAGGTCGCGCAGAATCTCGACACGTTCGAGCGACTCGACTTCCGAATGCATGTAGCGGACACGGATGCCGATGTTCTCGAGATATTCGGTCAGATCCTCCGACATCCGCTTGGTCAACGTCGTCACCAGCACCCGCTCGTTGCGCGCCGCCCGCGTACGGATCTCGCCGATCAAATCGTCGATCTGATTGCGGATCGGCCGCACCTCCATCGGGGGATCGAGCAGTCCCGTCGGACGGATGATCTGCTCGACCACCACGCCGTCGCAGCGCTGCAGTTCGTAGGATGCGGGTGTGGCGCTGACGAAGATGCACTGGTTGACCATCGACTCGAACTCATCGAATTTCAAGGGACGGTTGTCCATCGCCGACGGCAGGCGGAAGCCGTGCTCGACGAGCGTCTCCTTGCGCATGCGGTCGCCGTTGTACATCGCGCGGATCTGCGGCAGTGTCTGATGCGACTCGTCGATCACGAGCAGGAAATCGTCGGGGAAGTAGTCGAGCAGACATTCCGGTCGCTCGCCGGCCTTGCGTCCCGCCAGATGCCGCGAATAGTTTTCGATGCCCGAGCAGTAGCCGATCTCGCGCATCATTTCCAGATCATAGCGCGTGCGCTGCTCGATGCGCTGCGCCTCGAGAAACTTCCCGCAGCTGCGGAAGTATTCGAGCCGCTCCTCGAGCTCCGCTTCGATGTCGGTGATCGCGCGCTTGAGCTCGTCCTCGGTGGTGAGGAAGTGCTTGGCCGGAAACACCGTGATCTCATCGATGCGCTCGCGCACCCGGCCGGTCATGCGGTCGGCCAGACCGATGGACTCGATCTCGTCGCCGAAGAATTCGACGCGGATCACCTCCTCGTCCTCATACGCCTGGATGATGTCGACCGTGTCGCCCCGCACACGAAATGTACCGCGCGTGAAATCGAAGTCGTTGCGCACGTAGTGGATGTTGGTGAGCATGCGCAGGAACTCGTTGCGATCGACCACATCCCCCTTGTGCGCGGTCACCACCTGATTCGCATACATCTCCTTCGAGCCGATGCCGTAGATGCACGAGACCGACGCCACGATCAGCACGTCGCGCCGGCCGTCCACCAGCGAACTCGTCGCCTTGAGCCGCAGCCGGTCGATCTCGTCGTTGATCGACATGTCCTTCTCGATGAACGTGTCGGTCGAGGGGATGTAGGCCTCGGGCTGGTAATAGTCGTAGTACGAGATGAAGAATTCGACGGCATTGTCGGGGAAAAAGCTCTTGAACTCCCCGTACAACTGTGCGGCCAGCGTCTTGTTGTGGGAAATCACGAGCGTGGGACGCGTGATCTCCGTGATGACATTCGAGATCGTGAACGTCTTGCCGCTTCCGGTCACGCCGAGCAGCGTCTGGAAGCCGTCGCCGCGACGAAGTCCTTCGAGCAATTGGCGAATCGCCTCGGGCTGGTCGCCCGACGGCTGATACTCCGAAACCAATTTGAATGATCGCATCCTCTCAATCTGCGAAAAACCCCGACACCATACCACATCCGAGAGGTCGGTGGACGTCTTCGTCCACCCAGCACCCACTGAGCATCCGTCAAGAGTGGACGAGGACGTCCACCCTCCTCTCGAGTGGACGAGGACGTCCACCCTCCTTTCGAGTGGACGAGGACGTCCACCCTCCCGTCAGAACACCAGCCCGTCGAGGGCAACCGTCACCCCCACCGACCAGAGCCGCTCCCGGAAATCCGACGACGAGAAATGCCGCAACGTCACGCCCGCCGGCAGAGGCTTCCGCACGGGATACCAGGTCACCGCGAGCACGTAATACCGGGTGTCGGTGAACAACCCGTGGCCCGTCGGAAAATTCATTCCTCCCGCCACCCGAAACATCCCATCATAGTCGTACGCCAGCACCAGATCGTGCAGATAGCCCTGCTGCAGATCACCGCCCGCATACTGCCGATGCAGACTGTAGACCAGTCCCAGCCGCTCGGTCGGTCGCAGCGCACGGCGCCAGGACCGCGCATCCACGTCGAAGCGGTAGAAGAGTCCGATGCCGTAGCCGAGCAGTCCCATGCCGCCGGATTTCGATGACGATGCCGCGGCCAGGCCGAGCGATCCCTCGATCGCGAAGACGGGCGGCGGATCGATGGGATCGCCTTCGCCCCCGCGCTCGTCGAAGCGCGCGATGCGCTGTTCGAGTTCGTGCACCTCACGTGCGAGCATCGCGGCCCGCTCCTCGAGCGCGGCCGACCGCGTGTCGATCTCGGCCGCGCGCCGTTCCTGCTGCCGGCGCAGCATGTCGGCCTGTTCGAGCATCGCCTCACTGGCGTTGCGTTCGGCGTCGTAGCGTTCGCGCAGCCGCGCCAGCTCGAGCCGCACCACGAGCATGCTGTCTTCGAACACCCGCCGCTCGTCGATCAGCCGCTGCCGCTCGCCGATCATTGCCGTGCGCTGATAGTCGAGATCGCGCTGCGTCGCGTTGATGATGTCGCGCGGCGTTTGATTGAAGAAGGGATACGACTGGTAGGTCAGGTTGTGGCTGCGCAGGAAGGCACGGATCACACCGGCACGCACCGCGGGCAGCGCCGTGCCGCTGCGCGCATCCCAGCGGAAGACGCCGACGACGACACCCTGCTCGCTGATGATTGGCGCGCCTGCGAAGCCCGGCCATCCCCCGATCTGCATCTGCACGTACGCACGATCGTCTCCCGTCTCGGCGGCCTGCAGGGTGATGCGTCCGCGCACCCTGGCCCAGGGCTGTCCGTCGACATGTCCGATGGCGAGCACTTCCTCGTCGGCGGGCACCTCGCCTTCGCGTCGGATGGGAAGCACCATGCGTGGCGTGCTGTCGATCTGCACCAGCGCAAGGTCGCGGCTCGCGTCGCTTCCGATGAGGACTCTGCGGACCCGGTGGACGGTGCCGTTCTTCAAGCGCACGCGCAGCTGCGTGGCCGCGGCCGTGCGCACGACCTCGCTCCACGTCAGGATCCATCCATCATTCGCCACGAAGAAGCCGCCGTGTACGCCCTGGCCGTCCGGCAGGTCGGGTTCGATCGCGACGACACCCGGCGCACAGCGATCGAAGACGGCATTGGCGTCGAGGTACTGCGTGCGTGCGACATGCTGCACCCCGAACAACAGGGTCGCGAGCGCGACGGTGCACAGGAACGGAAAGCGCGTGGTGGTTCGATGCGGCATGAGCATGATGGGCGTGCGTGCGTGCGGTGTATCCCCCGCAACGATGCGGTGCGACATGACAACGGTGGACGTGACGTACGATTCGAAGCTATGCAGATTCCCGCGACAAAGCAACCAATGTATGGCAGGGAAGTCGTATATTGAAGGCTGACCCTGCCGTTCATTGCCGCTCCCCGCACGGGCGCGGCCGAGGCGCCTTGCCTCACTCACCCCGGCGCATTCGCTTGAGGACCCCGCAACGGGAACATCCTCGCGTGTCGGCGCCACCAGACGAAGAAGATATGGATTCCAACACGTTGTACGACCAGACCGTTCTCTACCAGCCCGACAATCCCCTTCCCGATTTCGCATTCGAGCATCTCGGCGACACCGTCCGCAACGCGGTCGAGAGTCTCGGATGGTCCCGCCCCACACCCGTGCAGGCCAAGGCCATCCCCTACCTCCTCGCGCGGCGCGACCTCATCGTGCAAGCACGGACCGGCAGCGGCAAGACCGCGGCCTATCTGCTGCCGATCATGCAGCAGCTCCGCACGCAAGACAAGTGGAGCCAGGCGCTCGTGCTCGTCCCCACCCGCGAGCTCGCACGACAGGTCTTCGAAGTGTTCGCCGCGTTGTCGGAGCAGACCGGGATCACCGGTGCATTGTTGTACGGCGGGGTCGGCTACAACGAACAGCAGCAGGCACTGCGCGCCGGTGCACAGATCGTGATCGGCACACCCGGACGCATCCTCGACCACGTGCATCGCGGCACGTTCTCGGTGCAGCGCATCGAGACCCTCGTGCTCGACGAGGCCGACGAGATGTTGTCGATGGGCTTCTATCCCTCGATGCGAAAGCTGCGCCAGCAGCTGCCGTCGAAGCGTTCGACCTATCTGTTCAGCGCGACGATCCCGATTCACGTCGAGCGGCTCGCGCACGAGTTCATGCGCGACCCCGATCGCCTCAGTCTCTCGCGCGGCACGCAGAGCGTCACCGAACTCGAGCACCGCTACTACATCGTCCCTGCGCTGCAGAAGGAACGCGTCCTCATGCGTCTGATCGAGATGGAAAATCCCGAAGCAGGCATCGTCTTCTGCAACACGAAGCGCAACGTCGAGTACCTGGCCGAAGTGTTGCAGAACCATGGGTACGACGCCCTGCCGCTGACCGGCGACCTGACACAGGCCCGCCGCGAGAAGACTCTCGACCGCTTGCGCAGTGGCAACCTGCGCCTGCTCATCGCCACCGATGTCGCCGCGCGCGGCATCGACATCAGCGACCTGAGCCACGTGTTCCTCTACGACATCCCGGAGAACACGGAAGTCTACGTGCATCGCTCCGGCCGCACGGCCCGCGCAGGCAAGACCGGCATCGCCATCACGCTCTGCGAGAATTTCGAGGAGGGCAAGCTGCTCGGCATCTCCCGCCAGTACCGCTTCGAGATCGACAAGGCCGAGCTTCCGACCGAAGAGCAGGTGCAGGATCGCATCACCGAACGCCTCACCGTCCAGCTCGAAACCGAGCTCCTCGCCGTGTCGCTCTCCGACCGCGACCGCATCTCCAAGATGCAGCCCTTCGTCGAACGCCTGCTGCAGACCGAGGAGCAGCGCATGCTGCTCGCACTGCTGCTGGATAGAACCTATATGCAGGGACTCCAGAAACCCCTCATCCAGGCGGATGTCGTTGCGGCCGCCCCGTCCACCGATGCACATGCACACCGCGAACCCCGCCGGGGAAGCGACCGGGACCGGGACCGTGGTTCACGAGGAGGTCGCCGTGATCGCGACGACCGAAATCGCGACCGTCACACAGAGGGCGAGGCGGTTGCCGCACCCGTCACGGCACTTCCTTCTGATGCCGCACCCCTCGAAGGAGACGAGTCCTTCAAGAAGAAGAAACGCCGTCGCAAGCGTTCGAAGAAGAACCGCGGCGAGAATGGAACTGCTGAGCAGTTGCAGAGCACATCATCCGCAGGTCGGACCGATGCACCGCTTCCGGCTGTTGATTTCATACCCGGAACGGATGCCTTTGTCGCGTTCGATGACACATCGGCAGTGAAAGCCGAAAAACCCGCGAAGACCGAAAAACCCGCGAAGGCTGAGAAGACCGAGAAACCTGCGAAGTCTGAGAAACCTGCGAAGGCCGAGAAACCTGCGAAGACCGAGAAGACCGAGAAACCTGCGAAGGCTGAGAATCCTGCGAAGGATGAGAAACCTGCGCAGGCCGAGAAGCCCGCGAAGGCCGCGAAACCTGCGAAGGCCGAGACGCCTGCGAAGGCCGAGAAACCCGCG
>JAEYUG010000102.1 GCA_023432805.1 Bacteroidota bacterium | reverse complement strand
AGCGAGGACCTGGTCACGCTCGCCGAGATCATCGCTGCGCACCGGCCGGAGGACCGCATCTGGAACATCCGCTACTGGGTCTCGGGCGACAGCGCACCGGAGACGTTCTCGACGCGGCCGCAGTTCTGGGGCATCATCGACAGCTCGGAACCGACCGGCGACATCCTGCGTGCGGATGAACCGACCTGGAGCACGTACACGCTCACGGCGCGCAACGCGATCATGCTCGGGGAGAAGGTCACGGTCGAGAAGTGGATCAGCACGTACCTCCTGCACGCGATCTACGACAAGATCCCCACGAACGGTGTGTGGATCGATGGCGTACCGCTCGTGAGCATCCTGCACGACGACGGCGGCCGGCCGACCTGGCGGCCGTGGGTGTACCTGCGCTACTTCCTCCTCATCGACATCCTGCACACGATCTCGCAGGCGATCGGCATCACGGGACCGATCAACGGCATTGGCGTGGGCGCGGGCACGATCCACAGCTCGTGGGACTTCATCTGGCTCGACTCTCCGGATCCGGGGCCGGTGGAGACACCGGAGCACATCGACACGCTCTGCATCGCGAGCGGCATCATCCTCGATCCCGACAATGTCGACGCGTACAGCGTGATCCCTCCGCCGTTCAACGGCAACGAGATCTACCAGCATGAGTACGGGCTCTTCGACGACCGGAAGCTGAGCCCCATCTCCTTCTTCAACCTCGGCAGCGTGCTCGAGGTCCTCAAGCGGCTCCTCCTGCCGCTCGGGCTTGTCGCCTCGGTGCAGGTCACGGCAACGGGCGAGCGATACATGGAGGTGCGCGAGGTCGAGCTCGATCGTATCGAGGATGTCGGGGAGCTCATCGAAGGCATGACCGTTGCCGAGGGGGAGGCGGCTGCGTACGGGTTCCGCGTTGTGACGGCGAACAACGGCGAGCTCGTCGATGGTGAGTCGGGAGACCGGTCGATCGACAATATGTATCAGGGCGCGACAAGGCTGCGCCTCGGCGACCGGTGGCTGCATGTGACGAACGACCAGCAGGATCACAACACCGATGATCTGAATTGCCTCTACAGCTCGCTCTTCATCTGGGATGCAGAGAACCAGCTCGTACGGAACGTCTTCAAGATCAATGTCCGCAGGGACGGCACCGCGGCCACGACCGCGCGCACGCACATGCCGTTCCCGCCGGCGGTATATCCGAACTGGGATGGCATGGATGGCGAGAAGGCGATGAACGAGGCCGGCAGCGTCGTGGCCAAGGCGTGCCTGGCCTACTACTGGAACGGCAACGCCGATCCGGGGACCGATCCGGTCGGGATCTTCCGGCGCTACATGAAGCGGCTCATCTGGCGCGAGGCGCGCGTCGATCAGCTCGGGTCCATGCCCGGGTGGTACAAGATCCTCAGGGGCGTGACGTGGACCGTACGCAAGCGCACCACGATCGCGGCCGAGCACGTCACCGAGTACGAATGCGAAAGAGGGACATACGATGCCGCGTCGTAGAACGGAAAGCTGGGCGAGCGGTTCCTCGATCGTCTCGCAGTTCCAGCGCCAGAGCGGCGGTGGGGGAGGCGGAGGCGGTGGGGGAGGAGGCGCCACGCCGGCGGCCGAGCTGCCGGTCTATGCCGATGTCGATGGGGCCGAGGAAATCACGATCAGTCATCATTTCAAGAGCAAGTATGTCACTGTCAACGTCTACACTGAAGAAGGGTACCTCCTCCCGCAATCCCGCGTGCTCGAGATCGAGTGCAAGGAGTATGCAACGCGCATTGTGTTTCATGCTGCTTTCACTGGCGTGGTCAAGCTGTCTGTTTGAAGCGGCCGCCCAGCAGAAGGCGGGCGTGTGGCTCTCGATCACCCCGAAGGCAAGGTATGATTCGCTCGCGGTCGCGCGCGACTCGATCCTCGCGCGCATGAGCGATTCGCTGCGCGTGGTGCGCAACCAGCTGGCGATGATGGACCGGCTGAGGGGAGACGGGCTGCAGGATTACCTCGCCGTGTGGGTGAACGATTCGACGCTGACGCTGTGGATCCCAATGGACTCGCTCCTCACGGTGATGAACCGCGCGGAAGGCCGGCGAGACTCGACCGTGTTCGGGGCGTACGACGTCGAAGCGCACGACTGGGCCTTCCCCGGCTACATCGATGAACCGCCGTACCCTGACTGGTACTCGAGGGATTGGACGCGGTTGAAGAAGACGGGCGTCTACGTGAACCCCACATCGCCGCTGCAGCTTGTCTGGCACATGGACGGAGACTCGGTCGCCACGTTTGAGCTGAAGCTCCCGCGCGCGCGGCTCCTGCAGTTCCTCGGCATCGACTCGGTGGCTACGAGCGTGGGGCCGCGGTTCATCGGCGCGATCTACCCGGACTCGGGCTCAAATTGGGCGACGTTCCAGACGCTCGTGCTCAACGACTCGACGCGCAGCTTCCAGCTCGCCGCCGGGCCGGGGATCACTTTCCAGCCGGCATGGTCGAGTGCGACGAAGGACTCGCTGACGCTCTTCATCAATATCGATTACGACGTGCTCTGGTACCGGATCCGCGACTCGGTGCTCGCGAATGCCGGCGGGGGAGGAGGAGGCGCCACGACGTTCACCGGGCTGACGGATACGCCGGCGTCTTACTCGGGGCAGGGCGGCAAAGTGGTCTCGGTGAAGACTGACGAGAGCGGCCTCGAGTTCACGGTGCCCTCAGCGGGCGGCGGGGGCGGGAGTGATATGATTGTTGTCGATACTGTGGGCACATGGATCGACTCAGTGACGTACTACACTGTCGGGTTCATGGCGCCTGTGGTTCGACTGAGGCAGGGCCGGAACGCGTTGACGGATTCACTGTCGTGGTATCGAACCGGTTGGTACGAGTACATTTTCCCCGTTGATTTTCCGTACCCGCTCTCGACACGGCTTGGGAAGGGACACATCTGCTACTACCTCGAGCTTGTTTCCGACAGTGCGAACGGTGTGTTCTTTACTGGCACCGGAGAGTTCGATGCACTCACCTATGAAACCAACTACGGATCTCTGGTGAATGGTGTCACCCGTTCGGAGGGCGTATTCTCGAACACCTGGGGCATATCGTCCTCGTATGGCTACTCGACGGTGCAGGCACAGAAGAAGCCGACAGTCACGGGATCGTTGGACTCGCTCAGGTGGTATGACGATGGTATCCTCGATCCCGCGACGATGACGCCTCGCGCCTACCGGCATCTCCTGATGGTGAGCGGGTCTGGCACGACGTTGAACACGTTCCTCGGGTCCATGCGCATCCGCATCTACTTCCACCAGCGCCAGGGTTACTCGAGTTCGTGGTACATCAAGCCGCTGAGCTGGCGTCTGTATCGGCAGTGGAAGTGAGAAAACGAGGAGAGCCCTTCGCAGGGCTCTCCTCGTCGAAGGTCACGGACGCGGGCACTACTTCAGGATGTGCACCAGCTGTGACGCGCGAGTCGTGCCATTCTGCCAATGAAGGATGAATGTCCCGGTCGGAAGATCTCGAATGTTGATGGTAGATGATTCGAGCACATCTGCGTTGTGAATGATCATTGTCTTGACCTCTTCACCCAGGAGTGTAGTGATGCGCAATGTGCCGACTTCGCCACCGTCAAACGAGAGGGTCAGAGTCAGAGCACCCGCTCGTGATGGATTCGGATACACGATGATGGGAGAGACGGAGAACGAGGCCCTCCCGTCTGCTTCCATGTTCTTGGGCATTGGATAGGGGACATCGCGCGTCGGCGGTGCGTAATAGAAGGCAGTGGCGGCCGCAGCGAGTGATGAATCACCGTACGCGACTCGTCCGTCCGGGAACCAGGTGGACAAGAAATCCGGCCGCGTGGCGGCATCGCATGCATCGATGAATAGAGAATACCAGTGCGCTGTCTGGCTCACTGCGGTGGTGTTGCCGACGTATTCCTGAATCGTGCGTCTCGCCTCGCCCCAATGATTGCCGGCGAGCAGATACGAGAGACGCGCCTTTACCGCAACCAAGCGGTCCTGCCCCGACCACGTTGACGCGAGCGAGTCGATGAAGACTCGGTACGCATGACCGTTTGGCTTGGCCGCAAAACGTGAAAGCACCGGAAGAAACCGTGCTCGCATCCCCGCGCGCGCACATTCCACACGCATCGTTGCCAGCACGCGCGCGTGATCACCGGAAGTCAAAGCTGCGTGCAATTCAGCGAGAGTTGTCGTACTGAGCACGCCGGTTTTGCTCAACGCGATGCTTGAGTCCACCCGCAGGTTCGCGCAGGAAATGTCATGGGTCCTGCTGAGTACGGGGTCCGGATTCGATGCAATTTGGAATAACATCGGATTGTCTGGTGAGAATCCATCCGCGTCGATCGACCCGGTCGACGTTTGATCAGCGATGACATGGGCCTGCAGGGGATCCGAAAAGCAATTGTATGCCCCTTCGATATTCGTGGGAGTGACCCACAGTCCGAAGAGAACGGAGGACGACTGCACGTGGAGATGCACGTCATTGTTGTCGAGATCGTTGTACCCATTATCGCCATACGACGTGCCGCCTACCAACATGGAGGCATCCTCCACGCTGACGCCAACCTGATTGTCGTTGATGGCGTTCTGCTGCAGAAGAGCGCCACCCTGCAGAAGGGAGACCCCGTGATGGGACGTGTGATTCTCGATGGTGCTGGTGCGAAGAATGGTCGTCGCAGGCGACATCTCGATGCGAACACCATGGCCAGCATTGTCATGGATGGCACAGTCCTGAATCGTGGGGGCGGCGGGACCGATGATCGTCACTCCGTCACCCTGCTTTGACGCGGAGATGGTGTTTCTCCTGAGCAGCGGAACGATCGTCCCCGGTCCCTGCGACCACACGAGCACGTTTCTCCAATCATTGTGGTGGATGGAGCAGTCGTCAACACGTTGCGTCGCAGTTCCGTCCTGTCCGTTGAGAATGATGATCCCGACGCGAGATGCGCCATAGATCTCTGAATATGCGATTTCCCCAGCCGGGTTGTGGAGCACGATGTTCTCGATTCCATGTCGCACAATGCACTCCCGCATCGTGTGCACGGAGGAAGCTTCGTGATAGATTCCCCACCAGGAGCCGGGGAGCTCGTGGGTTCCTTGAAACACGATCCGACCGGGACACCCTGATGCTCCGATCGCGGTCATGATTCCACTGTTGGAGAGCCACATGCTATCGGCGAAGTTCAGAACGGTCCCCTCCGGAATCGTGAGCGTCCCGCCCTGCTCCACGCGCAGGACGAACGGTATGTAGTAGACGCCCGGTTGCAGGTCCAGCACCTGACCTGCGGTGACCGTCGCTGTACTTGGGATCTGCGTGTTGATCCGATTTGCGGGATATGTGATTGTGATCACGTCTGACGGGTCACTTTCGTTTACGATGCCGGTCGACCAGTCCTGGGTGCGGATCATGTACTGCCACGTGCTTCCGGGTTGCGCCGCATCATCCCTCCACCAAGGATACGGGTAGGACTCTTGCCATGAAAGCCCAGTAGCGGAAACAACATTGCGAGGAAATACTTGGATCGGGGTTTGCGGCCACGCAGGGTCCGAAGGGAGTTTCTTGTAGATGTTGTACGACTGCAGACGTGTTCCCGGTTTGCGTGGTGCGGCAGGGCTCGCCTGAAACCCGATGGGATAATCACTTGGCGGTCGCCACCGGAGAATGTAATCCTGTTCAACGTCTCCGGTAGCATCCTGCTGTTCACCTGTTGTGCATGAACGGATGGTGTCCACGCCGAGATCGCGAGGGATGCCGTGCCGTACGGTGTAGAGCATCTCCGCTGCCAGACGGCCGTAGGAGGATTCCTTAGATTTGTTCCAGTGGGTGCCACTTTTGTTACAGTACCCATCGATGATTTCCCACACCATGAAGTCATACTTGCTCAGCAGCGGCCAGTCAAAAAGACTTGGGTAGGCATTCCATTTGGTGCCATTGATATTGTATGCCAGATCCGAACCAGTAAAAGCATCCTGATTCCAAATCGTTGTAGTGAACGTCCGTGTCACCTTCCGCATGTCATCGTGCGTTACCTCCGTCACGGTGCTGTCCGTGTGCGCCTCGCGAAGGAACGTCACCGTCGTCGCCTCGTGCTGGATGTCGGACGATCGATCGGAATTGTTCCGCGCATTGTACATTTCTCCAATATAATCGGTCAAATTCGCCCATTGGTACGAATCCGTCGCAGCATCAGTCCAAAACAACTTGGTGAGTAGTTTGCGGGAGATCTTCTTGTACATGTCCTCGTAGAAGCCATGGTGGACTGATGCAGGATTGCGGGACAGACGAGCGCACATCTGTCCGAAACGGCCCAAGGTTCCAGTCCACAGGAGAGCCTTGTTCCAATCCCCAAGATTGTGTGAGTTGCCGACATGGCCGCCGCCATAATTCCAGGTGGCTGAACCGCGATCAATGACGGACCTCCACTTGGGGACAACACCGTCAGTGTTTTCTGCTTGAGCAATGTAGGTCGAGCCACTTCCCGGATAGAAATGCTCAAACAATCCTGCCGCGCCAACGATCTGACCATCATAGGAAAAGCCATCCGCCGCGTAACCGGACTCGTTCAAGGTGCTTTTCCCCTCCTCGTCCCAGGGGGCATACCAGTAAGGCCAGAGCCAATAGATGCCATAAAGATCTTCATAACGAAACCGTCGATACTGCACCACCTGGAGGCAATCTGCGGGTCGCAGCTTGATGGCGATGTGTGCGGTAAAGGGTTGGAAGTAGTTGTATGGCACGTCATACGGTGTTGGGGGCGTGCCGCCGGTGAACGAAGGAAGGTCTTCAGGGACATTCCCGGTCAGAGACGCCAGTTCCGTGGGCGTGATGCTCATGCGACCGGCACCTCCGGTCACACTCCCACCTGTTGGATGCACCCATCGCACGGCCATGCCCGATTCAGCAGTGGCGATATTGCGTCGCTCGATCAGCATCTTGAATGTGATGTTGACCTCCTGCATCTGCAACTGGGAGATAGCGAACGTAGACGTATCGAGAAGCACCGCCGCATACTTCCCGAAGAACCTGCTGGTATCCGGGATTTCCGGCGGAGATGTCGAGGCGGCGTTGCAGCGGATTTCCCCCGATTGCGTGTCCACCGTCCAGTTCGAATGCAGATAATCTGCCGTGATATTGTCCGCTGCGGCGACGATCGTGTCAACGACGGGCGCCCAATCAGAAAGAAAGGTCAGCAGCCTGTCGGACGATCGGTACACGGTGACCGGTTGATTGCGAACCCGGATATCGGTGACGACAATGTCCTTGAATCGCGTGTCGGACCACCCCGAAAGCAGCGCGATCGTCCCGAACGGAAAGCGCTCGTTGGCGGCATCAACACCATTGATCTGTTCTCGAGACGATGCTCGCGGATTGTACATCTCACTGTAGACGGGTTCAGTCGGCGGCTGTGCGCCCGTCCGAGACACCCAGACCTCAACACGCGTTCCTACTCTAATCGGGGGATTGCTCCCATCGGTACTATCGGTCACTTGGATTCGGATATCATACCACACGTTTTGGTCGATAGACTCTCCGATGACCCTGTTGGACGTAAAACTCGTGCCATCAGACGTCCGGTTTGCCCAGCCACGGTACCCATCTTGGAGACCATTGGGATCGCCTGCGATGTTCGCGGGGACGTCGACGTAATACAATGCCGGGTCGAACATATAGCCCAGATACGCGCCGGCCATGGTGTGGTACCGCGTTTTGTCCTGCGAAGAAATCCCAGCGACTTGTGCCGCCAACAAATACGCCGGAATGATGGACGAAGATTGATCATACGAAAAACGCTGTGCGATGTCGGGATACGTTGGTGGGATCCTCCAACGCTCCGTGGGTGTGACGAAGTTGTTGGTGTTCTTTTGTTCTGACGAAATCCAGGCTGGATGCCAGTCCCTGGACATGGGAAGCGACGCTTGCGCGTATCCACAGTCCACCAGGATGCACGTCAGAAGCAAAAGTGCGAGGGAAACAAGGTGCGTTTTCATAGCGTATCCTCTGTTGAACAATAGGAACGATTATCGGACGATTGTGATGGTCTGTGCGGCGGCCGGATGCGCGAGGGGGACGATGCGGTAGGCACCCGATGGCAGGGTGGAAACAGAGAAGGTCCGCGCCGCTGCGTCGGCAGGAATCTGCAGGTCAGAGGACGCGAGCACGCGGCGACCGGTCATGTCGTAGACTTCGAAAACGAGCGGTGCGCGCGTGCTGCCAC
>JAEYUG010000049.1 GCA_023432805.1 Bacteroidota bacterium | reverse complement strand
GCCGCCGCCGCCGCCGCCGCCGCCCGTCCCCGCGCTTGCGGTCGCACTCGATGTACAGGGACGCACGAAGGAAGGTGCTCCCGCGCCGGCATCCCCGATGACCGTCGAGGAGATCCGTACCGTCGAGAGCTATCCGCTCCTGAACTACACGTTCTTCTCCGCAGGCGATGCCTCGACACCGCTGCGTCAGCGGCTTCTCGCCAGGGATGCAGCTGCGCAGTTCCGCATCGACACGCTCGGGGGTGCGGAACTCGAGTTGTACGGCAACATGCTCAACATCATCGGTCGGCGTCTGCGCGACTATCCCCGTGCACGTGTGACGCTCACGGGTACCAATGCTGACGTTGAGGCAGAGCGCAGCAATACAGCGCTCTCGCGGCAACGCGCCGAAACCGTACGCTCCTATCTGGTGGATGTGTGGGGTATCGATACCCGCCGCATCACCGTGCAGGCCCGCAATCTGCCGCAGGATCCCTCCGCGGTTGAACAGGTGCAGGGACAGGAGGAAAACCGTCGCGTGGAAATCACGAGCGACGATGCACGTGTCATCGCTCCGCTGCGTCGCGAGGAAACAGCCTACAGCGCATCACTCGACGCACTGCAGATGCGTCCTCGAGTCGACGCACCCAACGGCGTCGATCGCTGGTCGCTCAAGGTCTCGCGCGGCGACAAGACGTACTTCACAAGCGAGAACACACAGAGCCCGCCCGCATCGATCGAATGGAGCATCGACGGAGAGGAACTCGGCATCAGCGGAGAACCTCTTCGTGTGGCGCTCGATGTGCGTGACAAGCGTGCGCAACAGAAGACAGCCGTGACGGAAGTGGCGATCAAGCCGCTGACACTCGAGCGCAAGCGCGAAGAGCGTATCGGTGACAAGCGTGTCACGCGCAGCAAACTCATCCTCTTCGATTTCGACCGTGCAACGATTTCTCCTCGCAACAAGGCCATCATCACCGACGTGTCGAAGAGCATCACCCCGACTTCGGTGGTGACGATCATCGGCTACACCGACGCGCTCGGCGACATGGAATACAACCTGAAGCTCTCGCAACAGCGCGCGGATGCCGTACGCGACGCATTCGGTACGGTGCTCGGCAATGTGAACACCAGTACGCGCGGCGTCGGCAGCTCTGATCTGCTGTTTCCGAACGACACACCTGAAGGACGTTTCTACTGTCGCATGGTGCAGGTCGAAATTCAGACGCCGGTCCAGGACTAAGGCACCTCGTAGTCATCATCAACTCCGGAATCCCCCGGAATCACAATGGACGCCCGACGGCGTCAACAGCGGCGAGTTCACCATGACGAGTGTTCGATTTCTCATAGCATGTGTGTTGCTGTTCCCGGCAGTTGCCACCGCGCAGATCGGAAACTGGAGCCTGCAGGCGGTTCCATTCACATCGGAGCGATATTACGACATGGACATGGCCGATGGCCAGTTCGGTGTCGTGGTCGGTGAAAGCGACAGCGCCAAGGGATATACGGGAGTGATGTGGACGTTCGATGGAGGCAACAACTGGGCAACCGTGCCCGACATCTTCTTCGATCCCCCCCTGCCGCCCGGCGTCGTCTGGCGCGCGGTGGATGTCGTCGACGTCAACACGATCTTCGTGGCGGGCGACAGTGCGTTGATCTATCGCACGACGAACGGAGGCATGCTCTGGGAAAAGCTGCGGATTCCGCCCAAGACGAAGACGACGTTTCGCGGTATTCACTTCATCGATGCATTCACGGGGGTTGCTGTTGGTGGAGACAGCCCCAACACGCTCCCGCAGCCCGTCCCGCCCGATCCACCCCGTCTACCCGAACCCGCTCTCATCTTCAGGACTACCGACGGGGGACAGAACTGGACGAATGAAAGTCCCGGACCCGCCACACTGCAGGGTGAGCCCGCACTCTACAGGGTGCACGCGGCAGGAACAACGTGGATCGCGACCGGTGAGAATTCCCTCATGCTGCAGCGGACCGGTCCCGGTGTGTGGACACAGATCACCGGACCGAGCACCTTCTACATGGAGGATCTCCGCGGATTTCAGATGCTCGACCCCGTCATGTGGTTTGTCTCAGGCGGCGTGCCGAATGGATCGGGACCACGTGTCTACCGCACGACCAATGGAGGGTCGCGCTTCTGGACGGTCTCCCCGAGTGGACTCAAGCCGTTTTCAGAGTATCGGGGGCTGTATGCGTTCAGTCCCTCATACGCATGGGCCGGTGCGAATCTCAATCATCTGTACGTGACCACGAATGCAGGTGCCACATGGCAGAATTTCCAGGCTATCACCGGCACCTTCACCTCGACCGCGCCGATCGAGCGCATCGTCTTCAGCGATTCGCTCAACGGCTGGGCCGTCGGCGCAGATTACATCCTCAGATATCTCGGGACTCCTCCGAAATCGGATATCAGTGCAACGGCGACAACGGTGTCCTTCGCCGAGGTGACCTGCGAACGCTTCATCGATACCGTGCTGAACCTGCGCAACAAGGGGACGGGTGAGCTTCTGATCAGGGACGGGGATATCACCTTTTCGTCGCCCGACTTCTCCCTGGTCGGTGTCACCTATCCCATCCGGCTTGCGCCGGGCAGAGGACGCACGATCACGATCCGCTGGCGGCCTGCCCGCACAACGGTCGGAAACGTGACCGAGACCATGTCGATCATGAGCAACGATCCCGATCATGCACCGTGGAGTGTGACCCTGCACGCGCGCCGTGATTACGGTGCAATGGTCATGGACACCCTTATCAATGTCATGCCCGGTGTCTGCATCCGCGACAGTGTCGACTATCAGGCGTATCCAAGTGTGATCGGCACGCGGCCTGTTACCTTCCTGTCCTTCGCCTTCGTGAGCGGCAATGACGAGGTCCGTCTGCTGCGTCCCGCTCCCGGAACGATCATCAATGGTCAGGAACCCTTCCACTTCCGCGTATCGCCGAAGCAGTCGGGTCTGCGCAGTGGCAGGTACCGCATCATTTCCGGCAATCCCTCCTGCCCCGACACGCTCTTCGTGCGACTGACGAGCGAGGGTCTCTTCACCGACATCGCGGCGTCGGCGACCACCATCGATTTCGGAAAACTCTGCGTCGATCAGGTCCGCGACACCGCGATCACCGTCCGGAACATCGGCAACACCGATGCCTTCCTCTCCCGCTGGGAGCTTGCGAGCGGTGTCGACATGTTCCCGCAGATCGAGCAGTCGTCGATGTACCTGCAGCGCGACAGCACGAAGCAGTACCGGCTGCGTTTCGCTCCGACACTCAAAGGAGCCTTTACAGCGACCTACCGCATCATCAGTGATCCCTGCATGGATACCATGCTCCTGACCTTGAAGGGCGAGGGTATCACGACGAAGATCGACTTCGATCCGAGCGGTGGGCTGACCGTCGGTCCCGTCACCGTGAACAAGGGTGCTGCACGCATCGTCACGATCACCAACACGGGCGACACGCCCGCCAACGTCACCGCCGTCGCATTCGCGAACCCGCATCCGTTCCTGCAACTGCAGGGTGTGCCGCCCCTGCCGCGTCTGTTGCAACCGGGACAGTTCTTCACCGTCACCGTACGGTTCACCCCGACCGCTCTGGGCACGATCGAAACCTCACTGAACGTGGCCTGGTCGAGCGTGTGTGCGGATACGGCAAAGCTGCCGATTACCGCACCCTGTGTTCCGAATCCCGTCATCGTGGCACCTGCGGCAATGAATCTGGGCGAACAGCCCTGCCCCGTGCCCATTCGTGATACCCTCTGGGTCCGCAACAATGGCAACGGTCCCCTCGAGTTTTACGGCATCACGATGGATGGTGCCGACAGGTCGCACTTCACGGTGATCTCGCCGGTCATCGGCGACACGGTGAGTGCGAAGGATTCCATCCGTCTCATTCTCGAGTACAATCGTCCCACCGAGGGCAGCAGCAATGCCAGCGTCGTGCTCAACACCAACGACGACGAGCGCACCCCGGTCTACATTCCTCTCACGGCGTATCGCACCGTGCGGCAGTTCGTCGTACGCGGCGACTCCCTGACCGAGTACTTCACCCGTCTCTTCGTTCCGCAGACACGCAGCTTCGTCATCGCCAACACCGGTGCACATCCCCTCGATATCACCGATATCCGCATGGAGAGGGCGGGTGTGTTCAGCGCTGCAAGCATGACACCGCTGCCGCGCACACTCGCTCCCGGTGACACCCTGATGTTCGAAGTGGTGTTCGTGCCCAATGCGCGCGGACCTTTCACCGCCCATGTGCGTGTGACCAGCGGACCCTGCAACACGACCCATCTCGTGCGGGAGACCGGACGCGGCGACACAGACGGCATCAGTCTCAACACGGGGGCCATCGACTTCGAGCTCGATCCGTGCTCGTTCGCCGGCAGCTGCGACACGATCATCGTCAGCAACCAGGGCAATGAACCCGTGACCCTGCTCGGGCTCGCAATCAACCAGCCCGGCATGGCCTTCAGTCTATCCAATGCGCCGTCGCTTCCGCTCGTGCTTGCGCCGGGCGACGAGCGCGCGTTCCTCCTCTGCGCTGACGCAGCGGTGTTCGGCAGGCAGAACGGGACCCTCGTCGTGACGAGCAATGATCCCGTCTATCCGCTCATCCAGATCCCGATCACGAGCACGCGCGACAGTTCCGCCGTGCTGGTCTCGACCGAGGGACTCGATTTCGGTCGTCTCGTGCAATGCAGCGGTGCGCCCACGCGGAGCGTGACCATCACCAACACCGGAAGCATCCCCGAGCGCATCACCGCGCAGCTCGTCATCGGGTCCGGATATTCCACCTCGTTCGGTGCAGGCGTGCTGCTGCAGCCGGGCAAGTCGTACACGTTCGACGTGACGATGACCGCAACCGGCACCGGCGTGCATGCCGATACGCTGCTGATTCTTGTGGATCGCTGTACCCGTGAACTCCGTGTCGCGCTCAGTGGGGAAAGGGTCCGCCAGACCTATGCGGCTGCCCCGGGCACCGTGTCGTTCCCGCCGATCAACGTCGGAAGCAGTGCACAGCAATCCTTCACCGTGCAGAACCTCGGCTCCATCGAGGCGCGCGTGCGGTCGGTGGAGATTCGTCCCACAGGAGGTGCATTCAGCTTGCAGGGCAGTGCGCCGGCCACCATTGGAGCGGGTGCATCGGCCAGCATCACCATTCGTTGCACGCCGGGTGTCGAGGGTGCTGTTGCAGGCACTGCCTGCGTCATCTTCGATGCGCCGTGTCCTGACACCATCTGTGTGACGCTCGAAGGCACCGGCATTCGCGGTCTCCTGGTCGTGCGACCGGCAGCACTGTCGTTCGGCACGCTCGCCCAGTGCGAAGACATCGAACTGCGCGACACCATCCGCAACACAGGGTCGGGTGTGGTGATGATCCAGTCTGCCGTCATCACGGGCACGGGAGCCGCCGCATTCACGAACCTGACACCGGTGCCGGTTCCCGAGCCGCTCGCACCGGGTGGTTCACGCGTGTTCCGGATCCGCTACAACGCAGCGCAGGCCGCCGCCGACGGCGTGGTCAACGCGCTGCTGACCGTGACCACGGATCTTCCATCGCAGCCATCGGTGGATGTGCCGCTGGATGCGGGACGCGTCACCCTCCGTGCCGCGGTCGGATCCGCCTTCACGCTCGGCGACATCGAAATCAACCAGACCCAGCAGCGCGTCGTGCGGCTGACCAATACCGGCAGCATGCGTCTCTGCTATGACGCCTCGACGCAACCGTCGCAGATCACGTTCACGCCTGCGCTGCCCTTCTGTCTCGATCCCGGTACGTCGCAGGATGTCACCGTACGGGTGACTCCCGATACGGAGGGATTCTGGAGCGGCAGGCTCGTGCTGCGTGCCAGTACTCCCTGCGAGGATTCGACAATCATCCGTTTCGATGCCACCGTGCAGGCGGGCGGTCTCACCCAGACTCCACCGCGCATCGATCTCGGCCAGCTCGCAACCTGCGAGGTGAGCACGTTCGACGTGCGCATCACCAACACGTTCCTCGAGAACGCGACGCTGGATTCATTGCGCATCGACGGTCCCGACCGCACCTTCTTCTCGATCACATCGCCCGCCCCGCTACCGGTGCCCGTTGCATCGGCCGGTTCGCAGACGGTTGTGATGAGCTTCTCCGGTCAGAATACGGACCGCACCTATGCGGCGAGACTGACCTCGTATCTGACCGTGCTCGGCAGGCAGGTGACGCTCACAACCGATCTTGTTGCGGAAACGCGACGTCCCATCTTCACAGTCGTCGGCATCGGCTTCCCCTCGATGACGCTGGGACAGCCCGCCGTGACGCGGACGATGACTGTACGCAACACCTCGACGATTCCCATCGAAATCTCCAATGCAGGCACGGCGTTGCCCGCGTTCTTCGTCTCAGGCGCCACGCCGCCGCTTCCCGCGACGCTGCAGCCTGGAGATTCGGTGGTGCTGACGGTGACCTTCGATCCCGCCACGCCAGGCCTCTATGCCGACAGTGTGGTGGTGATCTCGCGCAACCCGTGTTTCGTGCGCATGTCGGCTCCCCTCACCGGCGAGCTGATCGCCCGCACGATCGTGCAGGCACGTGTGACCGCCGGTACGCTCTTCGGCCGGATCGACGACCGCGTGCTGATTCCGATCACGATCGACCAGGATGTGACCACATCCGACGTGACGGGCTGGAGCGGTGGCGTGACGTTCAATCATTCGATGCTGCATCCCCTGCGCGTGGTCACGGCCGGGTCGCTTTCGCAGTCCATGACTGTCGCGATGTCAGACGATCGTGCGTCGGCGACCGTGCGGTTGTCGGCGACAGGCGGCACGCTCGCGGGCACCTCGCATGTGCTGGCGTGGCTCGAGTGCCTCGTGCTTATCGGCGACGACATCACCACGCCGATCACCCTCGCGCCGGACTTCGCCTTCACCAACGGCTACGCCACGGTGGCGGCACGTGTGGATGGCCGTTTCACACTGATGGACTACTGCATGCCGTCGACGCGACTTGTCGCACCGCGACAGGGTTTCACGCTGTCGCAGAACATCCCGAATCCCGTGACGCTCTCGGTGACAGGGTCGACGCGCATCGCTTACAGCATCACGCACGATGGCCACACCGAACTGTTGCTCACCGACGCCCTCGGCCGCCGTGTGCGCACGCTCGTGGCGACCTACCAGACCGCCGGCGCCTACGAGATCACGACATCCCTCGCCGATCTGCCCCCGGGTGTGTATCACTACACACTGCAAAGCGGCGGTGATGTCGCCTCACGTATGCTCGTCCTCACCCGGTGATGTGAGGATGCTGTGTGTGCGGCTTCCCCCGTGCGGGGGCGGCATGCCGCACGACACAGCGGAAGCCGTACATGATGTGAACCGGGTACGTCCCCGTCTGCGCAATGCTACCTGTTGCGGACGGGGACGTCCTTTTTCCCTTCCATCACGATCACGAATTCGCGCTTGCCGGGGTGGGCGCGGAACCAGGTGGCGAGCTCGGCGAGGGTGCCGCGGCGCACGAGCTGGGTGGGGAGTGTGAGATCGCAGGCGATGGCGGCGGAACGTCCCGCGCCGATATGGCGGGCGAGGTCGTCGAGCACGGCCTGCAGGCGGTAGGGTGCGTCGAAGAGGACGACGGGCACGTCGATCGCGCGCAGACGTGCGAGCTCGCGGCCCCGTTCCTCGCGTTTGGGGGAGAGGAATCCGTGGTAGTGGAAGCGGCGCACGTCGATGCCCGCAACGGCGAGGGCAGTGGTGAGGCTGGTGGGACCCGGCACGACGTCGATGTCGATGTCTTCGTCGAGGGCGGCGCGCACGAGTGCGGTGCCGGGATCGGCGAAGACGGGCATGCCGCAATCGGAGACAAGCGCAACGCAGGCGCCACCGCGGAGGGCGTCGAGGGCATCGTCGGTCGCCTCGCGTTCGGTGTGCTCGTTGAGTTCGAGCAGGTCGCGGCGCAGGTTGAGGCGGCGCAGGATGCGGCCCGCCTCCTTGCGTTCCTCGCACACGATGAGGTCTGCCTCGCGCAGGGCTGCGGCACCGCGCGGCGAGAGGTCGTCGGGATGTCCGATCGGCGTGCCGACAATCACGAGACGTCCCGGGGTGTTCGGCGCGCGGGTGGCGATGGATACGGGCGTGCCTGAATCCGCGTGAGCGGAGAGCACGGCTGCAGCCATGACGAGGTCGTCGGGTGTCGTGATCTTGAGATTCGAGGGTGCACCTTCAACGAGGCGCACCTCGGTGCCGTCGTGTTCGAGCAGGGCGGCTTCGTCGGTGCCGTTGAAACCGTCGGCCTCCGCGCGGGCGAAGGCTGCGCGCAGCAGCACCGCGCGCGCACCCTGGGGCGTCTGGGCGAGATGGATTGAACTACGATCGAGAGTTCCCAGCACGATGCCCGACGTTCCGGTCTTGATCGTGTCGCGTGCGGTCAGCGCGAGCAGTGCCGCTCCGTGCTGGGCGCAGGCCGCCACGACGTCGCGGACCTGCTGCGCAGTGACACAGGGACGCGCAGCATCGTGCACGAGCACGACATCCTCATCGCCGGCGTCTGCGGAAAGTGCCGCGAGTGCGCGGGTGACGGACTCCTGCCGCGTGGCGCCGCCGTCGACGATGCGCACGGGGCGGCGCAGGGGATGCGCGGCAAGCAGAGCCCCGACGCGCGCGTGGTCGTCGGTGGCGATGACGATGCCGCGGCATTCGGGCAGCGCATCGAACACGGCAAGCGTGTGCGCGAGTACGGGACGCCCCGCGATGTCGAGGTACTGCTTGGGCAGGCCTGCACCGAGGCGGACGCCGCTGCCCGCTGCAGGAATGAGTACGAAAAAGGAGGCGAAGCCGGGGGCTTCGCCTGTGGAGGATTGCGGTGTCATGTCTGTGCGTTCGCGGGGCCGCGAGCGCGCGAGGCCGATCAGACGATCAACATCGCGTCGCCGTAGCTGTAGAGACGGTACTTGTCCTTGATCGCACGCTTGTAAGCCTTCATCATCAGATCGTAGTCGGTGAAGGCCGAGACGAGCATGAGCAGCGTGCTCTTGGGCATGTGGAAATTCGTGATCAGCTTGTCGGTGATCTTGAAGTCGTAGGGGGGATAGATGAACTTGTCGGTCCACCCACGCGCCGGGGTCAGCTGGCGCATGGTGGTCACGCTCGACTCGAGCGCACGCACGGTGCTCGTGCCGCAGACGAAGATGCTCTTCTTCGTGTCCTTCGCGCGGTTGACGGCCATGCAGGCGGTTGGGGGAATTTCGTAGTATTCCGAATCCATCTTGTGCTTGGTCAGATCCTCGACCTCGACGGGACGGAAGGTGCCGTAGCCGATGTGCAAGAGCACGTTCGTGACGTTCACACCCTTCTTCTTGAGCTTGCCGAGCAGGGGCCGTGTGAAATGGAGTCCTGCTGTCGGTGCGGCAACGGCACCGACCGCCTTGGCGAACACGGTCTGATAGCGGGCCTTGTCCTCCTCTTCTGGTTCGCGCTTGATGTAGGGCGGGAGGGGGGTCTGGCCGACGACATCGATGAGCTTGAAAAAGTCACCGTCATAGTTGAAACGCACCGTGCGGCCGCGGCTTGTGGTGTTGTCGATCACCTCGCACATGAGCTTGTCGTCGAAGTAGATCTTGTTGCCGATGCGCACCTTGCGGGCGGGGTCGACGATCACATCCCAGAGATGCTCGTCCTTGCTCAGTTCGCGCAGCAGGAACACCTCGATCTTCGCGTTGGTCTTCTCCTTGCGACCGATGAGGCGGGCGGGAAAGACGCGCGTTTCGTTCAGGACGAGGCAGTCCCCCTTCTTGAAGTACTCGTGAATGTCGGAAAAGCTGCGATGCTCGATATCGCCGGTGTTGCGATGCACGACCATGAGACGGGCACTGTCGCGGGGTTCCGCGGGATACTTGGCAACGAGGCCTTTCGGCACCGGATAATCGAAGTCCGAGAGTTTCATAGGGAATTTGCTTTCGTCATTGACATGATTTGACACATTATTGCAAAAGTAAAAAATTTTGCCTAGGGAATCAATGCCGATTTGTGGGGCCACGGGCTTCTTCGTAGTTTTGTTCAGGAGTATCGTGCCTTCTATTCCGATATAGCCGAATCGTCCGCGTCGGCGGAGGCACGGCCGCCATCACCCGCACCTCTGGAGACAGCCATGCCCGATGCCTACCGGATCTTCGTGATCAATCCGGGATCCACATCCACCAAGACAGCCCTCTACCGCAACGACAAGCCCGTCGCGCAGCGCGACGTGAAGCATGCCGCACCTGCGGGACCCATCTGGAACGAATTCGACACGCGTCTGGCGCAGATTCGCGCCGCGTTGGCTGAGATGGCTCCGAAGGGTGTGGATGCGATCGCGGGACGTGGTGGCATGTTCCGTCCCATCGAGGGCGGCACCTATGCAGTCAACGATGCAATGCTCGCCGATGCGCGCGCGAACCTGCAGGGCGAGCATGCCGCGAACATGGGCTGCGCCTTCGCCCGGTCACTCGCTGCAGAACACGGCGTGCCGGCCTTCGTGGTCGATCCCATTTGTGTTGATGAGTTCCCACCGATTGCGCGGTACTCGGGGCTTCCCACGATCGAACGTCGTGCCCTCGCACATACATTGAACATGCATGCCGTGGCGCGTGCGGCATCGGAGAAGCTGGGGATTCCCTTCACGAAGAGCGCCATGATCGTCGCACATCTGGGGGGAGGCATTTCGATCGGTCCTTTGAAGGGCGGGCGCATCATTGACGTGAACGACGCCTCCAGCAACGGTCCCTTTTCACCGGACCGCACCGGCACGCTGCCGCTGCAGGCCTTCATCAAGCTCTGCTATGCAGGCACGCACACCGAGGCGGAGATGAAGAAACTGGTGATGGGAAAGGGGGGGCTGCTGGCCTATCTGGGGACGAACAGTCTCGTCGAGATCGAGGAGCGGATCGCGGGAGGCGATGCACATGCAGCGGAAGTCGTCGATGCGATGTGCTATCAGATCGCCAAGGAGATCGCCTCGTATGCCGCGGTGCTCGAGGGGAAGGTGGATGCGATCGTGCTGACGGGCGGTCTTGCGCATTCGAAGCGCGTGGTCGCCCAGGTGCGCCGGCGGGTGAAGTGGATTGCTCCCATGCTCGTGTTCGCCGGTGAGCATGAAATGCTGGCGCTTGCGCGCGGCACGCTGCGCGTGATGCGGGGCGAGGAACAGGCGAAATCGTACTGAGTGACACATCGAGAACCAGAAACGCGAGTGTGATGAATACACAGATGCTCTTATCGGGCAGTGCGGCCGCGGCGCGCGGCGCATGCGAGGCGGGTGCGGCCTGGGCCTGCGGCTATCCCGGCACGCCCGCCACGGAAATTCTCGACGCCGTCACGGCGCTCGATGGCACCACGATGCTGCGCACGGCCAACGAGAAGGTCGCGCTCGAGGTGGCGATGGGCGTGAGCCAGGGGGGACGACGGGCGCTGGCGGTGATGAAGCACATCGGCCTCAATATCGCGAGCGATGCCATCGTGGCGTCCGTGTACGCGGGCGTGGGTGGGGGACTCGTGATCACCTCGATCGACGATCCCGGTCTGCTTGCGTCGATGAACGAGCAGGACACACGGCATTTCGCGCGTGCGGCACGGATCCCGATGTTCGCACCATCGGATTCCCAGGAGATCCTCGATTTCACCCGCATGGCATTCGCGTTCAGCGAGCAGTATGATGTGCCGGTGATCGTTCGCCTGACCACCCGCCTCTGCTTCACGCACAGCATGTGCACGGTCGGCACACGCCACGAATCCACCCTGCGCGGCTCGGTGCTCCACACGCCGAAGACCCAGCGCGAAGGGATGCGGCGGCACGAGCACCTCGAGCGGCAACTCGCCGCCATCGAGGCATTCGGCAACCAGGCCTTCGAACTCAACACCATTGACGTTGGATCGAACGAGGTCGGCATTATCACGAGCGGCATTTCGTACGCATACGCGAAGGAAGTGCTGCCCGATGCGAGTTTCCTCAAGCTCGGCCTCATACATCCCCTCCCGAAGAAGCTCGTCGCGTACTTCGCCAGCCTCGTGCAACGGCTCTATGTGATCGAGGAGCTGGATCCTTTTCTCGAGGAGCAGATCCGCGCCATGGGCATCAACGTGATCGGCAAGGAGGCCTTCCCCCGCACGGGCGAACTCTCGGCCGACATCGTGGCAGCGGGACTTGCGCGCGAAGGTGCCTCGGCTCCGCGTCCCATCATGGGATCGGACCTGCCCCTGCGCAGTACCAGCCAGTGCATGGGCTGCGCGCACCGGTCCCTGATGAACGCTTTTCAGAAGCTCGATCTCACTGTTGTGGGCGACATCGGCTGCTACACGCCGGGCGACCTGCCGCCTGCGGATCCCGCCGAACTCGACGTCTGCTTCGGTGCGGGGTCGAGCATGAGCGTCGCCTTCGGGCATGCGCTCGCGCGCGGCGACAGCCGCGACACCGTGGCGGTACTCTCGGGCGCGACCTTCCTGCACTCGGGTCTGCCCGCACTGGCCAGCATCGTGCAGAACGGCGGCACCGCGACAATCTGCATCATGGCGACTCCTTCGCATGCAGCGGCCGCATCGGATACTGCAGGCATCGACTTCGTGCGTCTCTGCGAGGGCGTGGGCGTCGCGCGGGTGCTTCCCATCGAGGCCGGCGACGAAGAGGCAGCCGAGCGTGCACTGGCCGACGCACGCATGCGCGACGGCGTGACGGTCATCATTTCCTCCTGATCCAATCCACCACTCAACATGGATACAGTCAACGTTCTTCTTTGCGGTGTGGGCGGGCAGGGTGTGCTCGCCGCGGGATCGCTGCTGGCCACGGCGGCGCTCGAGGCCGGATACGATGTGAAACTGAGTGCGAGCCGCGCCGACGAACGCGCAGGCGAGAGCATGCACTGCCACGTGCGCTGGGGACGCAAGGTGCACGCGCCGCGCATCCGCATGGGCGGAGCCGACTTCATCATCGCGCTCGACCGGCTCGAGGCGCTGCGGCATCTCGCGACCGGGCGCGCCGAGGCGGTGGTGATCGCCAACGATGCGACGCTGCCTTGCATCGGCGCCACGCTTGCCGACGAACTCGATGAGCGCGCTGCCGCTGCGGGCGCGCGGCTGCATCTTGTGCCCGCGCGCGAACTGGCGGGCGACGACGCGCTGGTCGCGGTCACGATGCTCGGGGCCTTCGCCTCGTTCAACCAGTGCACGGAGGAGTCGTGGCAGGCGGCGATGGCGGATGCGTCAGGCGAGGAGCGTGCGGCGTTCGAACGCGGCCGCGCGCATGCCCGCACGCCTCTGCGCGTCGAAGTGGCGCAGCGCGACGACACGGTGGAAGCCCCCGCGACGAAGGGTATCCGTTCGTTCGAGGAGATGCTCGCGACCGTGCGCACGCTGCCGCGTCGGCGCGTGGCGATTGCGGGTGGACAGAATGCGGCCGCGCTGCACGCGGGCATCGAGGCGCAGGAGCTGGGACTCGGCACGCCGGTGTTCGTGGGTCCCGCCGACTCGATCCGTGCGCTCGCGCGCGAGAAGTTTCCGTCGTTCGACATCGACGCGGCCGAGATCATCGACGTGCGCGACGAGGTCGAGATCGCGGCGCGGTCGGTGGCGATCGTACGCGCGGGTGAAGCGGACATTCTGCTGAAGGGAGCGGTGAACACGCCGACGCTGATGCGTGCGGCACTGAGTTCAAAGACGGGACTGCGGGCGGGAAGCCTGCTGAGCGACACCTTCGTGTTCGAGTATCCGGATGAGGATGGACCGCGTCTCATCATGATCACCGACGGTGGTGTGACGCTGCAGCCGACGATCCAGCAGAAGGTGGAGATTCTGAAGAACGCGGTGGTCGTCTCGCATGCACTCGGCAATCCCATACCGCGCGTGGCGATTCTCGCTGCGTCGGAGACCATCAATCCCAATGTCGCCGCGACGATGGATGCGGCGGTGATCCAGAAGATGAACCGGACGGGACAGATCGAGGGCTGCATCGTCGAGGGTCCCATGGCTCTCGACGTGGCCGTGAGCCGCAAGGCCGCGGCGATCAAGGGCACGGCATCGGATGTGGCCGGGCAGGCCGACATTCTCGTCACGGCCTCGATCGACACGGCGAATGCGCTGGCCAAGAGCACGACCTATTTCGCCGGCTACCGGCTCTCGCACGTGATCGTGGGCGGTACGGCGCCGATCCTGATCGCCTCGCGCTCCGACACGGCCGATGCCAAGCTGCTCTCGGTCGCGCTCGGGAGCCTCATGGCGAAGTACTTCTCCGAGCGGGGATAGACTGCTGCGCAGTCGCCGCGCTGCCTGTTCAGCGCGGCCTATTCAGCGCGGCATGGATTCGTTCATCCATGCGCACGACAAGGAGCCCCCGGGGCTCCTTGTCGTCTGGAGACATCGAAGGGACGTGGTGACGTTGCCGTCTCAGGACGTGACCGGCATTGTTGTCTGGAGGCAGCGACGGGGAGTGTTGACTTTGTGATGCGGAAATGCGTGATTGCACGCAAATCAGAGTAACGGCTGTCAAACTCCGAATATCCGTGCCGCCCGCCGGCAGCAGGAATTCGTCATTCCATCGAGTGGTCGCATGAATACGCACCTTCGTCGCGCGCATGCCATCGTGCATGCATGGCAGACGCTTCACACGCATGTGTTCGTGCATGCATGTCGCATGCTCGTCTTCGGTTCCTGTGCTGCAATGCTGGGCGGATGTCCCTCCGACGATCCCGCCGCCCCGACGAACGATTCGGGAAAGATCACGATCAAGGACATGGTCGAAGCGGTGCGCACGACGGTTCCCGTCTCGGGCGGCGTGGTGCGGGTGGTGAAGGAGGGATCGCCGATCGACGGACTCGTGATCACGGTGCCGTCGGGTGCGGTGGCTTCCGCTGCGGAGTTTACGGTGTCGTCTGCCGAAATCACGGGGCATCAGTTCGGATCCTCCTTCCATCCAGTCACTCCGCTGTTGAGGATCTGTGTCTTATACACATATCCGAGCCCA
>JAEYUG010000085.1 GCA_023432805.1 Bacteroidota bacterium | reverse complement strand
TCCACCGACCTTTCGTGGTGGACGAGGACGTCCACCGACGTTTCGTGGTGGACGAGGACGTCCACCGACCTTTCGTGGTGGACGAGGACGTCCACCGACCTTTCAATGGACGGGCGGCGTCTCGCCGCCACCATGCAAAAAGGGCGGCGTCACGGCCGCCCTTTTTCATGCATCGCATTCGACGATTACTTCGTCTCTGCATCCTTCTCGGGAAGCAGTACGAACTTCATCATCGTGGCGGGATCGAGGTACTTTTTCGCTGCGGACTTCAGCGCGTCCGAGGTCAGCAGTTCCTGCGCCTTCTCGAGCTGGTTGATTTCATCGGGATCGTCGCCGTTGCGCCAGATCGCCGTCATGCGGCCCATCCAGAACCCGTTCTGCTTCAGGCTCGTTTCGCGGTCTCGCTTCTGGATCTCCTTGATCTTCGCGATGTCTTCATCGGTCGCCCCCTTCTCCGCGATGTCCTTCAGCACCGACACGGCGGTTGCACTCAGTTCATCGACACGCGAGGGATTGCATCCGAACTGCACAATCGCAGTGTACTCTGGCTTCGGGAAGCGCTCGGCCATTGCGCGGGCACCGACACCGTAGGTGCCACCCTTCTCCTCGCGGATCTCCTCGCGCAGCTTCCGCTGCATGTGTTCGCCAAGAGAGGACAGGAGGTACCGGTCGTTGTACGACCAGCTCATGGGTCCGTTGAACACCATCAACACCGTGCTCTTCTGTTCGATGCCCTTGCGCACCGTGCGTTCGACATAGCCTGCGGGACGATCGACACCGTTGTCGCGCCAGGTTTCCTTGCGGTTGATCGAGGGCAGGGTGGCCAGATAGCGCTCGGCGTACCGGCGCAGTGAATCGGGCTGGAAGCTTCCGACGAACAGGAACGTGAAATCACTGGCATCTGCGAACCGATCGCGGTAGATCGCAATGGCTTCATCCTGATCGATTGCCTTCAGTCGGGCAGCGGTCATTGGCACCGCGCGGGGATGGTAGTTCGACAGCACGGTCGACACCGTGTCGCCGAAGACGCTTTCCGGCATGGCACTCCGATTCTCGAACATCGTCACGAGACGGTCGCGCATCGAGGTGAAGGCCTCGACGTCCTTGCGCGGTGCGGTGAACGAAAGATGGAGCAGTTCGAAGAAGGTGCGGAAATCCTTCGGCGCGACGCTGCCGTTGAAACCCTCGAACAGGTCCTGCACGTAAGGCGACACGTTGACGACCTTGCCGGTGAGCAGCTTGCGCAGGGCGGTTTCGTCGAAGTCGGCGAGTCCGCCGAGTTCGGTGATCGTGCCGGCGAGCTGCGCGGTGAGCACCTTGTCGTTGGCGGTGAGGGAGGCGCCGCCGGGACTGAAGGACCCGAAGAGGATTTCATCGTTCTTGAAGTCGGTCTGCTTCCAGACGACGCGTGCGCCGTTGGAGAGGGTCCATTCCGTGACGCCGACGCTCTCGATCTTCCTTTCGCCTGTGATTCTGCCCGGTGCGGGAAGGGTCTCGACGAGCGGCTTGTTGGCGACCTGGTCCACATACGGTTCGAGGGTCTTCTTCGCGACACCATCGAGCACGGCCATGAGTTCCTTTTCGGTCGGCATGGTGAGTCCGTCCTTCTGCGGCATGGAAAGCGACACCACGCGGTTCTTCTCGGTGATGTACTCGGCTGCGAGCGCGTTGACATCGGCCACGGAAATCGAGGGGATGTACTTCTTGTACATCGCGTACTCCATCGTGATGCCGGGCACGGGCTCGGCATCGAGGAAGTGGCGCACGAGTTCCATGGCAAGACCGCCGCTCTCTGTCTTGTCGCGTTCTTCATAGGCCTGCTCCATGCGGCGCAGCACATTCGTCTTCGCGCGTTCGAGCTCTGTCTCCGTGAATCCGTGCTGCCGCACGCGTGCGGCTTCAGTCAGCACCGCGTCGAGTCCGCGGGCGATTCCCTCGGGCTTCACGCCGGCACCGAGCGAGTAGACGTCCTTCGCCCGCACGAAGCGGCCGCCGCCGCCGAAGGCGAAGAGGAACGGGGGATCCGCCTTGCGGGTCATTTCGTCGAGACGCTCGTTGAACATGGTCGAATAGAGTTGCTCGACCATGTCGCGCCGGTAGTCCATCACGCGTGTGCTCGTCTTCGGAGCGCGCTTGTAGTACACCGAGATCTGCGTCGAGGTGGCTTCGGGGTCGCTCGCGAGCGCAAAAAGTGTTTCCGCATGATCCGGAACAGCGACTGCGGGACGCGCAGGTGCATTCGGCCGCGTCTGCAGGCGTCCGAAGTGCTCCGTGATCTTCTTCTCGACTGCATCGACGTCGATGTCGCCGACCGCGATCACCGCCATCAATTCGGGGCGATACCAGTCATGATAGAAGGCACGGAGCGTATCGTGCGGGAAGCTCTTGAGATTCTGCTCGGTGCCGATCGGCAGGCGCTCGGCATAGAGCGAATTCTTGAAGAGGATGGGGAACTGCTTGTCGCGCATGCGCTGCGACGCGCCCTTTCCGAGCCGCCATTCCTCGATGATCACACCGCGTTCCTTGTCGATTTCGGCGGCCTCGAACGAGAGTCCCTGCGCCCAGTCTTCGAGAATCAGGAAGCCCTTGTCCACCAGATCCGGCTTGTCGGTCGGCAGCTGCAGCATGTACACCGTCTCGTCGAAGCTGGTGTACGCATTCAGGTCCGCACCGAAGCGCGTGCCGATCGACTCGAGGTACTTGACCAGCTGGTCCTTCTTGAAATTCTTCGTGCCGTTGAAGGCCATGTGCTCGACGAAATGCGCGAGTCCGACCTGCGAGTTGCGCTCGAGCACCGAACCCGCATTGACCGCCAGGCGCAGCTCGAGCCGCTGCTCGGGCTTGCTGTTCTTGCGGATGTAGTACTTGAGACCATTGGGGAGGGTGCCCGTCTTCACGTCCGGATGGAACGGAATGACACTGCCGAGACTCGGCACCTTCACATTGTCGACCGTCTGAGCCTGCTGCGCGCCGGCTGCCAGCGGAAGCATCAGCGCGCCGGCGACCAGCAACGAGGTGAACCACTTCATGGAAAACTCCTGTCAAATGCTGAAAGCAGAGGATGAACCAATCTTAAATGTAGTGAACCCACCGATCTCATACGAACAAAAAAATGGCGCGCAACGAACGGGCGTTGCCAATGGACGGGCGGCGTCTCGCCGCCAGACAGGTTGGTGGACGTCCTCGTCCACCCTGCAGCCCCTAAGCCTCCGTCAAGAGTGGACGAGGACGTCCACCCTCCTTTCTTGAACCATTGTGCATCAAAGAATGTTCAAGAGATACATGCATCGCAGTACTCTCATGACACGCACCATAGATATCGTCATTCTCGGCGCCGGCTACGGTGGCATCAGCTGTGTGGCCCGGCTGTCCCGGCTCTTCCGTCGCAGTACGGATGTGCGGCTGCATCTGGTCGACCGCCACACCTATCATCTCCTGGAAACACGCCTCCACGAGCGGGCAGTGCGCCAGGCAGAGGTGACCATACCCATCGCACGTTTCCTGGCGCGGCGAAGCAACCTCACGTTCCATCTCGGCGAAGTCACCCGCATTGACCTCGACGCCCGTCGGGTCGAAATCGATTTCGGCGCGCGCATGCTGGCCTACGATCATCTCGTGATCGGACTCGGCAGCAAGACGAACTTCTATCAGATTCCGGGACTCGAGCAGCACGCCTTCCAACTCAAGGAACTCGACGACAGCGAACGGATCCGCACGCACACAGAACGGATGTTCGCGCTGGCCTCGTCCGAGCCCGACGAGGAGAAGCGCCGCGAACTGCTGCGCGTCGTGATCGGGGGCGGCGGACTCACCGGCGTCGAACTTGCCACGGAAATGGCGGAGCGGTTCGATGCCCTCGCGCGCGAGTACACCATCAATCCCCACGAACCGGAGATGCTGCTCATCGAGGCCGCCGACCGCGTCCTTCCCTCGCTGGATGGCAGACAGGTTGCCACGAGCATCGAGGCCATGCAGGCCATCGGTGTGCAGATCCTCACCGGCACGCGCGTGCGCGGCATGGAGCAGCGCAACGGCCGGCTCGTCGTGCTGCGCGAGCCCGGCGAACCGATCCCCACGCGCACGATGATCTGGACGGGAGGCATCCGCATCTCCGATCTCGTGCGTACCAGCGGTGCGCAAACCGGTGCGCAGGGACGCGTCCTCGTCGACGAGCATCTGCAGGTGCAGGGCTATCCCGGCGTCTTCGCCATCGGCGACAACGCACTGGCCATCAATCCCGACACCGGCACCGTGGTTCCCACCGCCGCCCAGTTCGCCCTGCAGCAGGGCTATCTGACCGCGACCAATCTCTTCCACTCCATCCGCGGCCGCACCATGCGTCCTTACCGGCCCAAGGTGCTCGGCGAAGTCGTTTCGCTGGGACGTCATCTCGCGATCGGCTGGGCGTCGCTGCCCCTGGCCGGGCGCGTGCGCTTCTTCGGCTTCCTGGCCAGCCTCGTCAAGCGGGCGATTGCCGAGCGGCATCTGCTGCTCCTCTGGCGCGAGCACCGCGCATGGACCGGCCACTGGTAATGGGGGAAAGGTCGGTGGACGTCCTCGTCCACTAGACAGGTCGGTGGACGTCCTCGTCCACTGCTGACGGATGTTCAGTGCGTGCAGGGTGGACGGAGACGTCCACCCTCCTGGCTTCCCCCCACCGCCCGGTCAGCCCCTCGCTCAACTCCCACAATCTCTCCTGCAGATCCATCCGCCGCGACAGCGGCGACGACATCCTTCGCCTGCTCCGCACGAAATACGCCCCGCTCACCCCCTCGACGTCCGGTGACGACGCGAGGTACACCGACGTGCGCGCGCCGCGCTCGGGTCCGATCATGAATGCACCAAGCGTGCGGTAGAACACGCTGAAGAGATTCACCGACTCCGAGCCGAGCCGCGTCGGAATCACCCCCGGATGCAGGCAGGTCGCGGTCACGCCCGTGCCGGACAGCCGCCGCGCGAGCGCATGTGTGAACATGATGTTGGCAAGTTTGGATTGCCCGTACGCGCGCACACTCGAGTAGCCGCGCTCGAGGTGGATGTCGTCGAGCGAAAGCCGTCCGCTCCAATGCGCCATCGACGAGACGGTCACGATGCGCGCCGGTGCGGAAGCCTCCAGCAGCGGCAGCAACTCGCGTGTCAGCACGAAGGGTGCGAGGTGGTTGATTGCGAAGGTGCGCTCGAATCCGTCGACCGTCAGCGTGCGGTCGCGCAAAAAGACACCTGCATTGTTGACCAGCACGTGCAAGGCGTTGAATCGGGAGCGCACCTCTGCGGCGAGCCGGCGCACCTCGTCCATCGACGAGAGGTCGGCGAGCAGCACATGCACGTTCTCATTGCCGGTGGTGCGCACGATGTCGTCACGCGTGGCCGCACCGCGCGTGCGCGAGCGCGCATGCACGAGCACACGCCAGCCGAGGGCGGCCAGCGCGCGGGCGGTTTCGACGCCGATGCCGGATGTTGCTCCGGTCACGAGCGCAGTACGGGGGGAGGGGTGCGTGTGCGACAAGGGATCTCCAGTATGTTCGTGCTGTATCAACACCATCCCGCGTTCGGGAGGTTCCATGACCGGAGCGCGGACGCCCCCGTCCGCACCCACTGAGCATCCGTCAATACGGACGAGGACGTCCGCACTCCGTTCGACGGACGAGGGCGTCCGTCCTCCCGTTCTTGATTTGAAAACCGATTGGTCCGTATCATACAGATTGTATTTTCCGCTCCGCACCAACACCCGAGGAACCCCGCCATGCAGCACTTCCGCCAGAGCATGCTGGATCTGATCATCCAGACCTCCACCAACCTCCCTGCCGACGTGCGCCGCGCCATCGGCGGCATCCTCGACAGCGAGGAGCCCGGCTCCCGCGCCGCACTCGCCCTCGCGACCATCGCGAAGAACATCGACATGGCCTGCGACAACGAGGGCGCCATCTGCCAGGATACCGGGATGCCGACCTTCAAGATCCACACTCCCGTCGGCACGAACCAGATCGAGATGAAGAAGGACATCCTCTGGGCGGTGGAGGAAGCCACCCGCCGCGGCAAGCTGCGGCCCAACACCGTCGACTCCATCACCGGAAAGAACAGCGGAAACAACCTCGGCGCCGGCGCCCCCATCTTCTACTGGGAGCAGTGGGAGCGCGACGACATCGAGGTCAAGCTCATCCTCAAGGGCGGCGGATGCGAGAACAAAAACATCCAGTACTCGCTTCCGATGGAACTGCCGCATCTCGGCAAGGCGGGGCGTGACATCGACGGCGTGCGCAAATGCATCCTCCATGCCGTCTGGCAGGCCCAGGGCCACGGCTGCGCCACCGGCGCCATCGGCGTCGCCATCGGCGGCGATCGCACCTCGGGCTACGCCGGCGCGAAAGAACAACTCTTCCGTCCCCTCGACGACACCAATCCCGACCCGCAGCTCGCCGAGCTCGAAGCCTACATCATGCGCGAGGCCAACACGCTCAACGTCGGTCCCATGGGTTTCGGCGGCGCCAGCACCCTCATCGGATGCAAGATCGGGGCCTACCACCGCCTGCCCGCGAGCTTCTTCGTTTCGGTCGCCTACGACTGCTGGGCCTTCCGTCGCCTCGGCGTGCGGGTGGATGCCGCAACCGGCGCGATCAATGCGTGGATGTACCGCGACATGGATCCCGTCGCCATGGCGAAGGGCGCGGGCATTCCCCTGACCGGCCGGGAGGTGCGGCTCACCACACCCCTTGCGGAAGCCGACGTGCGCGCACTGAAGGTGGGTGACATCGTGCTGCTCTCGGGACCCATGTTCACCGGCCGCGACGCGCTGCACAAGTATCTGATGGATCACGACGCCCCGACCGACATGCGCGGGGGAGCGCTGTACCACTGCGGTCCCGTCATGCTGAAGGATTCCGACGGCGTCTGGCACGTGCAGGCGGCGGGTCCCACCACCAGCGGTCGCGAGGAGCCCTATCAGGCCGACGTGCTTAAGAAATTCGGCGTGCGCGCCGTGATCGGAAAGGGTGGCATGGGGAAGAAGACCCTCGACGCCCTACAGAGTGAAGGAGCCGTGTACCTGAACGCGATCGGGGGTGCCGCGCAGTACTATGCGGAAACCATCAAGCGCGTGACTGGCGTGCATCTGCTCGAGGAGTTCGGCATCCCCGAAGCGATGTGGATGCTCGAGGTCGAGAACTTCGCGGCCATCGTGACGATGGACAGCCACGGCGGATCGCTGCACGCCGAGGTGGAGGCCGACAGCGCCGACCGTCTGAAGACCCTTGAACTGAAGGTGATCTGATCGCCATGCGCACGCACATCGATGCATCCTTCCGCGAGGCCGCCGCGTGCCTTGCCGACTTCATGGCCGACGAGGCGCAGTTTTCGCGCGTGGCCGCATTCGCCGATGTCCTTGCCGCCACCTTCGAGCGTGGCGGCAAGGCCCTCAGCTGCGGCAATGGGGGCTCGATGAGCGATGCGATGCACTTCGCCGAGGAGTGGAGCGGACGCTACCGCGCCGAGCGTCCCCCGCTTCCGGCCATCGCCTTCAGCGATCCCGGACACATGAGCTGCGTAGCCAATGATTACGGATACGATCAGGTGTTCGCCCGGCAGGTGCGTGCGCTCGGCGCGTCGGGCGATCTCTTGCTCGTGCTTTCGACGAGCGGCAACTCGCCGAACCTTCTGCGTGCCGCGGAAGTGGCGCGCGAGAAGGGCGTGACCGTGGTCGGACTGCTCGGCAAGGGCGGGGGAGCGCTGCTTCCCCTCTGCGACATCGGCATCGTCGTGCCGGGCGCGACCAGCGACCGCATCCAGGAGTTGCACATCAAGATCATCCACACCGTCATCGAGGCCGTCGAGCGCACCCTCTTCCCCAACCTCTACTGATCCCGAAAGGACGGTGGACGTCCTCGTCCACCCTGTGAGCACTGAACATCCATCAAGAGTGGACGAGGACGTCCACCCTCCTTTTGACGGACGAGGACGTCCACCCTCCTTTCACGGTGTCCGTCCTCCAGCGCGGCGCGCCACCACGTAGACCAGCATCGTGAATGCGAGTCCCGCGTACATGGGTTCGATGGAAAGGGGATACTGCGCTACACCGCCGACCTTCGCAAGCTCGCCAGCGGTGAACCACGCGAGCGACGAGAGGAAGCCGCCCACCATCGCCAGCATCGTCGCACGCGGCCCAACCCGCAGACGTGGATAGTACGCGGCCGTCAGCGGCAGCAGCAGCGAGGGAATGAACAGCGTTCCGATCACATACCACAGACTGATCACCGAGGGAAACACGATCGCACCCGCTACCGACACCACTGCCGTCAGCACGATGCCCAGCTGGGTCAGTCGCGTGATGCGCAGGCTGTCATCTGTGCCGAACAGCGGTGCGAGCACGTCGCGACCCACTGTCGCCGCGCAGATGAAGGTCAGTCCGTCGGTCGTGCTCAGCACCGTGGCGAGCATCCCGAGAAAGAACAATCCCTTTGCCAGCGGCGGCAGCACGGCTTCCGCAAGGAGGGGATAGGCCATCGCCGGCGATGCGAGATCGGGCAGCAGGGCCCGTGCGTAGAGTCCGGAGAGCGTCGTGATCGCGTCGAACACCATCCAGCATCCCACCGACACCAGAATGCCCGTGCGCGCGGTCGCGGGCGTGCGCGCGCTGAGCGTGAACTGGTGGAACTGCGGCGCGACCAGCGTCCACATCGCGATGAAGAACCAGACGAGGATGTACTGCCAGGAATTCCCCCCTGTGATGGTGAGCAGGGAGGAAGGCACCCGCTCGGCGATGAAGGGCGTGATGCCGTGTGCCGGCACGAGAAACGCGAGCAGCAGAAGGAAGCCTCCGAACATCAGGGCGAAGTGCATCAGGTCCGTGCGCACGACGGCGCGCATGCCGCCGGAGTAGACGTGCGCGACGGTGAGTACCGCGCCGAGGCCGAGGCAGACCAGCGTGGGCCATCCCGTCACGACTTCGACCAGCACGCCGAGCATGAGAAAGTAGGGCGCGGGCGAGCTGACGAAGAAGACGAGCACGGCGCCGACGATGCCCGAGGGACGCCCGTACGTGCGGGTAAGGATGTCCGGTATCGAGAAGACGGCCGAGTCGCGCACGCGCCGCGCGAAGAAGAACGCGAAGATGATGGCGAAGACGTAGTAGGGGAAGCCGAACACGAACCAGTTGGCGATGCCGTACTGGTACGAGAACTCTCCGACGCCGAGAATGCCGCCGTACCAGGTCGAGACCAGCGCCGCGACGAAGCCGGGCAGGGTCAGGAGGCGGCCGCCGAGAATGAACTCCTCGGCGCTCGAGCGCGCGCTGCGCGTATGCCGCACCGCGAGCACGGTCAGCACCGCGCCGTAGAGCGCCACAAGCAGCCAGTCGATCAGTGAGAGATGCAGCGTCATGAGTTCCAATGGGAGGACGGACGCCCTCGTCCGTCTAGGAGGACGGACGCCCTCGTCCGTCCGTTCAAACAAAAGGGGACGACCTGTTCACAGTCGTCCCCATCACGCGCGCAATGCGCCGCCCTCAGTGTGCCAACATATCCTTCACCTTCGGGGTGCGCGGATGTGCCTCGAGATAGATCCGCTCTGCGAGCTCGCGGCTGTGGAGATCCGCGTCGACAGTCATGTACACAAGCGTGTCCATGCACTCCGCACAGATCCGGAGCTTCTGTTCACCATCATTGTCGAGCGGCTTTTTGAAATACAGCGTATCCGGTTCGATGGTATGGCCGAATTCACACGTATGCGTCTTTGACGAACGCCCCGTATGCCATTCGGACTTCTTGGATGACAGCGCGTTGAAACGTTTGAAGGCGTGAAGAAATTCTTTCTGTGTGGAATACCGCGCCATGGAGGACCTCCAGGTTGACGGAATGGATGGGATGATGTTCGCGTCCCATATGAACGCCACGTGAATTACGCAAAAGAACCGATCAACAGCAAACACCCGTCGGAAGCCCCTTTTGGCCGCGCGATTTCCTATCTTCGCGCATGATCATCGTGCTCGTATTTCTCTTCGCACTCGCAGTCCCGACGGTGGACGCCGTCGAACGGACGGTGGACGCCGTTGACCGGTCGGTGGACGCCGTGACCGGACGGTGGACGTCCCCGTCCACCCTGCACCCCCTGACCATCCGTCACGAGTGGACGCGGACGTCCACCCTCCTTTCAGACGGCTTCCGCACCGAACTCGTCGGCGCGCGAGACATCCGCATCCTCACCGGCGGCGCACCCGCATCCACCCGCCCGGCGGACTACCGCATCCGCACTGCGGCCGGCGACACCATCGCCGTCGCCCGCGTCGAGCCCCTCCCCACCGGCAACCTCCGCCTCGTGCCCGCGCGCGACCTCGACAGCACCCGCGTGCATTACGTGGACTTCCTCGCCCTCGGCGTGACCCGCCTCGCCAGCTTCGACGGATGGATGCGCCACCTCGATCCCACCGAGGAACTCGGCGCCAACTACGACGCGCGCACACACCGCACCACCATCCGCGTCGTCGCACCGCGCGCCACCGCCGTGCGCCTCTACCTCTACCGCGCGCGCACGGGCGACGCGCCCTACACCACCGTCGACATGACCCGCGGCGACGCCGGCACCTGGCACGCCACGCTCGACGGCAACCGCGAGGGAGACTGGTACGACTTCACGGTGCACGGTCCGGCAGACCCCGGAAACGAGTTCTACGAAACCCACCCCGTGCACGTCGGAGACGTCTACGCGCGCGTGTCCGACGACAGCCGGGGACGCTGCCGCATCTGGCCGAAAACAAGACCTGCGACTCCTTTGAAAGGGGGAATCCCGCCGATGGAGGATGTCATCGCCTACGAGGTGCACGTCGAGGATTTCACCCTCGCGCTTCCGGGGCTTCCCGCAAGTGAGCGCGGAAGCTTCTCGGGCTTCGCGCGCGCGGGACTCCGCAACGCACAGGGCCGTCCCGTCGGCATCGACCATCTGGTGGATCTCGGCGTGAACGTCGTGCACCTGCTTCCCGTGCAGGAGTACCTGCACCATCCCGACGACGAATGGCAGGCCGCCTTCGCCACGAGCGACTTCATGCGCGCGCGCGGCATCGACTCGACCAATTACCAGTGGGGATACCGCACCTCTCACGCCTTCGCGCTCGAGAGCCGCTACCGCGTGCGCGGCACCGAGCCCGGCGCCCAGAACGCGCAGTTCCGCGACCTCGTGCAGTCCCTGCACGACCGCGGCATCGCCGTGATCGTCGACCTCGTCTTCAACCACACCGCCGAGCGCATCGACAGCCGCGAGCTGCGCCACCACATGCGCGTCTTCGACCGGCATCTCTACTACCGCACCGACGAGCAGCTGAACTTCATCGGCGCCTACGGCACGGAAACCAAGAGCGAAGACCGTCCCGCAACAGCACGGTGGATCATCGACCAGTGCCGCGACCTGATCGAGCAGTACGGCATCGACGGCTTCCGCATCGATCTTGCGGGACTCACCGACAAGCAGACCCTTGCCGCGCTGCGCCGCGCGGTGGGATCCGACAAGGTCATCTACGGCGAGCCGTGGATCGACTCCTCCGATCCCCGTTACGAGGCCAATCCCGATTGGAACTGGTACAAGGCCGACGCGCCGATCACGTTTTTTCAGGACGACACGCGCAACGCGCTGTGCGGCGGACCCTGGGCACCGCACAACCCGCGCACCGACCGCGGATACGCCGGCGGCAACGGCAACCGCGCCGCCGCCCGCGCCGCGATCGCCAACGCCTTTGCCGACGAGCGCGACCTCAACGCCGGCATCAACTATCTGGACATCCACGACAACTGGGCGCTCGCCGACCGCTTCGCCCTGCGCGACTGGGATGGCCTCGCCGGCGTCGACGAAGCCCGCGTGCGCATCGCCGCCGCGATGCTCATGACCTCGCTCGGTCCCGTCGTCATGCACGGCGGCACGGAGTTCCTTCGCAGCAAGGCCGCCGCCGGCGACCTCGACACCACGCTGCGCATCGCGTCGGGACCCGTCTACATCCACGGGAAAGGCGACACCTACAACCTGCGCACGCCGAACCTCTTCCTGTGGGAGAACCTCGGTCGCAATGTGGAGGATGGGGCGGTCTGCAACTTCCAGCGGATGTACGAGTACTGGCGGGGCCTCATCGCCCTGCGTCGGAGCGATCACGGCCGCGTGCTTCGCATCGGAAGCCTCCCATCGCCCGACCACGTCGTGTTCATCGAGCCTGCCGACACCATGCAGCTCGGCTACATCATCGGATCGCGCATCTGCGTGCTCGTCAACACCGCCGACGCGCCTGCGGTGGTCGAGCTGCCGCTGCCCGCGGGCGAATGGACCCTCGTCGCCGACGGTGACCGTGCCGGCGTCACCCCCCTCGAGGGACGCCCCGACACCCGCCTTCCCGGCTCCCGCACCCACGCCATCCACCTTCCCCCGACCACCCTCAAAATCTGGGTTAAGTAATTAGGAGGACGGACGCCCTCGTGGGAGGACGGACGCCCTCGTCCGTCCAGGAGAACTCGCGCGTACTTGCATTGATCTTCGACTCCGCACGTTCTATCTTCGTATAGACATCGTACAAACGCGATCAGCCATGATCAAAACCCTCTCCAAACACGGCAACAGCCTCGCCCTGGTGATCGAGAAACCCATCCTCGAACTGCTCGGCGCTGATGCGGACACCCCGTTCGAGATCACCACGGACGGTCATGCCCTCATCCTCACCCCCGTCACAGATCCCGAGCGCAGTCCCGACTTCGAGAACGCGCTGCAGGCAGTCAACGAGCGCTACCAACACGCACTGAAGAAACTCTCCGAGTGACGATGCGCTTCCTCAGCGTGTCGCAGGTGCTCGAGATACACCGCGACCAGATCACCCGGTACGGCGGTGGAGCGGGCATCAGAGACATGGGCTTGCTGCTCTCCGCACTCGGCATGCCGCAGGCGAGCTTCGGCGGCACACATCTCCATGCCGACCTGAAGGAGATGGCCGCGGCATATCTGTACCACATCGTCAGCAACCATCCCTTCATCGACGGCAACAAGCGCACGGGCGCCGTGGCCGCGCTCGTCTTCCTGCTCATGAACGGCCACGAATGCACCGCTCCCGAAGAAGACCTCTACGAGATCGTCATGGCTGTCGCTCGCGGCGAGCGCAGCAAGAGCCATGTCGCACTCTTCTTCGAGCAGTCGACCATCCCGAAACCCTGACCGGTCGGTGGACGTCCTCGTCCACCCAGCACCCACTGAACATCCGTCACAAGACCCGAGCGCGGACGCCCTCGTCCGCAACCCCGAATCGCGTTGTGTCTATTCAAGCCGCCTCCGCAGAATGATCATCGAGAAGCAGGTCAACGAGGATGTGAACAGTCGTACCATTCGCATCCGTCCATGCAACAGACGCTTCCATCCTGGTCATGCCGCTTCGAGCACGCATGCGAGCACTTGCGATGCGCTCGTCAGTAAAGTGTCGTGCGTCCACATGTTTGTTGTAGCCCGGCAGATAACGTCTGAGTGCACTCCGGCATTCGGCTCCGGTCACATGCTGCATCGGCTGAGTGAAGTGCAGCAGCAACCAATACTCGAAGGATGGCGAGCTTACTGCCAATCCACGGTGGCGATGCCGCTCCACCCATGCCAGGATGTTTCGAAGCATGGATTCCGGCCATGCATCACGATCGACGACCAACCATGCACGATCGTGATCGCGCAGACCCTGCACACCGATCTCGTACTGCAGCCTGCGCAGCACATTCACTGGCGCACTCGCGCCGCGCGCTGGGATGATGCGCAGAGCATAGCGGCTGCGACCGTGAAACAAGCTGAAGTACTCGGGCTCCGTGACGCTGCCCTCGGTCGCGATGAAGCAGACCGGTCGGTACGCGCGTCGTTTGAATACTCTGCGCGGTTGCTCGCAACGTCGCATGCCTGATCACCCGGAATTGGGACTACAAGCGAACGGGACCGATGCTCGGCACACCGCCAAGCCGGCCGAGCAGATAGCTCTTGCGAAGATCCTTGTCGAATCGAACCTCGGGAAAATCACCGACCGAAAAGATCGTCGTCTCTCCGGCCGCGTTGCGCTCGGTCAGCCACATCTCATCGCGCCGCAGCAGGTGCTGATCCATCAGGAGCAGATCGTGCGTCGTGAACAGAACCTGCGAACGCGAAGTGGAAGTACAAGTCTCAAGGTAGGATTCGATCAGTCTGCGCGAAAGCACGGGATGCAGGCTCCGGTCGAGTTCGTCGATGACCACCGTGTTCCTGCAACCCGGTTCCGCTGCCGCTGCAAGGTGCGGAAGCACCCCGAGCAGCTGACGCGTTCCGTCGGATTCCTGCGCAAGATCGAAGCCCATGGCGCGTCCGTCCGACGCGACGTGCAGCGTCTGAAATTCTGACACGCGATCGTCCACAGATGAGGTGCTCGGGGTGCTGTACCGATGCTGGGACTCACGAACGCCGGCCGCACGCGTGTTCGCATCCATGTTCGTGCGGCGGAGCTTCGTTCGTGTTCCCGTGACCCCCGTATCCAGTCCGCCGATGACTCGGTCGAGGTTCCTGCGTCGAGCATTCCACGCCTTCCCTGTAGTGGCCAAACCGGCTTCCGCACGATCGGTGCTGAGAACCACGAGCCGTGAAGCAAACCAGTCGCTGACAGGAAGCACGGAACCGATCCCCACTCGTCTACTGGCGTGCAACAGCGATTCGTTGTGTGCGACACGTAGGTTCTGCAATAGGAAGGACTGCATGTCGGCGTCGTCGGAACGGATCGCCCCCGAAGCGGACCGCTCGAAGAGAAGCTGCTCACTTCGGCTGTTCAATCGGACAAGGCGCTCCGATTCTATGGCACGGCGGCCGAGCGTGCATTCATAGCGGTAGACATGTTCATCGATCAGCAGTTCGAAGAAAAACGAGCTGGGCTGGGAACGCGTGATGCGATCGAATGCGAAGGGCGTTGCACATGTGCCGGAGTCCTCCTGCGCGCCATGCGTGACGAACTGCTGCACGCATCGCAGTGCCGAGACGAGGTTCGACTTGCCGGAGGCATTGCCACCGAAGATGGCGGTGACAGGCAGAATGTTCATGCGGAACTTCGGAACGCGGGAGATCCTGTCCCTGTGCTGCCGCTCAGGACCGGCGATCATCGAGAGCGTCGCTCGTGAGCGGTACGACATCCAGTTTTCGCAGGAAAATGTCAGCAGCATGCACGCATCGTCAGGTGTTGCACTTCGTGGATTAATGTTCCGCACCCAATGTACTGCAGCAAGAAACGAGAAACTATCACAATACGCGCTACAAACATGACGATTCATGCACCCCCGACCGGTCAGCGGACGGGCGGCGTCTCGCCGCCTCCTTGTTACCGCAGCATCGATCACCGACGGACGAGGGCGTGCGTCCTCCCGTGAAGGGCGTCCGTCCTCCCAATGTGGTTTTTATTCCGGATGATGGTATCTTCAAGCTTCCATCAGTTCCATTCCTGCAAGGCGGTGCGCGAGAGATGTCGGGAAACATCGAACCAGGCCAGCTCGTCGAAGTGCGCGGCAGACAGTATGTCGTCACCGACATCCGGCCGTCCGCCCTGCCCGCCGATCCCCTCGCACCCGAACCCCACAGCACCCAGCACCTCGTCACACTCCTCTCGGTCGACGACGACACGAGCGGCGAAGAACTCGACGTCCTCTGGGAAATCGAACCCGGCGCCCGCGTCCACGACCACGGCAGCCTCCCCGCACCCGACCGCTTTGATACGCCCGACCACCTGGACGCCTTTCTCGATGCCGTCAGATGGGGCGCCGTCTCCAGCGCCGACCGCGCACGCATGCAGGCACCCTTCCGCAGCGGCATCACCATCGAGGAGTACCAGATCGAACCCCTCGTGCGCGCCCTCGACATGCCCCGCGTCAACCTGCTCATCGCTGATGATGTGGGACTCGGCAAAACCATCGAGGCGGGACTCGTCGCACAGGAACTCCTGCTCCGCCACCGCGCCCGCAGCATCCTCATCGTCTGTCCCGCCGCACTCCAGCGCAAATGGGCCGATGAAATGCGCGACAAGTTCGGCCTCGACTTCCGCATCGTCGACAGCGCGCTGCTCAAGCAGCTGCGACGCAGCCGCGGACTCCACGTCAATCCGTGGACCCACTTCCCGCGCCTGATCACCTCCATCGACTTCCTCAAGCGAGAACGACCCCTGCGCCGCTTCCGCGAAACCCTCCCGCCCGGCGGCCGCCCGACCTACCCGCGCGCGTGGGATCTGCTCATCCTCGACGAGGCACACAACGTCGCCCCGAGCGGAGCCGGCCACTACGCCACCGACAGCCTGCGCACCCTCGCCATCCGCGAACTCGCCCCGCACTTCGAGCACAAGCTCTTTCTCACCGCCACGCCCCACAACGGCTACCACGAGAGCTTCACATCCCTGCTCGAACTGCTCGACAACCAGCGCTTCGCCCGCGGCGTGCGCACCGACGAACGCCACCTGCGCAGCGTCGTCATCCGCCGCCTCAAGAGCGACCTCGCCCGCGCGTGGGATGGCACCAGTCCCTTCGCCGAACGCCGCCTCGTCGCCCTCGCCACCCCCTTCGGCGACGACGAACGCGCCGTGCACGCCGCCCTGCGCCAGTACACCGAACGCCGCCTCGCGGGCGCCACCAGTCCCGCCGAAGCCTTCGCCACCGAGTTCATCTGCACCCTCCTGAAGAAACGCCTCTTCAGCTCGCCCGCCGCCTTCGCCGCGACCCTCGAACGCCACCTCGAGACACTCGCCACCGCGCGCAGCCGTCCGCGCCCCGCACCCCCGCCCGGCATCCTGCGCCGCCGCATCGAGGCCGACGCCGACGAAGACCTCGACGACGACGAGGCCGGTGACACCCGCCGCGACGAACTGACCGACAGCGCCACCCGCCTCTTCCGCGCCCTCGACGACGACGAAAAAGCCCTCGTCGCCCACATGCGCCGCTGGGCCGCCGACGCCACCGCCCGTGGCGACGCCCGCCTACGCACCCTCGTCGCGTACATCACCACCACCCTGCAACACGAAGGCAGGTGGAACCAGACGCGCGTCATCATCTTCACCGAATACCGCGCCACCCAGCGCTGGCTCCAGCACATGCTCACGGCAGAAGGATGCGGGGGACGCGGACGACTCGAACTCATGTATGGAGGGATGGATGACGACGAACGCGAACGCGTGAAGGCTGCGTTCCAGGCACATCCGGCGGAAGCCCCCGTCCGCATCCTCCTCGCCACCGACGCCGCCAGCGAAGGCATCGACCTCCAGAACCACTGCGCCCGCCTCATCCACTACGACATCCCGTGGAATCCCGCACGCATGGAGCAGCGCAACGGTCGGGTGGACCGCTGGGGACAGCGCGCCGAACACGTCGAGAGCCACCACTTCGTCGGCGCGGGATACGACGACACCGCGCCCACCCCCGACGCCGACCTGCGCCCGGGCGACCTCGAGGGCGACCTCGAATTCCTCTACCGCGTCGCACGCAAGGTCGATACCATACGACAGGACCTCGGAAGAGTCGGTCCCGTACTCGCCCGCCAGGTCGAGGAGGCCATGCTCGGCCGCCGCCGCGCCCTTGACACCACCCGCGCCGAACGCGATGCCGCCGCCCTCCGCAGCGTGCTCGCCGCCGAACAGCGCCTGCGCGAACGCATGCGCCGCCTGCTGGCAGACCTCCACGACGCGCGCCGCGACCTCGGCCTCGCTCCTGCCCGCGTGCGCCACGCCGTCGACGTCGCCCTCGCCCTCGCCGGCCAGCCGCCCCTCACACCCGCCGGAGCCGGCTTCCCCGCGGACGCCGTACACCTGCCCGTGCTCACCGGCGCCTGGCAACACTGCGCCGACGGCATCCTCCATCCCTACACACGCACCGCGCGACCCCTCGTCTTCGACGACACCCACGCCCGCGGCACCGACACCGTCGTGCTCGCACACCTCCACCACCGCCTCGTGGCCATGAGCCTCCGCCTCCTGCGCGCCGAACTGTGGAGCGCCGCCGGCCGCGGCCGCCTCGCCCGCGTCACCGCACGGCTCGTGGAAGACCACGACCTGCGCGATCCCGTCGCACTCGTGCACGGACGACTCGTCGTGCTGGGATCCGACGGCACGCGCCTGCATGAGGAAGTGCTCGCCGCCGGCGGCAGACTCGAAGAGGGGGGATTCGAACGCCTGACCCTCGACGAGGTCGAGCGTGCCCTCGCGGCGCGTACCGCCCGCATGCCGTCGGAAGCCGCCTGCCGCCGCATCACCACCCTCTGGCCCCGCATCGAGGCACCCCTCGTGCGCAGCCTCGAACGACGCGCGGCCGAGCGCACACGCGGACTTGCCACCCGCCTCGCCGAACGACGCGACCACGACATCAACGTCATCACCCGCATCCTCGACGAACTCGATGCGGCCATCGGGGCGGAACTCGACGCCCAGCCGCCCGCACAGATCGAGTTGTGGACGAGTCCCGAACGCGAACAGTTCGATCGCAACGTCGCCGCACTGCGCCGCCGCCGCGACGAGATTCCGGAAGAACGCGCGCGCGAGGTCGAGGCCATCCGACGCCGCTACGACCAGCCCACGCCGCGCATGTTTCCCGCGGCCGTCGAATTCCTCATCCCCGCCCGGCACGACCGATGAGCATCGCACGCCACCACATCGAATGGCTCTCGCTCGTCGAGGCGTCGGGACCCTTTCTCGCGCTGCCCGTGCTCATGCAGGCATTTCCGCAGGGACTCCCGACCCTGCCGGCCGACCGCGCCGCCGATCTCGCCGATGCCTTCGCCGAACACGAGGCCGAGTCCGACGACGAGGCGCTACACGCGGCGTGGATCCGCTTCGTGCTGCACGACCTGCTCGCCTGGCCGGCAGACCGCCTCGTAGACGACCCCGACCTGCGCGCCGCCTGCAGCACCCGCGTGGCCGCGCACGACGAACAGCTCGCACCCGACCTCGTGCTGCTCGACACCCCGGCGGCTCACACACCGGCAACCCCTGCGCCGGCGGCTTCCGCACCTGCCGCCGCGGCAGACCGCACCGACCCCGGCGCACCGCTGCGTCCCCGCCTCCTCGTGCAGATCCATCCCCCCGCACAGCACCTCGAGAGCGCCGTGCCCGGCCGCGCATGGAAGGCGAGTCCCGCCACGCGCATGACCGAACTGCTGCACGCCAACGACACCCTGCTTGGACTCGTCACCAACGGCGAGCACTGGATGCTCGTGCACGCGCCCCGCGGCGAAACCACCACCTACGTCAGCTGGCGCGCCGCGCTCTTCACCGAGGAGCCCCTGACCCTGCGCGCCTTCTGCGCCCTCGCCGGTGCCGCACGCCTCTTCGGCGTGCCCGACGACGACACCCTCGAAGCCCTCTTCCGCCGCAGCGCCGAACACCAGCACGACGTCACCGACCAGCTCGGCATGCAGGTGCGCGCCGCCGTCGAAATCTTCATCCGCACCCTCGGCGCCCTCGACGAATCCCGCAGCGGCGCCCTCCTCGCCGGCGTTCCGCCGTCCCGCGTCTACGAAGCCGCCGTCACCGTCATGATGCGCCTCGTCTTCGTGCTCAGCGCCGAAGAGCGCGCCCTGCTCCTGCTCGGCAACGCCATCTACGACCGCCACTACGCCGCCTCGACCCTCGCGGCCACCCTGCGCGAAGCCGCCGACCGCCACGGCGAGGAAGTGCTCGAACGCCGCCACGACGCATGGGCCCGCCTCTGCGCCCTCTTCCGCGCCCTGCACGGCGGCATCCGGCATGAGGATCTGCTGCTCCCGGCCTATGGCGGGGACCTCTTCGATCCCGACCGCTTCCCCTTTCTCGAGGGACGCGCCCCCGGCGAACATTGGCGCACCAGCGATGCCCCCGTGCCCGCCATCGACAACCGCACCGTGCTGCACCTGCTCGAATCCCTCCAGTACCTCGAAGCGCCCGTTGCACGCGGACTCCCCCCCGAGCGCCGTCGCCTCAGCTTCCGCGCCCTCGACATCGAGCAGATCGGCCACGTCTACGAGAGCCTCCTCGACCACACCGTGCGCCGCGCCCCTGCCGACGCTCCCGTGCTCGGATGCATCGGCGCCCGCGGCGACGAACCGGAAATTCCCCTCGCCGACCTCGAGCGCCTCTGCGGCTCCGAGCCGCTTCCCCCCGCTGCCCCGCTGCCCCCGGCGCTCGCCGACCACCTCGTCGCGCAGACCGGCCGCAGCGCATCCGCCCTCGAGCGCCTGCGCACCACCCCGGTGGAGATCCGCCGCGAGGCCCTGCTGCGCGCCGCGTGCGCCGGCGACGACCGCCTGCTCGCCCGCGTGCTGCCCTTCGCGTTCTGCATCCGCGACGACAGCTTCGGCCGGCCGCTCGTGATCAGGGGTGGGGGATGGTACGTCACGCAGGGCTCCGACCGGAGACAGACCGGCACCCACTACACACCCCGCACCCTCACGGCGGAAGTCGTGCGCCACGCGCTCGATCCCCTCGTCTACGAGGGCGTGGCCGAGGGACGCGATTCCGCCGCGTGGCGTCTGCGTCCGGCGCGGGACATCCTCGCCCTGCGCATCTGCGACATCGCCGTCGGTTCAGCCGCCTTTCTCGTGCAGGCCTGCCGCCACCTGGCCGAGCGCCTCGTCGAGGCGTGGGAGCGCGACGGCGAACCCGGCCTGCCCGCCGACGCCGGCGACCGCCTCGTGCACGCCCGCCGCATGATCGCCGAACGCTGCCTCTACGGGGTGGATGTCAATCCCCTCGCCGTGCAGATGGCCCGCCTCTCCCTCTGGCTCATCACCCTCGCGCGCGAAAAACCCTTCACCTTTCTCGACCACGCCATCAAGTGCGGCGACAGCCTCTTCGGATTCACCACCCGCGCGCAGGTCGCCCTGCTCGCCGTGCATGCCCACGCCTCCGAGCAGTTGCACATGTGGGAAGGCACCGTCGAAGCCGCGATGACCGAGGCGGAGCGCCGCCGCGTGCAGATCGAGAGCTTCGTCGTGACCTCCGTCGCCGACGCCGAGCGGAAGCGGTCGCTGCTGCGCGACAGCGAGCGCGTGCTCGACCTGCCGCGCGCGTTCTGCGACATGGCCGCCACCGCAGCGCTCGTGACGGCGGATGGCCGGCAGGCCGCGCGCGGTGCCCTGCCGCCGAAGGAGTACGACCAGCATCGTCGGCGGATTCTCGCGCTGGCCGATGCGCCCGATGGGATGCGACTCGCGGAGGCCCGCGAGCAGTACCGGCAGCTGCGGGAGGAGGGGAATCCGCGGGCGGACCAGCCCCGCCGGCCCTTCCACTGGCCGCTGGAATTTCCGGAAATCCTCGCCGCCGGCGGCTTCGACGCCGTCATCGGAAATCCCCCGTTTCTCGGGGGGCAGCGTATCACCGGACCACTCGGTCGCGACTATCGGAATTATCTTCAGGACGTAATAGCAGCAGGTCGAAAGGGGAGCGCCGATCTCTCAGCCTATTTCCTGCTGCGTGCGGGCGAGCTGCTGCGCGACGGCGGCATGCTCGGGATGCTTGCCACCAACACCATCGCGCAGGGCGACACCCGCGAAGTCGCGCTCGACGCGATGACTGCCGCAGGATACCGCATCGTGCGTGCCGTCCGCAGCCGCAAATGGCCCGGAGCCGCCGCCCTCGAGATCGCCCAGCTCTGGATGCGCCGCGGTCCCTGGCATGCCCCCGCCGTGCTCGACGACGCCCCCGTCGCCGCCATCACCCCGCACCTCACCGAACCGGGACGGATCAGCGGGAAGCCGATGCAGCTGGCGGCCAATCTGGGCAAGTCGTTCATCGGGTCGTACGTGCTCGGGATGGGATTCGTGCTGGATCCCGCACAGGCGCAGGCCCTGCTCGACAGGGATCCGCGCAACCGCGACGTCCTCTTTCCCTACCTCAACGGAGAGGATCTCAACACCCGACCCGACCAGAGTCCCAGCCGCTGGGTCATCAACTTCCACGACTGGCCCCTCGAGCGCGCGATGGAATACCCCGACGTCTTCCGCATCATCGACGAGACCGTCAAGCCCGAGCGACAGCGACTCAAACCCGACGGCAGCTACGCCCTCCGCAAGCCCCTCCCGCAGCGCTGGTGGCACTACGCCGACAAACGCCCGGCGTTGTACTCACGAGTTAGCAATATGCAGACCTTTCTGGTCAAGGCTCAGACGAGCAGAACTCACGCCTTCGTTCGCTACATGCCAGGCATCGTGTTCAGCCATAAAGTGGTGGTCATCGCAACCGACGAACCATCAGAGTTCGCAATCCTGCAGTCTTCATTCCATGAGTATTGGGTAGCACAGAATTCATCGACGATGAAATCAGATCAGGTCTACACTCCAACAGATTGTTATCAGACATTTCCTCTACCTAAGAAATGCGAGCACCTGGGTGTCCTTAGTGAGCGCTATAACAAGCACCGAGACCAAATCATGCTCGAAACCCAGCTCGGTCTGACAGCGACATACAACCGCTTTCACGACCCGTCGAACACCGACGCGGCGATCGTCGAGCTCCGGAGCCTCCACCGCGAGATGGATCACGCCGTCGCCGCCGCCTACGGCTGGAGCGACCTCGACCTGGGACACGACCACCATCCGACCGACCAGGGAACCCGTTACACCATCCATCCCGAGATCCGTCGCGAGATCCTCAGTCGCCTCCTCGAGCTCAACCACCAGCGCGCCGCCGCCGAGCAAAAACTCAGCAGCCCCACCCCCCGCTCCTAAATACACACGATACACGCACAACGACGGACCACCCCGCCATAGACCACCTCCCACCCATCCGAGCCTGTAATGAAGACCTACACCATCCAGCGCATCCCCCTTGGCAGCTTCGTTCGCGGACTGTTTTCCATGCTCGTCATCCCCCACATGATCGTCCTCGTCATCTTCGTCCTCTACGCCTTCCTCATCGCCACCACCGGACTCCCCCTCGGCGACTACTCCCTCGCCTTCATGCTCATCGGCGCCATCCTCTACCTCCTCGCCATCATCCTCGCCTACATCCTCCCCATCATCTCCTACAACACCTTCTCCCCCCGCCTCGGCCACTTCACCCTCACCCTCTCCACCACCGAGGTGGAATCGAACAATGGCAGTGAAGAATAAAAGATTGACGTAAGGTCTGGCGCGTATGACATGTCAAGACGACAATATGACTCCTTATCATATCATGACGAGGATGGATAAATGGGTTCTTCCGGAATTACTGTGGCTTCAATTCGAGCCTGCCACAGTAGAACAGGATGGCAACACGATAGTTCTCGAAGTTCCGAAAACCACGTGCTGCTGATTTGATTTCCTGGATGCGCGAGTTCAT
>JAEYUG010000070.1 GCA_023432805.1 Bacteroidota bacterium | reverse complement strand
GGAATGTATACATCCTCCCCACCGATCACGAGACTGCCCGACAGGCGCGGCCGCGGCAGATCCCTGCCCACTTCGACGTCGGAGATGCGCGCGAGCCGCTGCAGGAAGTGCGTGTTCTCGCGGATCGCGGTCGCATGCCGCTCGCCAAGGCAATTGATGACCACCGTACATTCACGTGCCGGGGGAATGTTCATCTCGCCACGCACGGTGCGTACACCCTCGACGAGTTCCTGAAGGAACGTCATGTCTTCGACGACCACTGCGTCGATGGCTGCCTCGTCGCAGGTGGGAAGCTGCTCGTTCATGATGCTGCGATCGTCGCGGCCCGGTTCGAGCTTGTGCCAAATCTCCTCTGTCACGAAAGGCATGAAGGGATGCAGCAGCCGCAGCAGCGCGTCGAATACGTGCAGTGCACGCGCGAGCGTGACGCGCCGCAGCTTCTCGTCGGGCGAGTACAGACGCTCCTTGATCAGTTCGATGTACCAGTCGCAGAAGTCATGCCAGATCACGTCGTAGAGCTGCTTGGCCGCGTCGTTGATGCGGTAGCGCTCCATGCCCTCGCGCAGGTCGCGGATGGATTCGTTGAGGCGGCTGATGATCCACCGGTCCTCGAGCTCCATCGTGCTGGCGGCGGGCGCGAGGTCGAGTGCGACCGCCCCGTCGGTGCGCGCCCAGCGGCTGTTGCGGTACTGCCATGCGCCGTCTTCCTCGGCCTTCGCCTTGTGCATGAGCAGGAAGCGCGCGGCGTTCCAGATCTTGTTGGCGAAGTTGCGGCCGAGCTCGCATTTGGATTCGCTGAAGAGCACGTCCTGTCCCAGCGGTGCGAGGTAGATCACGGTGAAGCGCAGCGCGTCGGCGCCGTAGGTGGCGATCACGTCGAGGGGATTCGGCGAGTTGCCGAGGCTCTTCGACATCTTGCGTCCCTGCTCGTCGCGGATGATGCTCGTGAAGTACACGTCGTGGAAGGGCACGAGGTCCTTCGTCTCGGTGCGCGGCGATCCGTCGGGCAGGGGGATGTCCTTCATGAATTCGAGCCCTGCCATGATCATGCGCGCGACCCAGAAGAAGATGATGTCGGGCGCGGTCACGAGCAGATGCGTCGGGTAGAAGTAGCGCAGCGCCTCGCTGTCGTTCGGCCAGCCGTGCACGCTGAAGGGCCAGAGCCACGACGAGAACCAGGTGTCGAGCACGTCCTCATCCTGCCGCACGCCCTCGGCGCCGCAGGTGGGACATGCACCCGGATGCTCGTGCAGGGCGTCCATCCATCCGCACGCATCGCAGTAGTAGACGGGAATCCGGTGACCCCACCACAGCTGCCGCGAAATGGTCCAGTCGCGGATGTTCGTCATCCAGTGCTCGTAGGTGCGGGTCCACCGCTCGGGATGGAAGCGGATCTCGCCTGCGCGCACGGCCTCGAGCGCGGGTTCGGCGAGCTGCTTCATGCTGACGAACCACTGGTCCGACAGGAACGGTTCGACCGGCACGTCGGTGCGGTCGCTGAATCCCACCGAGTGCGCGTACTCGTCGATCTTCTCGACGAGCCCGAGCGCCTCCAGATCGGCCACGACGCGCGTGCGCGCCTCGAAGCGGTCGAGCCCCGCATAGACGCCGCCTTCCGCGTTGATCGACGCGTCGACGTCCATCACATTGATCTGCGCGAGGTCATGACGCTTCCCCACCTCGAAGTCGTTGGGATCGTGGGCCGGCGTGATCTTGACCACGCCCGTGCCGAAGGTGGGATCCACATACTCATCTGCGATGACGGGAATCGGACGGTTCATGAGCGGCAGCAGCACCTGGCCACCGACAAAGCGCGCGTAGCGTTCGTCGGTGGGATGCACCGCGACGGCCGTGTCGCCCAGCATGGTTTCGGGACGCGTGGTTGCGACGACGAGAAAGGTGTCGGTCGAAGGCTTTCCGTCGACGATCACCGGGTAGCGGAAGTGGTACAACTTGCCGGCGAGATCCTTGTGGACGACCTCCTCGTCGCTGAGCGCCGTGTGGGAGACGGGATCCCAGTTGATGATGCGCTTGCCGCGGTAGATGAGTCCCTTGCGGTAGAGACGGATGAATACCTCGCGCACGGCGTCGCTGAGTGCGGGATCCATCGTGAAGACGAGGCGATCCCAGTCGCACGACACGCCGAGCTTGCGCAGCTGCGTGGTGATGATGTCGCCATACTTTTCCCGCCATTCCCAGACGCGTTCGATGAAGGCCTCGCGACCGAGGTCATGCCGGCTTGTTCCCTCCTCACGCTTGAGTGTCTTCTCGACGACGGTCTGCGTGGCGATGCCGGCGTGATCGGTGCCGGGAATCCACGCGGCGTGGCGGCCAAGCAGGCGGTTCCAGCGGATGAAGATGTCCTGCAACGTGTTGTTGAGCACGTGTCCCATCGTGAGCATGCCGGTGATGTTCGGCGGGGGAATGACGATGGTGTAGGGCTGGCGCGCCGTATCGGGATCGGCGTGGAAGAGCTTCTGGTCTTCCCAGAATGCGTACCAGCGGTCTTCGACGTCTGCGGGAGTATAGGCGGAGGCGAGGGTGTTCGGGTCGGTCGGTGTGTCGCTCATCTGCGGCGGGATTCGTTGGTCGGTGGTGCTGCGGGATGCACCTGCATCCAAGCGCATTCAATCCCGCAAGATACGAAAAAGCACGGGAGGACGGACGCCCCCGTCCGTCGCCTCCGTTCGCCTCGCGTGTCGGAATTCCCTGACTTGCTTCGAAGCTTCGCAGTGATCATCTTCGCCGATCACATTTCACCGACATACGTCCACCTGCTGCCGTGCGCAGCCATGGAGATACACATGAACGACTCGACCCCCACCCCGTCGCGCCGCAACTTCCTGCGCAAGAGCATCGGCGTCGTCGGCACCTTCGCCGCGACCTCCGTCCTCCTTCCCATCGCCGGCTGCACGAGCGAGGAGACAAATCCCGTCATACCGAACGGCGACACGGAGATGCGTCTCGATACAGCATCCGGCACCTACGCGGCGCTCGCAAACACAGGCAGCTTCATGGCCGTCAATCTCCCTGACGGATCGAGGGTGAATGTGTTCCGTCTCTCCGGGACCCAAGCGACCACGCTCTCTCGGGTCTGCACGCATGAGCAGTGCGACCTGGGTCCCGCCTCGAGCGGCTCGCTCGTTGGAACGCAGATCGTCTGTGGATGTCACGGATCGCGTTTCGATGCAACCAACGGTGCGCGTCTTGCGGGACCGGCCACCGCCTCCCTGCGCACCTGGTCGACCCGCATCGAGGGGACCGTCATCATCATCACCCTCTGACCTCCGTCAATCCTCACCGCACCCGCGGCACCACGAGCGATCCATTCGGCACAACCGCCACGCGCGCTGCGGCACCATGCCGCGCGCGTGCGGCGGCAACAGCTTCCCCCAGCGAGCCTGCGACCCGGTACCCCAGGCGCTCGACATCACGCCGGTCGAGCGCGCTCAACATCTGCACGTCGAAGCGCGATGCCTTCCCACGCAGGGCCACAACCGTGTGCGCGTTCATTTCGTAGTGGGCGAGCACATGCTGTTTCAGCGCCCCCTCCTCCAGATCGAACAGGGCGCGGATGCGTTCGTTCCCGACCCCTTCCCTGCACTCGGCAACACAGATGATCGTCGCGCCCTCGCGCGCGATCGCGGCGGCGTGGTGCAGACTCTTGTGGGACTGGATGAGATTGATGTCCTTCGGCCAGCCCCCGGCACTCACGATCACGACGTCATACGCTGCGTCGACCTCGACCACAGCACGCGCATCAACGCGACGGCAGGCCGCGTCGTGCACCGCGAACATCTCGCCTGCGAGCGCATCAGTCACTCCACCGTGTGCATCGGTCAGCACCGTGAGCGCAAACGTCGGCGGCATGAACCGGGCCGCATCGCGGATGTCGAGCGCAACGGGATTGTCCTCCACACGTCCATCGGCGCAGCGTTCGTCGAAAGTGCCGTCCTCGCGCAATGTGCGTCGGTGATTTGCAACCGCTGTCTCGTACGCGGCGATGCCAGGAACGAAGAGCTTCGGTCCCCCCCCGAATCCCGCGAAATAGTGATGCACCACCGTTCCGATCGTGACTGCCCGTGTGCACCACGTGACCCGTCGATTGAGCAGCACATGCGTGCCGTATCGTGTCGTACCGACGCCTACCATCGCCGCTGCGTCGCGGGCATCATGCTGTTCGACGACATACGCGTCGACCACCTCCGGCGTCAACAGCGCCCGCACCTCGTCGTCACGCATGCGGGCATGCGTGCCGTTCGCAAAAAGGATCGCGACATCCTCTTTGCGCACACCAGCTGCCGCAAGTCGTGCGAGCACGAGTGGCACGGCCGTGTCGCTCGCGCACACGCGCGTGTTGTCTGACACCAGGACGAGCACCCTGTCTCCTGCCTGCGCCCAGTGCTCGAGCGGCTGGAGACCGAGCGGCGCGTCGAGAACGGACGCAACGCACGACGCCCCGTCGATGGGACGGGGCGTCGCAGGAAGTGTGAGGATGTCGGGATTCCAGTCCGCCGGAAGCGCGAGGGAAAGGCGGTCCGATCCGTAGGAGAGATCGAGCATGCGATGCATGGCCTCCCCTGCAATGGGGAAGCCTCCGGAGCGCCTAGTCGATGCGGAGCTGGGGACGAATACTGAGCGCATCCTTCTTGAAACCGAGGATGCGATCGTAATCGCCGACATAGAGCATGTTGCCACGCACACGCACGGTGCGGGGTGAAATGAAACCGTTGATCGTGATCGGTTCGATCACGTCGACAAGCGCACCCTTCATGTCGTAGAGCAGTACGGCACCGAGACCGGGATCGGCCACATAGATCTCACCAAGCTTCTCGTCGACACAGACGTCGAAAGGATTGACCATGCGGTCCTTGATCGTCGACTCGGCATTGAGCGAACCGTCGAGCACCTGCACGAGTCCTGCACCAAAATCAGTCACGTACACCTTGCCCCCGGCCACATGGATATTGCGCGGGTCCTTGAACAGCCCCTTGGCCTTGGCACCCATGAAGGTGCCGTTCTTCTCGAACATCTTGAGACCTTCGGCATCGACCACGAGAATCTTGCCGTTGAGCAGTGCAACTCCACGAGGATCGGTCAGATCGGAGTTGATGATCCGTTCGAGCTGCAGCTGCGAGTTGAAGATGCGCACTGCATTGGCACCGCCGTCGACCGCATAGATCGTGTTGTCGTCTCCGACGCAGACGCCGCGGGGTTTCGAATGTGCGCCCTGCATCGGGATTTCATAGACGTAGCTGCCGGTGCTCGTGATCTTTTGAATCATGCCGACGACGGGATTGACCGTGACGATCGACTCGTCCATCAACGTCATGTACGAAAGATGGTCGAGCTGACGCGTATTGCTTTTCAGAAAGTAGGATGGCGATTGGGGACGTCCCTCGCCGAGCACCTGGAAGAAGTCGAACGTCACACCCGGCTTCATCGAGCAGAGGCCCGTGTAGCCGGAGAGCGAACGCAACATTTCCACACCGATCTCGCGTTCACCAACAGTGACGGTGTAATTCTTCTTGATGGGATCCACGTGTACACGAAGGCGCGACTCTCCGCGGGGAGCGATGTAGTCGACCGCACGGGTTTCGTGGTACTTGCCCACGATGTCGATGAATCCGGTGGAAATCGTGCTTCCTGTCAGCACGACGAGATGCCCGGTCACCATCTTGTCCGCATGCTCGAGTGAGAATGCGACACCACCACCAGCGCCCGTAAACGCACACTCGATGGTGTAGGGCTTGGCACGCAACAGATAAAGGTTGTTGAGCAGTGCGGAATACTCGGTGGATCCGCCGGAGACGACTGATCCGTCACGTAATGTCCACGTGCCGGATGCGATTGTCCATCCGGCTTTCATGTCCTCGGCGGCGAAGTCGTCAACAATCCATCCAGCCTGATTGTCCTGCGCGTTCGCGCGAAGCAGCACTGCGAACAGCATGCCGACAGCGATGAGGGGAAGTCGACGCATTCTTGCTCCTTCGATGTGATAGTTCAAAAAGAAACGAGGCTCAAACATTGCATTGTATGAAAACTGGGAATGAAAAAGAAACTGTCGTGTTGTATCAGCGCAGGGATGTGGCCACGAGCGCCTCTTCATAGACCTCCATGATCTCGCGCGTGTTGCGTGCAGCATCGAATCGCTCATGCGCCATCTGCCAGCCCGCCTCGCCCATCGCCGTCCTGCGTGCCTCGTCGGCGAGCAGATCCGTGATCGCGGCAGCCAGTGCCCCTGCATCTCCGGGAACGACCAGCAGGCCCGTGTGACCATGATCCACAAGTTCCCTCGGTCCGCCGAGATCGGATGCGATCACGGGTCGTGCCATGGCCATGGCCTCGATGGCGGGTCGCGCGAAATGCGGAACGGTGGAAGGAAAACACACGAGTGTCGACGCCGCCAGCACCTCGGGAATGTCGCGCCGCACACCAGTGAAATGCACGGTCCGCACTGCGGAAGCTGCCAGGGCATATACGCGGCGATGGTACGCGAATGTTCCGTTCACCACGGCGCGCAGCCCGCGGGCCTGCCCCGCCCCGACGATGAGGAAATGCACGTCGTCGCGACCGGACATCTCGAGCGCCGTCCGCACGAACACCTCGGTGCCCTTGATGGGATTGATGCCGCCAAGCATGGTCACCAGCGCCGCACCGGCAGGGATCCCGAGTTCCCGTCGCACTGCCGCTCCAACCACCGCACGATCGAAGCGCTCGAACTCGACGAAGTTGTAGACGACGCGCATCCTGTCAGTCGGTCGCAGCTGCTCACCGTCATACCGGCAGATCGGCACGATGCGCGTCGCACAGCGATCGATCACGCTGCGCACGTACGCCCGCCGCCAGCCGAAGTACCCCTGCGCGAGCGGCTCCCGGATATGCCACACGATGGGGATCCCCGCGCGATGCGCGGCAATGCCGCAGGCGAGCAGCGTCGACGTGTTGAGATGCACCAGATCGAAGGCTCGCGACATGAGAAACTTCCGCATGCGCTCGATCGAGAAGGGAATGGCGATGGCCCTGCGGATGATTTTCGGAAACTGCCACCAGGGATACCAGAGCACGTTCGTGTGACTGAAATCCGACACTCCCTGCAGGACGATCGTCTCGATGCCTTCGCGGCGGAATAGATCCGCAGCCTCGCTCTCGTGCAGGCACAGCACCGTGGGTGCGTACCGCGCGCGATCGAGGCTGCGGATGAGGAACAGAAGACTCAGCGGTGCGCCGCCGATTCCCTTCCCGTGATGCACGTAGAGAATGCGGACCGGCGCGGAGGCGTCCGGCGTGTCGTGGCGCTGCGCCTGCGACATGCGGGCGCGATGTCAGTCGACGTATGAGAAGCGGGCGGTGAAGTGCCGCAACATCGGCGCCTCATAGGTCAGGCGCATGCCGCGCAGCGACTCGCGGCGCTGATGCACGTGATGCACGACCTCGATCACGTAATCGATGTGACTCTGCGTGTACACCCGGCGGGGGATCGCCAGACGCACCAGCTCCATCGGCGGGGCGACATAGGCACCGGATTCGTCGTAACGCCCGAACATCACACTGCCGATTTCAACGGCACGAATGCCGCCGTCCTCATACAGCGCACAGGTGATGGCCTGGGCGGGGAACTGCTCTGCGGGAATCCGTGGGCAGAAGCGGGCTGCGTCCAGGTAGATGGCGTGACCACCCGGGGGAAGCAGGATGGGGACGCCAAGCTCGGTGAGCTTGTTGCCGAGGTATGCGGTGCTGCGAATGCGGTAGTGCAGATAATCTTCGTCGAGCACCTCCTCAAGACCGATGGCGATTGCTTCCAGATCGCGGCCGGCAAGTCCTCCATAGGTCGGAAATCCTTCTGTCACGATCAGAAGATTGCGGCACTGCTGAGCGAGCGCCTCATCCTTCAACGCGAGAAATCCGCCGATGTTGACGAGCGCATCCTTCTTGGCCGACATGGTCGCACCATCCGCGTACGAGAACATCTCCTGCGCGATCTCCAGGGGCGTCTTCTCGGCGTACCCCGGTTCGCGCATCTTGATGAACCATGCGTTCTCCGCAAAGCGGCAGGCATCGAGGAAGAGCGGAATGTTGTACTTGTCGCAAATCTGCCGGGTGGCGCGGATGTTGGCCATCGATACGGGCTGCCCGCCCCCGCTGTTGTTCGTGACGGTGATCATGACGAGCGGGATGTTCGAGGGACCGTAACGGCGGATGGTCTCCTCGAGCTTCTCGAGATCCATGTTGCCCTTGAAATCCGCGATCATCTCGGGATGCTTGCCGGCCTCGTTCAGACAGTCGACCGCGATGGCGCCGGAATATTCGACGTTCGCACGTGTCGTGTCGAAGTGGGTGTTGTTCGGAATCACTCGACCGGGACCCCCGACGATCGAAAAGAGAATCTTCTCGGACGCGCGTCCCTGATGGGTCGGAATGACGATCGGAAGACCGGTGATGGTGCGCACCACGGACTCCATGTGGTAGAAGCTGCGCGACCCGGCGTAACTCTCATCGCCGTCGATGATGCCCGCCCACTGCCGGGAGCTCATCGCTGAGGTGCCGCTGTCGGTGAGCAGATCGATCAGAACATGCTCGGCGCGGAGGAGGAAGGGATTGAGACCGGCTTCGGCCAGATATCGTTCACGCTCCTCGCGGGTCGTGAACGACAAGGGTTCTACGGATTTGATCTTGAACGGCTCGATGACCGTCTTGATGTACGAATCGCGAATCATGACGCTGATGGAAGGTATGAGGGATGGGTGAGACCGGCCTACGCGACCTTTTCCTTTCTGGACTTCTTCTTCTTTTCCTGTCCGTCTTCGGAATAGTAGTAGTAGTTCTGGTAGTAATACCGGTAATAGGAGTAGTAGATCTTGTTCGCATTGAAGCGGTTGACAACAACGCCGAGCAGACGCGCATTGTTCAGCGCGAGCAGCTCAACAGCCTTCTGCACACCGAGTGTTTTGGTCGAATCCGCAGCCACGATCATCGCCACACCGTCAGTGTGCTTTGCGATCACGAGCGTGTCGGCCATGGCGATCAACGGCGGGGAGTCGATCACGATCAGGTCGTAGTACTGCCGCACCAGTTCGAGAAACTTGGTCATGCGTGCCGATCCAAGCAGTTCGGCGGGGTGGCTCGGGATATGTCCGCAGGGTGCCAGATGCAAGCCCGGCACCTTCGTCCGCTTGATACTCTGGTTGACCGAGGCATCGCCCACCAGACAGTTCGAAAGCCCCGGCTCACGGTCGACCTCGAAGATCTGATGTTGCACCGGCCGCCGAAGATCGGCGTCGATCAGCAGCACGCGCTTGCCGCTGTTTGCAGCGCTGACTGCGAGATTGGAAATGGCGGTGGACTTGCCTTCCCGCGGAGCGGGACTAGTCACGACGATCACCATCGCCTTGCCCTCCTCGGGCTGCACGAGGTTTTCAATCGCCGTACGCATGGTGCGGTATGCCTCGCTCGGAGGAGATTGTGGCGCCGTGATTGTCACAAGACTCTTTTCGCGTGCCATGCGCTCCTCGTCGCCAAACTTCGGCACGAAGGTCAGCACCGGAACACCAAGTTTCTCGACGTCTTCAGGGCTGCGCACCGTGTTGTCGAGGAAGCGCATGCCGACAGCTACGCCGATACCGAGTCCCAGTGCAACGAGCGCGCCCATGAGCATGTTCAACGGACGATTCGGCTTCACAGGCTTCCGCGGGACGACCGCGCGATCGATCACATCGACATTGCCGAGCGTCGTCTGTTCATTGATGACGATTTCCTGGTACTTGTCATTGAGCAGCGCCGACAGCTTGTCGAAGGTCTGCTGACGACGAGAGAGACGCGCAAACTCGATCGATTGCGAGGGGATCGCCTCGAACTGGCGGTTGTACTGTCCGATCTGTCGTTGCAACCCCTGAATGCGCGCCTGCATGGACTGGATCTGGATGTCCTGCGCGATGATCTGCTTGCGCAGTTCGCGCGAGTATTCGAGCGGTTGACCGGTCACATCTCCGGCCGCCACAATCTGCTTCGTGGTCTGATCGATCTTCTTGAGCACCGCCTGATAGCGGCGGTTGAGATCTTCGAGTTCCTTGTTCGAGTACTGTTCGAGTTCCGGGCGCGCACGCAGTGCATCCTTGCGATTGAACTCGGCCATCGTGATCTGGATCTCGAGATTCGCCTTGTCGGCGAGCAGAGTCTGCAGCACGGGATCCGCACCATCGGTCATCTTCTGCGCGAGCGTGGGCTCCATCTCCTCGAGCTGGCGCTTCAATTCCGAGCGCAACCGCGTTGCGGTCTCGAGTTCGATGCGTGCCTGCTGCAGCGACGCTTCATACGTGCTGATCTGCGAGACGACACTCTGTGCCTCGGCATCGAGATTGACCAGTCCCTTCGCCTCCTGAAAATTCCGCAGATCGTTCTCGGAATTCGTCAGCGAATCACGACGCATCTCGAGCTGATCTTCCAGATACGAGCGCGCTGTCGAGATGTTCTCCCGTGCCGTTTCGAGGTTGCGCATCTTGTAGGCCTCGACGGCGAGATTCGCAATGTTGGCCGCTTCGCGTGGCGAGGTGCTGGTCGCGGTGATGTTGATGAAATCCAGACCGGGGACGGGACTCGCGCTCAGCTGCGCACGCACACGCGACGCCACGACTTCGTGGTCGGCAATGCGCGACGATGTGTCGAGCTGCGTCAGTCCCAGCGAAATGACGAGTCCTTCGAGATTGAGCGAGCGCACGATCTTGCGCAGTGTGGTCGGCGTTGCCCGCGCCTTCACGATCGGCAGCGTGTCGACATCCGACACTGCCGAAGGTGTCTGTGCCAGCAGATTCGTCGCGACCTTCTCCGACACCTCCGCGCTGAGAATCACGCGGATTTCGTTGGCGAGAATACGTTCACCACCGAAACCCAGATCTCCCGCTCCGAGCCCCTGATAGGTCTGCGCGTTGAGAGGATCCAGTGCCTGCTTCAGGCGAACCGTTGCCGTGCTCTGATAGATGTCATCCTGCTGCAGCGTGTAGAACCACGTTGCGGTCACGATGATGACAAAGATGGAGAGGATCAGCCACTTCCCTTCGTAGACGATCCGAAGGTATTCCTGAAACTGCTTGTTGAAGTCGTCGCGCGCGGTCATCGAATCCTGCATGAAAGTAACATGGCAAAATACGGAGGGCGGCAGCTTCTTCCAATTGCGGATGTGGGGGGATTCGTCTTCCCTTCCGGCCGAAAACACCGCCGCCGGCCCGGTGTGGGTCGGCGGCGGCAGGCACGGGGGAAGCTGTGCACTATTGCCTGGTCAGATTGATGACCGCCACAGTTGTCGTCACGAGCGATGCAACTGCCACGATCACCTGCGCGACGCGAAGAAAGGTATCGATGTAGTTGATGTCCTCACCGTCCACAATGATGAGATCACCAGGGAACAGCAACAGCTCGGAAAGCATGGCAGGCTTGCTGGTCAGTCGCAGATACTTCTCGACGTTCACCTCGATCACCTCGCGGATCTCGTTCTGCTTCTCGGCATTGCCTCGCCGTACGATCTTGATCCGGTCGAGGTAGGCGCCCTCCTTCGGTCCACCGCAGTACGACAGGAGCGCAAGCAGATCCGTCTCGAAGGGAACCGAGTATTTGCCGGGCGCACCGACGAATCCCCAGACGCTGACCTGCAACGCCACACCGGACCCACCGGTGAAATCGAAGTACGCGCCAGCAGGAGCCGACGATAGCGTACCACCCTTCTGG
>JAEYUG010000030.1 GCA_023432805.1 Bacteroidota bacterium | reverse complement strand
GTGAGACGCTGACCCCATACGCCATCGTCCCTATGGTGATGCTCGTGCAGTTTCTGGCCATGCGCACGACATCGAACGCGGTGTGGGGAGCACACCATGGTGCATTTCTGCCCGCGGCGCCGGACGTCTGGATGTTCATCGCGCTCCCGCTCCTGCTGCTGATTCCATCAGTGCGCAACGCGATCGTCGACTGGCTGCTGCAACCAGTATCCACAACATGGCTTCCCCGCCTTCTGACGGCGCTGCTCTCGGCGGCAGCCGTGGCGCTGATCGGTCTGTCGTACCCGGTACTTTTCGCATTTCTCGGCGATGGCTCGATCCTCCTCTCGGAAATCCATCGCGTCCTCGCAAATCCCGATGCGGCACACGCCCTCGCCAAACCGACGTCATGGCTCACCGGACACACGCTGCACCTCCTCGCACAGATCCTGCGGCCGACGGATCTGCGCGATGCGTTCGGCGCGATGCGTTCGGCGCGCTCGGCTTCCTCGCTGCGGGTGTCGTCATCACGGCAGCCTGGGTGCAGCTGCGTGACGCACAGCGCCCGGTTCGACTCATCCTCATCGGCGGCATCCTCTGGTCCGCAGCCACGATCTTCTTCCTCCGCTATGTCGAGCTCTACGCACTGCAGTACGCCCTCGTCGCGGCATTCCTCTTCGCACTGTGGAGGTCGCTCACCGCAGCGCGCAGCGTGCGTGTTCCGGCGGGGATGCTCATGCTCGCAGTACTCGCGGGCGCGTCTGCGCTGATCATGCTGCCGGCATTCGCGATGCTGCTGCTGCGCGACAACAGCCGGCGCACGCAGGCGGCGTGGGTGCTCGCCGGCGCCATCCCGCTCGCGGCGCTCATCGTCGCGCTCGTCGCCACATCCATGCCCGGCGCACCGATCACCGCGTGGATCATGCCCGTCTCGGATGTCGCCCTGGTCTCGAACGGCATACCGGAGGGGAGCAACCACTACACGGTGTTCTCGGCACTGCATCTGGTCGATTGCGTCAACGCCCTCTGGCTGCATGCCGCACCGCAGATCGTCGGCATCATCGCGTGCCTGCTGCTCTGCGGTCGGAAGGCGCTGACCCCGTCGCCGCTGCGCGATGTCTCGATCGTGCTGCTCTCGTCGGTGCTGACGCTCGTTCTCGTGGGGAACACGATGTATGGGATGGCACAGGACTGGGACATCCTCGCGTTCACGGGTCCCGCGTTCGTGTTCACGCTGGCATCGATGGTGCACGCCGGCTCCGGCGGGGAAGCGGGGCGCGCCGCGCGCCGCGGTGCGGCACTTGCCGTGGCACTCGTCGTGCTGCTGCTGCCCGCACATGTCTGGCCGTGGATCCGCGTGAATGCGTCGGAGGCCACTGCGCAGCGTTTCGAAGGACTCGTGCTGCGCTATGCGGGCCACGTGCCGCCGTGGAACACGTATCGGAGCTGGATGAATCTCATCTCGTGGCACAGTTCACGCGAGGAGCATGATGCCGTCTTCGAAAACCGACTGCGCGCCTTCGAGACCGGCATGCAGGGTCCCGCAACCCTGCAGCGCATGCTCGAGGATGTGGATCTGCTCGACGCATCGCAACGGCCGGGCGGGTGCGACGACCGTGCGCGATCCCATGCTCGCATATCTCGCGGGGAACCTCACGCTGCAGGCGGGCGACACCGCGACGACCATCGCCTGCTACGCACACGTGATCGACCTCGCTCCCGCGACGTATCCGGAGCTGCATGCGGGACTCGCGATCCTGCTCCACTACCGGCACCGCACGCATGAAGCCGTCGACGTGCTGCATCGCGGTCTCGAGACAACCCGCGTCGCCGAACACCGACAGCGCATGCACGAGTTGCTCGAGGCACTCGGCAGATGATGTGCAATCAGGGAAGCGTGGTGGTGGGACGCAGGGCGGCGTGGGGGATGGAGTCGAGCACTTCGAGGCAGACGGCGTAGCACTCTTCGAGCGCTCCCGCGTCGAGCACGTCTTCGGTGTCGCGGGTGGTGTGGATGGTGCGCGTGGCGGCATCCCAGCCGGCCGTCGAGAGCGTTACGGCTTGATAACCCCGCATGGCGAAGGGCAGGTGGTCTGCCGAGGCTCCCATCGGAAGCCACGCGGGCCGCGCATCCATGCCGAAGCGCTCGCTGATGCGCAGGCAGAGATCGGTCACCAGCGCACCGCTGCGCGTGGGGGGAAGGCCGAACCGATTCACGACGCGCAAGGGAGCGCGTGATCCGACGCTGTCGAGATTGATCATCACGGTGCGCGAGGCGGGATACTCGCGGTGGAACCACTCCGACGAGGCCAGCGCCACCGCCCCGCTGCAGCCGACCTCCTTCGCGCCGGTCGCGATGAACGTCACGTTGCATGACGGTACCTCGTCGGCATAGGCGGCGGCCAGCTCGAGCAGCACACCCACGCCCGAAGCATTGTCGAAGGATCCCACCGACGCGTTCGTCGTGCCGTTCACCTGCAGCACCAGTCCGATCAGCGCCGCCGGCAGCAGCGTCGGAAGCAGCAGCTCCCGCGGCCAGCCGGTCACCGCCGCGACGATCGTCAGCAGCGCCGTGGCCACCGTCAGCGCGGCCAGCGCGTTCTGCAGCACGAGGCGCGTCGCGCCCCCCAGCAGCTGATGCTTCGAATCGTAGTGCGCGAGAAACACCACGTTGACGAGCTCCCCCTCGTGCACGTGGCGCGCGATGATGTTCGACGAGCGCACCCGGCCGAAGCGCCGCAGCCGATGCGCACGTTCGAGCACCGGCCACCAGCGGCTCGACACCGTCAGCGCCAGCGTCGCGAGCACGGCGAGTTCCACGGCGAAGAGCGGGATGCCGTCGATGAACGCATACGCGCCCACGAGCATCGCCGTCAGCAACGCCGCCCCCAGGCGCGGCAGCACCTCGAGGGGAACCAGCGAGGCGCTGAACTCCTGCTCGACCACCCGGTAGCCGCTCGCGGTGAACGCGCCGCGGATGTGGCTGCGCGCACGCTCCTCGCCCGCGGTGCCAGCGAATCGGGGATACGCGAGCGCCCGCACATGTGCGAGGATGCGGTGGCCGATGCGGGAGGAAGAGGGAGCGGTCATGTCGTGGTCTCGCCGCCAATCTACACGCCCCACCCGGGGGAAGCAACGGTGACAGGTCGGTGGACGTCTTCGTCCACCCTGTATCCAGTGAGCATCCGTCAACAGTGGACGGGGACGTCCACCGACCTGTCAACGTTCAGCCCCCGCTCTTGACAGATATGCACGCTCTGTGCTACATTTGTAGTCTGTTGTTCGGACAGGTAGCTCAGTTGGTAGAGCAATGGACTGAAAATCCATGTGTCGGCGGTTCAATTCCGCCCCTGTCCACACCTCGGTACCGCACCCCGGTATGACGGGAGGTCCCCCACGACCTCCCGTTCTTTTTATTGTCCCCACCCCGCACCCGCGCGAAAGGACGCCCATGAGCCACTTCCTCGAAGATCCCGCACGTATCCCCGTCGTCGTCTCCGCCGTGCGCACCCCCGTCGGCCGCTACGGCGGCGCGCTCAAGAGCGTGCGTCCCGACGACCTGGCCGCGATCGCCATCCGCACCGCCATCGAGCGCGCCGGCATCGCCGCCGCCGCCGTCGACGAGGTCATTCTCGGATGCGCCAACCAGGCCGGTGAAGACAACCGCAACGTCGCCCGCATGGCCGCGCTGCTGGCCGGACTGCCCGAGCACGTGCCCGGCATCACCGTCAACCGTCTCTGTGCGTCGTCGCTCAGCGCCATCGTCGAGGCCGCCCGCATGATCCGCTGCGGCGATGCCGACGTGGTCGTGGCCGGCGGCGTCGAGAGCATGTCGCGCGCGCCCTACGCGATCGCCAAGAACACCGCCGACAGCCTCCCCTTCGGCAACCTCACCGCCTACGACACGGCCCTCGGCTGGCGCTTCCCGAATCCCCGCCTCGCCGCCCTCTTCCCCCTGGAGGCCATGGGCGAAACCGCCGAGAACCTCGTCGACCGCTACGCGATCACCCGCGACGAGCAGGATGCCTTCGCCCTCGAAAGCCACCGCCGCGCCGTCGCCGCGCAGGAGGCCGGCCTCTTCGACGCCGAACTCGCGCCCGTGGAGCTTCCGACGAAACGCGGCGTTACCATCGTCGATCGCGACGAGGGTCCGCGCGAAGACACATCCCTCGAAAAACTCGCCACCCTCGCTCCCGCCTTTCGCAAGGGGGGATCGGTGACCGCGGGCAACTCCTCCTCCCTCAACGACGGGGCGGCCGCCCTCGTGCTCATGAGCGCCCGCGCAGCGGAAGCCGCCGGTGCCGCACCCCTGGCGCGCTACGTGGCATCCGCCGCGGCCGGCGTGTCACCGCGCGTCATGGGTATCGGTCCCGTACCCGCCGTGCGTCGCGCCCTCGAGCATGCGGCGCTGTCGCTGGGGGATATCGGCCACATCGAACTCAACGAGGCCTTCGCCGCGCAGAGCATCGCCGTGCTGCGCGAGCTCGCACCCGTCGCGGCGCGCGTGAATCCCTGCGGCGGTGCGATCGCGCTGGGACATCCCCTCGGCGCGAGCGGTGCGCGCATCGCCACCACGCTCATCCACGCCATGCGCCGCGACGACACGCGCTACGGACTCGCGACGATGTGCGTCGGCGTGGGACAGGGCGTCGCCGCGATCTTCGAGCGGCTGTAGAGCACCGCGGGTCGCCCGCAGCTGACCTGCGCGCCGTCGCGCACCTGCGTATATTGCTGTTTCGGAGCCTTCTGTCTGAATTCAATCATGGAGTGAGACATGCGTGACATCGTGATCGCCGGCAACTGGAAGATGAACACCGACGTGCAGTCGGGCGCCGCACTGGCGGGTGCCGTGCGCGAGGGACTGCTCGATGCGCCGCCCCGGGGCGTGCGGGTGGTTGTCTGTCCCCCCTTCGTCGTGCTGGACACTGTGCGGGGCATCCTCACCGGATCTGCGGTCGCGCTTGGTGCGCAGAATGTCTCCGATCAGAACGACGGTGCGTTCACCGGCGAGATCTCGGCCGCGATGCTGCGCAGCGCCGGCTGCACCTACGTGATCGTGGGACACAGCGAGCGGCGCGCAGGCTTCCATGAGACCGATGCGTGCATCAACGCGAAAGCCCGCATGGCGCTTGCGCATGAACTGCATCCCATCATCTGTGTGGGGGAGACGCTCGACGAGCGCAATGCCGGGGTAACCGCGCGCGTGATCGACACGCAGATGCGCGGTGTGCTTGCCTCGCTCACCGCCGATGACCTCGCGCGCTGCATCATCGCTTATGAACCCGTCTGGGCCATTGGCACCGGTGTGGTGGCTACGCCCGCACAGGCACAGGAGGTGCATGCGCAGATCCGTGGCATCGTCGGCGAGCTGCATGGGCGGTCCGCCGCCGACAGCATGGTGATTCTCTACGGCGGCAGCATGAAGCCCGATAATGCCTCCGAACTGCTCGCGCAGGCGGATGTCGATGGCGGACTCATCGGTGGTGCGAGCCTGTCGGCGAAGGCGTTTCTGGATATTGTCGATGCAGCGCGAGCCATGCGGACGGGCGCCTGAGGGGCGAATCGACGGAACCTCGCGAGGTGGAAGCGCCTAAGCGCTTGACGCATCGGCATTTACGGTCGATTCGGCGACGGCGCTTTTCCTTGACTTTCGGCATGCAAACACCTAAGTTTCTTGACATTTTCTTTTTGCGAGGACTCTAGACTTGGCGTTCACATCCCGTTCACGAACGGACGCCGCGGCGAAGGATGCCGCGGCGCTGAAAAAAGGCGTGATTCCTCAGCATATCGCCATCATCATGGATGGCAATGGCCGCTGGGCCAAGCGCAAGGGGATGCCCCGCGTGCTCGGGCATCGGGAAGGTGTGCGCAGTGTACGTGAAATCGTCGAAGTCTGCGGGGAACTCGGGGTCCGCTATTTGACCCTCTATGCATTTTCGACCGAAAACTGGAAGCGTCCGAAGGATGAAGTCTCGACCCTGATGGGTCTTCTGGTCAGCTCCCTGCGGAAGGAACTCAAGAATCTGCACAAGAACAACGTGCGTCTGACCACGATCGGCGAGCTGTCGAAGCTGCCGGGCGAGGCGCAGGGCGAGCTGGCCGAGGCGATCGAGACGACGAAGAACAACACGGGACTCACGCTCAATCTCGCGCTCAGCTACAGCGGGCGGTGGGATCTCGTCCGTGCCATGCAGGCAGTGGCGCGCGAGGTTTCCGAAGGAACCCTCGCCCCTGACGCTGTCAGCGAAGAGGTCATCACCGCGCGTCTTTCCACAGCGGGCATGCCCGATCCCGATCTGCTCATCCGCACCAGTGGCGAGATGCGCATCAGCAATTTCCTGTTGTGGGAACTTGCCTACACCGAAATCCACATCAGCGAGTGTTTCTGGCCCGATTTCCGGCGCGCCGAACTGTACCGCGCGATCGTGGAGTACCAGCGTCGCGAACGGCGCTTCGGCCTGGTCAGCGAGCAGCTGGCCGACGGCGCCTGCACCGGCGACGGTTGTGCCGATGCCGCACCGGACGCCGACCCGAAGCAGTCGATCAACCAAGAACATGTGAATGCCCTCGAGAGTCTGTAAGGTCACCGTCGTCGCTCTCGTGCTCGCGCTCTGCGCATTGCACGGGGCGTCCGCCCAGCAATCCCCACAGAAAGTCTACAAGCTGCTCGGCCTCTCGGTCGAGGGCAATGTCACGTCGGATGCCGGCACGATCATCGCCACGTCGGGTCTGCGCGTGGGCGATGAACTCGTCGTGCCCGGCGATCAGACCGCCAAGGCCATTTCACAGCTCTGGTCGCTGCGCCTTTTCCGCGACGTGCAACTCGTCGTCGACCGCGAACTCAATGAGGGCGTGTTCCTCAAGATCCGCGTCGTCGAGTATCCCCGCCTCGAGCGCCTGGTGATCACGGGCAACGACGAGTTCAGCGAAGACGAACTGCGCACGAAGATCGGCATCGTCAAGGGCCAGATCGTCCGCACGCAGGATTTCGACGTGATGCGCCGCAAGCTGTTGCGCAGCTACGAGGAAAAGGGCTACATGCTCGCCACCGTCACGTTCCGTGAAGTGCCTGACACCACCTCGGTGAATCGTACGATCCTCAACGTCGAGATCGACGAGGGTCCCGAAGTCGAAGTCGCCGGCATCAGCTTCACCGGCAACACGCGCTTCACCGACAGCGATCTGCGCGGCGCGATGGACGAAACCACGCAGAAATCCTGGTGGAAGTTCTGGTCCAGCAATCGCTTCGACAGGAAGAACTACGAGAAGGACAAGCAGCTGATCGTCGACCTGTATCGCGAAAACGGCTACCTCGATGCGGAAGTCGTCTCCGATTCGATCTGGTACGGTGCCGATCGTGAAGACATGTACATCCGCCTGACCATCAACGAGGGACGTCCCTCCTACATCCGGCGCATCGTCTTCCGCGGCAACACGATCTATCCCGATTCCATGTTGCTCGCACGGCTTGATTTCCGCGAGGGCGATCTGTTCAACGCCGTCAAGTTCGAACAGAACCTGAAGGGCAACCAGGACCAGACCGACGTCGCGTCGGTGTACCTCGACAATGGCTACCTGCGTTTCTACGCGCAGGATGAACGCGTGCGCGTCGCCGCCGATTCCGTCGATGTGGTCATTACCATCACCGAGAGCAACAAGTTCCGCATCGGACACGTCCTGATCACGGGCAATACAAAGACGCAGGACAAGGTCATCCGCCGTGTGCTCTACACAGTGCCCGGGGATTACTTCAGTCGCGCGGCGATCTTCCGCAGCATCCGCGAGCTCGCGACCTTGAACTACTTCAATCCGGAAGCCATCCGACCCGAACCCTCGCTGGTCAACGACACTACGGTCAACGTGCAGTATGGCGTCGAGGAACGTTCGAGCGATACCTTCAACGCGTCTGTCGGCTACAGCGGCACCTTCGGCGCCACGGGTGCCTTCGGTCTGACCTTCAACAACTTCAACATTGCCGCGCCGCTGTCGGGCGGGGCCGGACAGATCCTGAACTTCGAGTGGCAATTCGGCGAGGCCTCGCGCTTCCGCATCTTCTCGCTTTCGTTCACCGAGCCCTGGTTCATGGATACGCCGACCTCCATTGGGTTTTCCCTCTACGACGAACGCCAGCAGTACAACTTCGATCTGCGCCGCACCGGTGCATCGCTCAATCTCGGCCGCCGCTTCGCATGGCCCGACGACTTCGTGCGCGGCGACTGGTTCGTCCGCTATCAGGAACTGAACGTCATCAATGGCGGTTACTTCTACGACACCGGCAACTACACGCAGGTGAGTCTGACTCAGGTGCTCTCGCGCAACAGTCTCGACAGCCCGATCTTCCCGAGTCAGGGCTCGCGCGTGTCGCTGACGACGGAGCTCTCCGGCGGCATCCTGCCCGGCACCGTCGATTATCACAAGCACAACCTGTCGTTCGACTGGTTCACCCCGCTCATGAAGCTCGGTGATCAGAATCGCCTCACGCTCTACACAGGCGCCGAATACGGGTTCATCAAGGGCTTCGAGAGCAGTTCGTACATTCCCCCGATCGAGTACTACTACATGGGCGGCAACGGACTGCAGATCCAGACCCGCCAGCTGCGCGGGTATGAGGATCGCAGCATCGGTCCCCGCGAACAGGGCAACGTGATCGGCGGACGCATCTTCGCGCGCTACGTCGCAGAATTGCGCTTCGCGCTGACCATCAATCCCCTGCCGGTCTACGTGCTCGGTTTCGCCGAAGCCGGCAATGTGTGGCGCGACGAACGCTTCGTCGATCCCTTCGACCTCAAGCGCAGTGCCGGTGTCGGCGCGCGCCTGTTGATCCAGGGTGTCGGTCTGATCGGCTTCGACTACGGGTACGGTTTCGACGATGTCGAGCCACGCGACGGCGAACCCGACGGCTGGCACTTCCACTTCCAGTTCGGACGTGGGTTCTAGTCGGTGCGGCCGCGGTCTGAAACGCGCAAGGCAGCAGGATACGCAGCACCCCGAGAGACGCAACCAATTCATCATATGAGGAACGTGTGAAACACACCATTCTATTCGCCGTAGCACTGCTGTGCCTTGCATCGGCCTCCGCCTCCGCCCAGAACCTGCGTCTGGGGTATGTCGATTCGCAGAAGATTTTTGAAGGACTCCCTGAAGCCCAGAAGGCACAGAAGGAACTCGATGCTCGCCTGCAGGTCTGGCAGGACAGTCTGGAGACCATGAGCAAGGAATTCCAGGATCAGTTCGAGCAATGGCAGAGCCAGCAGGGTATGATGTCGGAAGACGCGAAGAAGAACCGCCAGCAGGAACTGGTCAAGATGCAGAACGACCTGCAGGAATACCGCAACCGCAAGTTCGGGCAGCAGGGCGAGGCGGCGGCGCTGCGTGCGAAGATTCTCCAGCCTTTGCAGGACAAGGTCCTCAAGGCCATCGAAGATGTTGCGAAGGACGAGAAGCTCAGCTTCGTGTTCGACAAGATCCAGGACGCATCGATCCTGCTCTTTGCCGATGCCAAGTTCGACTTCACCTTCAAGGTACTGGACAAGCTCAAACGAGGTTCGAACTAATACACCCGCGAGGTTCGCATGAAACGGTTTCTCCCTCTCGCTCTTCTCGTCAGCGCCCTGCTGCTGCCCTTGGCGGCGCAGGCACAGCAGAAGATCGCGTACGTCGACATCGCAGCCGTCATGAAGGCACTGCCCGAAGCTCAGGAGGCCCAGCGCCAGCTCGATGGCATGGTCGAAACCTGGCAGAAGGAGCTGGAACGCCTCGAAAAGGAATGGCAGGAGAAGTTCGACGACTATGACAAGCGCAAGCTGATCCTCACCGAGCAAGGCCGCGCCAATGCCGAACGCGAACTTCGCGAGTACGATTCACGCATCATGAACTACCGCAATCAGAAATTCGGTCAGAACGGCGAACTGTTCGCGAAGGAGGAGGAGCTGATGAAGCCGATCCAGAACCTCGTGTTCGAACAGGTCAACCAGCTCGGCAACGAACTCGGCTACGACTACGTCTTCGACAAGAGCGGTGGTGTCATGATCATCTACGCGAAGCCTGCCCATGATCTGACGAGCAAGCTCGTCGAACGCATCAAGAAGATGCTCCCCGCCCGCGAGACACCGGCCAGCCAGCAGATGAAATCCGGTCAGCAGACGCAACCCGGTCAGCAGACGCAGCCCGGCCAGCAGACGCAGCCGGGCCAGCAGCCCATGCAGCAGCAGGGCGACACGCGCCAGCCCTTCGGCAAGTAGCATCCCCATGGCCGCTTCGCCGATCACCCTCGCCGCGCTCGCCGAACGCATCGGCGCCACATTCAGCGGAGATCCGGATCTGGAACTCCGCGACATCGCCCCCATCGAATCGGCGGGTCCCGGCGACGTCACCTTCGTCGCCAACAAGCGCTACGAACGCCATCTGGCGACGACCACGGCTTCCGCAGTGATCATTGCGGACGCCGCATCCGCACCGTCGGCACCTGTCGCGGTGCTCCGCCTGAAAGATCCGTATGAAGGATTCCTTCGCGCGCTGCTCCACTTCCATCCCGTCACGCGCACGCATGCGCCCGGCATCGACCGTGCAGCCGTCGTGCACCCCACCGCGCGCCTCGGCGCCGACGTCACGCTCGGTGCCTGTGTCGTGATCGGCGAGGGTGTGTCGATCGGCGACCGCAGCGTCGTGCTCGCGGGCACGGTCGTGGGCAGGGATGTGGTGATCGGAGAGGATTGCCTCGTGCATCCCAACGTGAGCGTACTCGATGGTACGACGCTCGGCAACCGGGTGATCGTGCACAGCGGCACCACCATCGGAAGCGACGGCTTCGGTTTCGCACCGGTGGGCGGCGGCTGGATGAAGATTCCCCAGACGGGCACGGTCGTGATCGAAGACGATGTGGAGATCGGTGCGAACACCACGATCGACCGCGCGACGCTTGGCACTACGCGTGTGCGCCGCGGCACGAAGATCGACAACCTGTCGCAGATCGCACACAATGTCGATGTCGGTGAAGACTGCATCATCGTCTCGCAGACAGGTATTTCCGGCAGCACGACGCTCGGACGCCATGTCGTGCTTGCGGGGCAGGTCGGTGTCGTCGGACACATCACCATCGGTGACGATGTGACCATCACCGCCCAATCGGGCGTCTCGAAGTCCATCGACGACAGCGCCGGCAAGGTCTTCCGTGGGAGTCCCGCCCGCGAAATCCACGAGGAACTCCGCCAGGAGGCGGCCATCCGCCGTCTGCCCGATCTGCTTGCGACCGTCCGTGGACTGGAAGAGAAACTCCGCGCAATCGAGGCACGTCTCGCCACACTCGACGAGGAAGCGCACGCCGGCTGACGGCGGCATGCACGCTATCGAACGCGCGCGGACCGCGGTCTGCGCGCCATCGTACCATTCATAAACCACCACGCACCCATGCCCTCGATCCGCAATTCCCTCGTGTTCATCACCGGTGCCTCCGCCGGAATCGGCCGCGCCTGCGCCCACGCCTTCGCCGCAGAAGGCTGCCGCCTCATCTTGACCGCCCGGCGCACCGAACTGCTGGAAACGCTGGCCGGGGAACTGCGCGCCACGCATGGCGTGGAAGTGCGCACAATTGAACTCGACGTGCGCGATCGTGCGCGCGTGTTCGATGCCGTGGCCTCGCTGCCCGAGCCATGGCGTGCGATCGACATCCTCGTCAACAATGCGGGCCTGGGTCGCGGACTCGACAAGCTGCATGTCGGAGACCCCGATGACTGGGACGAGATGATCGACACGAACGTGAAGGGGCTCCTCTACGTGACCCGTGCCATCGTGCCGGGTATGGTCGAGCGCCGCGCGGGACATGTGATCAACATCGGCTCGATCGCCGGTCATGAGGCCTATCCCAACGGCAACGTCTACAATGCGACCAAGTTCGCGGTCGACGGCATCACGAAGGCACTGCGCATGGATCTGGTCGATCTGCCACTGCGCGTGAGCACCGTGGATCCCGGCATGGTCGAGACCGACTTCAGCGTCGTGCGCTTCCACGGCGATGCCGAGCGCGCCGCGAAGGTGTACGCCGACATCGACGCCTGTCGTCCCGACGACGTCGCCGAAGCCGTCGTGTTCATTGCCACGCGGCCCCCGCACGTGAGCATCAACCAGATCGTGATCATGCCCACGGCACAGGCCTCGACGACCCTTGTGCATCGCGGTCCCTGGCTCTGAGACCGCTCCTCCATACCCAACATCCATGACCGAACAGGACGACCGCCTGCCCGACGGCGCACCCGAAGGCAGCGACACTGCGGAGACGCGCGAGATGTCGTTTCTCGATCATCTCGAGGAACTCCGCTGGCGCATCCTCTACGCCGTGATCGGCGCCCTGGTCGGTTTCGGACTCGTCTGGGCGGTCAAGGATCCGATCATGGAGGAGTTCCTCCTGCGTCCCGCCCGAGATAACGGGATGAAGCTGATCAACCTGCGTCCCTTCGGCCAGCTCTTCCTCTACATGCAGGTCGCGTTCTTCGGCGGACTCGTCGTGAGCCTTCCGCACACCCTGTATCAGATCTGGCTCTTCGTCGCGCCCGGTCTGTATCCCCGCGAGCGTCGCTACACCCGGTGGATCATCCTGTTCACCACCCTCTGTTTTCTCGGAGGCGTTGCCTTTGCGTACTACGTGATCCTCCCCGCCGCATTCTCATTCTTCGTCGCTTTCGGCACCGCGCAGATTGAGAACAACATCTCCATCGACGAGTACTTCGGCTTCATTCTGAACCTCATGCTCGGGGCGGGACTCGTCTTCGAGCTGCCGATGCTCTCGTTCTTCCTCTCCCGCATCGGCTTCCTCACGCCGAAGCTCATGCGCAAGTACTGGCGGCACTCGTTCGTCGTGATCCTGATCGTGGCGGCCTTCATCACGCCGACTCCCGACCCCTACAACATGCTGCTGCTGTCGCTTCCGATGCTCGGATTGTACGAGATCAGCATCTGGATATCCCGCTTCAGCCAGCCGCGCAGACGCGCTGTCGACGAAGCGCAGGCCTGAGAATTTCGTGGACGTCTCCTCCATCATCGCTCCCGTTCGTTCCGAACTCTCCGTGTTCGAGTCGCGCTTTCACGCGGCGATGTCGTCGAACGTCGGCCTCGTGGATACCATCGTCCGCTACGTCGTGCGCCGCAAGGGCAAGCGCGTCCGGCCCGCCCTCGTCCTGCTTTCGGCCAAGGCCAGCGGCGGCATCAGCGACCGCACCTACCGGGGCGCCTCGCTGGTCGAACTGCTGCACACCGCCACGCTCGTGCACGACGACGTCGTCGACGATGCCGAGAAGCGGCGCGGACTTGCGTCCATTAATGCAGTGTGGAAGAACAAGGTCGCAGTGCTGATGGGGGATTACATCCTCGCGCGCGGCCTGCTGCTTTCGCTGGCCGGAGAGGATTACGATCTCCTGCGCAGCAGTTCGGAAGCCGTGCGTCGCATGAGCGAAGGTGAGCTCCTCCAGATCCAGAAATCCCGTCAGATGAACACCGACGAGGAGACCTACACCCGGATCATCGGCGACAAGACGGCCTCGCTGCTCGCGGCGTGCTGCGAAATCGGTGCGCGCAGTGCGACCGACGATGTGTCGGTGATCACGCGCATGCGCGACTACGGCGAGAACATCGGCATGGCCTTCCAGATCCGCGATGACCTGCTCGACTACCTCGGCAAGGAGAGCGCGCTGGGCAAGCCGATCGGCGGGGATCTCAAGGAGAAGAAGCTGACTCTGCCGCTCATCCATGCATTGCGTCAGGCCTCGCGATCCGACGGCCGCCGGGTGCTGCGGCTTCTGCGCAATGGCGTCGGCCGCAGGGAGATCGCCGAGATCGTCGCGTTCGTGGATCGTAATGGTGGAACGACCTATGCACGCGAGCGCGCGAATCAGTATCGCGACGCCGCCATTGCCTGTCTGGCGGATTTTCCGGACGGCGAAGCGGTGGCTTCCCTCAGGCAGTTCGCGCAGTACGTCGTCTCACGCTCGAAGTAGCAGCGGGATTACGCGGTGTGCGCCTCGCGTCCGCAGGGCATGCGGCGCACCCATCCCCAAATCGTCTGTTCTTTCTTTTCGGAGTGTTCATGAAACTGGTACGCAGGCCGGCGCTGCTGGCGATTTTCCTGATCGGAATGGGATCAGCCGTTGTCGCGCAGACGCGGCTCGAGGAGGTGCCCGACATCGTGCGCCGCCCGATGACGTTCGAAGACATGTATGCGATGGGACGGGTGGCCGATCCGCAGATTTCACCCGACGGGTTGAAGGTGCTGTATACCGTGACGACCTACAGTCTCGAGTCGAACACGTCGAACGCGGACATCTGGGTGGTCGGCATCGACGGCAAGAATCAAACGCGGCTGACCGATGCTCCGAAGAGTGACGCGCATGCGCGTTGGTCGCCCGACGGCAATACGATCGCGTTCATCTCGACACGGGAGGGGGGACCGCAGGTCTGGGTGATGGATGCCGAGGGTCGCAATCAGCGGAAGCTGACGTCGCTCTCGACGGGTGCCGCAGATGTGGAATGGAGTCCCTCGGGCCGTCATCTCATCTTCAGTTCGGAGGTGCATCCCGACTGTCCGACCGACGACTGCAACAAACTGCGTGAGGAGGCACGCGCGAAAAGCGGTGTGAAGGCGATCATCTCCGACCGCATCCCCTACAGGATCTGGAATGCGTGGAAGGAGGGGAAGTACTCGCATGCGTTCGTCCTGCCCGCCGCGGGCGGGACGCCGAAGGATGTGACACCGGGGGCCTTTGACACGCCGCCGGTCGATCTCGGGGGACATGTCAACTATGCGATCGCACCCGACGACAGCGAGGTCGCGTACGTGAAGAACACCGACCCCATCGTCGCGATCAGCACCAACAATGACATCTGGATTGCGAATCTCGACGGCACGAATGCGCGCTGCATCACGACATCGAACAAGGCGAATGACAACAACCCCGTCTACTCGCCAGACGGTCGCTTCATCGCCTATCGCGCAATGCGGAGACCAGGCTACGAGGCCGACAAGTACGATCTGATGGTCTACGACCGCACGACGAAGCAGACGCGGAATCTGACAGCCGAGATCGATCGCAGTGTCGATGAGATCCTCTGGAAGCGCGATGGCTCGGCGCTGATGTTCACGGCACAGGATGGCGTGCACAATTCGCTGTTCGAGGTGCCGGCCGCGGGCGGTGACGTGCTGCGTGTGCTCAAGGGCATCGTCACGCTGCACTTCCGCGTGCAGGAGGATGAGTCCTTTCTCGAGCTCGGTACGACGCGCCACGACTTCCGCCTGCATCCCGACGGCAAGACGCTCGTGTTCACCGGACAGCGCATCAACCATCCCGCCGAGATCATGAGCGCGAAGTATGAAGGCGATCAAGTGACGGATTTCCGCATGCTCTCGAACACGAATCGGCCGCTGCTCGACACGCTCGATCTGCCGGATCCGACGTCGTTCACGTTCAAGAGTTTCGATGGTGTCGAGGTGCAGGGCTGGATTCTGACGCCCCCGGGCTTCGACGAGAAGAAGAAGTACCCGATGATCTATCTCGTGCATGGCGGACCCCAGGGTGTATGGGGCGACGACTTTCACTACCGGTGGAACATGGAACTGTTCGCCTCGCCGGGCTTTGTGGTCGTGGCCGTGAATCCCCGCGGATCGACAGGCTTCGGCCAGGCGTTCACCGATGGCGTGAACGGCGACTGGGGAGGGGCGCCGTACAAGGATCTGATGACCGGACTCGATGTCGTGCTGAAGAAGTATCCCTTCATCGACAAAAACCGGGTAGGTGCTGCGGGCGCATCCTACGGTGGCTTCATGATGAGCTGGTTCCTCGGCAACACGAACCGCTTCAAGGCAATCTTCTGCCATGCGGGCGTCTATGACATGCGCAGCATGTATGGAGGAACCGAAGAACTCTGGTTCACGGAATGGGAATTCAAGGGCACTCCATGGTCGAATCCCACGCTCTACGAGAAGTGGAGTCCCAGCCGCCTCGTGAAGAACTTCAAGACTCCGACCTACGTCTCACACGGTCAGCTCGACTACCGCGTTCCTGTCGAGCAGGGCATGCAGTTGTTCACGGCGCTTCAGCGCCAGGGCATCGAGAGCAAGTTCCTCTACTTCCCAGACGAAGGCCACACCGTGCTCAAGCCGCGCAATGCGCAGCTCTGGTACGGTGAGTTCGCCGCGTGGTTCAAGAAGCACCTCATGAAGTGAGACCGTCGCTCCCCACCAGACGAATCATTCCTCGGGCCGCGTTTTTCCGCGGCCCTTTTTTATGTCGCCGCGGTGCCGCTTGGAGGCCAGGCGCCGCTCCCTGCTCGCCCGCGTGGCCTTCGTCGCCACACGCGGTGTGACCGGCAGCGCGCGCAGGTAAAGGATGCGGCGCAGCCTTTCGAGGCAGGCGCGCTTGTTCATGTACTGGCTGCGTTCGCGCTGGGCCGTGACGGTGATGCCCGTGGGTCGATGCACGAGCCGCACGGCCGTCTCGACCTTGTTGACGTGCTGTCCCCCATGCCCTCCCGACCGGAAGGTCTGCACGTCGCATTGTGCGAGCAGTTCGTCGTCGGTGAGAGCATGCATAGTGTGATCGGTTCCAGTGTGGGTGCGTGAAGGAGGAACAAAATCGGAAATTCCACCGTATGTTTCGGCTCCACCATCCTGTTCGTTCCATGAATCTTCTCAACGACATCCTCGGCGACACCGCGCTGGCCGTCCTGTTGTCGGGACTCCTCTTCGTGGTCGCTGCCTGGCTTGCCGGCAGGTTGCTCAGCCTGCTTCTCCGCATCATCCGGCAGCGGCTCGCCAATCGCACGCGTTCGAGTCTCGACGACTATCTGCTCGAGGTGCTGCAACAGTTCATCACACCGCTGCTGATGCTCGTCGTGCTGTACTGGACCTCGAAAGCCGTCACTCCCTATTTTGAGGTGCGCAACATCCTCGAGCAGCGGCTGGCGAACGGAATCAATGCAGCGCTTTACGTGGTCACCGCACTCTTCGCCGCCTTCGTCGTCTCGCGTCTGATCGACGCGCTCGTGCGCTGGTATCTGAAGGATGTTGCCGCACGCACCAACACCCGCCTTGACGACGAACTGGCGCCGCTCATCAACCGCGTGCTGAAGATCCTGATCTACGTGCTCGGCGTGATCGTGATCCTCAATCACTTCAATCAGGACATCAGCACCCTGGTCGTCTCCTTCGGCGTCGGATCCCTCGCCATTGCATTGGCCGCGCAGGAAACGCTCGCCAACATGATTGCGGGATTCATCCTGATGATCGACCGTCCCTTTCGAGTCAACGACCGTATCCGTCTTCCCGATGGCACCATCGGAAACGTCTCGGAGATCGGCATCCGTTCGACGAAGGTGATCGACGACAACCACGTGATGATCATCACGCCGAACGCGGAAATCGTCAAGAGCCAGATCAAGAACTTCTCCTATCCCAACGACATCGTGCGATTCCAGGTGCCGTTCGGCGTTGCGTACGGCACCGACATCGCCGAGATGCAGCGCATCATCATCGACAGGCTCAACTGCGAGGAGGATCTGATCGATCCGGATACTACCGAGGTGCGCGTCATGCAGCTCGGGGATTCGTCGGTGCATTGCGAGGCGTTCTGCCGGCTGCAGAATCCCAACATCATTCCCCGCAGGCGCAGCGAGCTTCTGCAGGTGATCTACCAGACGCTGCGTCAGCACGGATTCGAGATTCCCTTTCCACAGCGTGTGGTGCATATTGCACATGCGCCGAAGGAGGCTTCCGAGGTGCGGCCGGCGGAGTGAACGCGAAGCATCATCCGCACGTGCGGTGTTGATTCATCCTACAACCATGAACAGGTGATCATGTCTGACGGTCTCACGGTTCTCAAACACGAAGTGATGTACAGCGGCCGGGTATTCACGGTGGTGCGCGACACGATCGCGCATGATTCGGGATACAGCGCGGTGCGGGAAGTGGTGCGGCATGATGGGGGGGCGGTGGCTGTGCCGCTGTTTCCCGATGGGGATGTGCTGCTGATCCGGCAGCTGCGGTACCCGATGCGGGAGCGGATTCTCGAGCTGCCCGCAGGGAAGCTGGCGCCGGGCGAGGATCCCCGTGATTGTGCGGCGCGCGAACTGGAGGAGGAGACGGGGTGGCGGGCTGACAGGCTCGAGCATCTGACGTCGATGATGACCACGCCGGGTTTCTGCAGCGAGGTGCTGCACATCTATCTGGCGAAGGGACTGGTGCCCGGCACGCGCGCGCTCGAACAGGGTGAGGAGAGCATCGAGGTGGTGCGCATGCCGCTGCGCGAGGCGGTGGCGCGCTGCATGAGCGGTGAGATCGCCGACGGCAAAACGATCGCGGGCATCATGCTCGCGGCGGTGCGTTCGACCGTGCTCGTCACGGGGTGATGCCGGCCACTGCGTAACGGCATCGCGATGCAGACCACCGCGCTTGTCATCTTCACCATCACGTATGTGCTGATCGCCGCGCAGAAGATCCCGCGGCTCAGGCTCGATCGTCCCGCCGCATCGTTGCTCGGAGCGGCTGCGATGCTGGTGGCCGGGGTGCTGACGCTCGACGAGGCCTATGCCGCGATCAGCTTCGACACGATCACGCTGCTGCTCGGCATGATGATCATCATCGCGTACCTGCAGGAGGCGGCGTTCTTCCGCTGGATCGGGTATGAGGTCATTCGTCGCGCAGGCACGCCGCAGCGGTTGCTTGCGATGATCATTCTTGTCGCGGGCGGACTCTCTGCACTGTTCGTCAACGACACGATCTGCCTCATGCTCACACCGCTCGTCGCGCACATGTGCAACGATGCGGAGGTGGATCCGGTCCCCTATCTGATCGCACTCGCGACGGCCTCGAACATCGGCAGCGCCGCGACGCTCACGGGGAATCCCCAGAACATGCTCATCGGTACGTATTCCGGAATCGGGTACGGCGAATTCCTTGCGGTGATGGCGCCCGTAAGCGCGCTTGCACTTGCAGCGGATTATGCGGTGATCCGCTGGTTCTTCCGCGCTCGTATGCCGAAATGGCGCGCGATGCCAGAGGGGCACGGTCCGCATGTGGACCGCCGTGTGGTCGCAATTGGCATGTTCGTCATGACGGGTGTGCTTGTAAGCTTCTTCGTGACGGGCGCACTGCCGCTCACCGCCATTGCGGGAGCGGCGGTCATGGTGGCACTTGTCAATCGTCCTTCACTCGCGGCCTTCAAGTTTGTCGACTGGTCGCTGCTGTTGTTCTTTGCCGCACTTTTCGTGCTGATCGGGGGACTCACGCAGACAGGGCTGACAGAGCAGGTGTTCGACAGTCTCACGCCGCACATGGGCGGCACGCCCGGTGCGCAGCTCTGGCGGCTTGGTGCGGCCTCGCTCGTCTTCTCGAACATCGTCTCGAACGTCCCCTTCGTCATGCTCGTCCGCGACTGGATCCCCACCATGCCGAATGCGCATGCACTCTGGCTGATGCTCGCCATGTCGAGCACGTTTGCCGGCAACTTCACCATCATCGGTTCCGTCGCCAACCTCATCGTCATGGAGCGGTCGCGCGATGTGGTGCACATTGGCTTCCTCGAGTTCTTCCGTGTGGGAGCCGTCGTCACCATTGTGTCGATGCTGATCGGTGTCGTCGTACTGTTGCTTGTGGTGTAGCGCTCCCTCTGCAGTGCTTCCCCGTCGCGCCGCGTCACGCGTGCGTGAGAATCAGTTTCCGAAACGGCCCTTCCACTCGCTCCAAGACGGGTCGGTTCCGATCGGAGCGTCGGTCCATCGAACGATACTCCACTGCGACGACCGGTCGAGCGCGAGCACGAACTGCAGCTGCCCACGCACCGTTTCCGGAACCCCCGGCAGGGCATGCTGCACGACGAGGGCATATGCGGCCGTGTACACCGCCGAGTCGGATACAATGACCGAGAAGCTTCCGTCGAGCGCGAGCGAGGCCGATCCCTGCGTGGGTGTCAGCGCAAGCAGCGACGACAGCCAGGTTCGTTCGCTCTGCAGCGTCCAGGTCTGGAACGCGGCAGGGTAGCGCCCCATCGCACTTGCCGTCGGCACGAACTGGAAGCTCCGCGACACGCTCAGCGTGTCGACCAGGCAACGCATGTAGTTCTCGACATTCCGCTCCGACACCGCGTTCTTCAGATTCACGAGCACGAGCTCTGGTGCCGTTGCCGGCACGAAGGTCGAGCTGCCGGTCGTGGGAGGTTCGGGATCGCGTGTCGAGAGGATGTCGCAGCCGATGGTGGAAAGGAGGAGGCTGGCGAGGAGGAAGCCGGCGAGGGGGAGGCCCGCGTGCACGATGCGCATGCCGACCTCAGCCGACGGGCACGCGCCCCTGCAGGGCGCGGCTGATCGTCGCATTGTCGATGAACTCGAGATCGCTACCGATAGGGATGCCGCGTGCGATGCGCGTGACCGGCACGCCGAAGGGAGCGAGCAGGCGGGAGAGATAGAGCGTGGTCGCCTCGCCTTCGACCGTCGGGTTCATGGCGAGGATGATCTCGGTGATGCCCTCCTGGGCGCGGCCGAGCAATTCACGGATCGTCAGATCGTCGGGACCGATGCCCTCGAGGGGTGAGAGACGTCCCCCCAGCACATGATACAGCCCGCGGAACTCGTTTGTCTTCTCGATCGCGAACACGTCGATCGAATCCTCCACCACGCAGATCACTGATCGGTCACGCTTCACGCTCGTGCAGATGGCGCAGGGATCGTCCTCGGTGATGTTGCAGCAGATGCTGCAGGTTCGGACGTTGTCCTTCACGCCGATCAGCGCGGTCGCCATGCGTTCGGCATCCTCGCGCGGCTGCTTGAGCATGTAGAGGGCAAGGCGCTGGGCGGTCTTGCGCCCGATGCCGGGCAGGCGTGAGAACTCGGCGATCAGCGCGTCGAGCGAGGGAGAGGTCGACAGCATGCGTCTGTCAGAGGCCGAAGTTCGAGAGATCGAGTCCGGGGATGTTCGGCAACATGCCCGAGGTGGCCTTGCCGAGTTCCTGCTGCGCCATGGCCTGCGCCTGGCCGAGTGCCTTGTTGAAAGCCGAAACGACGAGATCCTCGAGCATCTCCACATCGTCGGGCGAAACGACCGTACGGTCGATCTTCAACGCGGTCACCTCGAACTTGCCATTCATCGTCACGGCGACCATGCCGCCACCGACCTCGGCCGTCGTCGTCAGGCTCGTGAGCTTCTGCTGCGTTTCGGCCATGCGCGACTGCATCTCCTGCACCTTCGCCATCATGTCCGAGAGATTGAGCGTCATGTAGACTCCTTGCGTTCGCCGGTCAGGAACCCGTGATCGAAATCTTGAGTTCGAGACCTGCAGTGTGAATGGTGGTGCCCGGGATGCGGGAACCGACCGATGAATCCGGGCGCGTGCGCTGGTACTGGTAGAACACCGACGAGGTCACGCGCTGGCTGATCACGTACCGCACGCGCGGCTCGATCATGATGCGTGTGGTGCCCTCGCGGGGCTGGCCACCGCTGGCCAGGTCGGTCACGCCGTAGGTGCGCGACGCGCTCTTGTTGAGACTGAACGAGAAGCTGAAATCGATGTCGTTCTTTAGGGTGAGCCCGAACATCGGCATCTCGAATCCGCTCTTGCGGAAATTCGCCGTCAGTGAAATCTCGCTCGTGGCGGTCTCGACGATGTTGCTCGACGAGGTGTTGAGGTCGAAGGTCTTCTGTTCGCCCCAGCGGCTGTTGATGCTCAGGTCGCCGCCCCACACCTTGTTGAACCCGAAGGTCAGACCGACCAGCGGCGCGAAGTTGTAGCCGACGCGCTTGCTGTCGGTGATCCGCGTACCATCGTCCTGACTGAGACGGTATTGCTCCGACAGGCTCGACGTGTACCTGTGTTCGAGCGAAATGCGGTCGGCAAAGCCCTCGATCAGCTTGATCTTCTCGATGCCGTCCCAGCGCAATCCCCAGTTCATGCGCGGCATGAAATCCGACAGCACCTTCGACAGCCAGGGCACGGCCTCGAAGCCGTCTTCAAATGCCTCGACCAGCTTGTCGCTGTCTGTGCGGCGGTCCGACGCGTCCAGCAGCAATTCCTGATACCGCTTGTTCACAGCCGCCATGTTCGTGTTGAAGAAGCTGAAGAACAGGAAGTCGGGGAAGGCCATGTATGAACGCTCGAGCGAGCCGGTCGTGGTCACGCTCGTGATCGTCTGCTCACCCAGTGCGTTGGTGCGCAGCTGGTAGTTCTTGTTCATCGACCACTTCAGGTCCCACGTCAGGTCGAGCCGGGCGCCTTCCCAGAGGGGACGGTTGGTGCGGATGCTGAACGTGTTCGACTGCGTGAAGTTGTCGGCGTACACACCGCTGGGATTCGCCGCACGCAGACCGCGCTCGTATCCGTCAATGCCCACGAACGGGAACCCGCGCTTGAATCCGATCGTCCCGCCGGAAGGATTCGGGTCATGCACCAGACCGAGCTGGTAGAGACGCGAGGGTCCGCCGGTCGCCGTGGCGGGACTGCCGAACAGCGGCGACGTCCAGAATGTGCCGAAACCCGTCTCGCCACGCACACCCGTCACCTGGCTGGAATTGCTCTCCGAGAACGTGATACCCACGTTGTCGTACTCGAGGAATGGAATCTTGATCAGATAATACGCGGCCCGCCCGAGAATTTCTCCGATGGAGGGGAAGGAGGAAACCGTCGGGATATTCAACGTGTCTTCAGGCAGTCCCGTCGTGATGCCCGCCGCCAGCAGCGAATCGGAAGCCTTCTGAACGCCGACCAGCGCTTCAAGCTGTGCCTGGCTCTTCTCGAGGTCACCGCGCATCCGTACGAGCTGCTTGGGATCGTTCTTCGCAAGCGTGCGCTTCAACTCCGCCAGTTCCTTCTGCTTCTTGAGCAGCTCGCTCTTCTGATCGGTGATCGCCACCTCGCTCTTGCGACGGCCCTGCACGGGCATGCGCTCGCCGCCCGGACCGACGCTGCCGGCGTCTGCGGGACCATCATACGCGCTCATGTACGAGAACAGCGGATCGAAGAACGACTTCACACGCAGATTCATCTGCGCGTTGATCGATGCATTGAAACTCGCGCTGCGACCCAGACCGAGCTGCTGCAGATTCTCCTGCCACGAGTACGACACCTGATATCCGGCGCTCAGATCCACGTACTTGTCCAGATCGAAGAAGCGCGGGATCTGGGGTCGGCTGTTGATCGACACCTGCTGTCCGTAGCGCGTCGGGAAGCCGAAATTCAGACCACCGCCTCCGAAAAAGATGTCGCCGAAAATCGCGCTGCTCTGACGCTGCACCAGCCGCGGCGAACCGAGGGGATCGCGCAGCGTGTCGCCGTTGACGTCGCGCTCGTAGTCGGTTTCGAAATGCAGCAGGGATGTCTGGATGTTCGAATTGTACGATCCGTCGAGGTTCAGGAATCCGCCCTCGCTCATGCGGTACGAGAACGAGAGACTGCGGTTGTGCTGGAACGAACGGGTGTAGGGACGTTCCTCGTACGGGAAGCGCTGCTGCTCTTCCACGCGCGAACGTGACAGGTCGGCCGACAGGTTCACACGTGAGGGCAGGTAGTAGAACTTGACGTTCTTGTAGAAGTCGAAGAGGAAGACGCCGTCGAACAGATTGCGGAAGGGCTGCACGTAGGCGTTGCGGTTGAAATCGTATCCATAGCCGATGCGCCCGGTCCACTGCCAGTTGCGGCGGCTCGAGAGGACGGGATCGCGATAGCGCGAGATCGAGTAGTTGTAGCTGAGATCGAGACGGTTGACGATGTCCTGAATGAGCCAGCTCTCTCCCGGTGCCTTCAGACGCACGGTGGGGAAGGCCCAGCTGTCGCGGATCTCCAGTGTCTGTGTGGCCAGGCGTGCGTCGCGCACGGCGAGATCGATCTCGCTTTGCGACTTGCCCTGCTCGCGCATCGTGATCTCGAGGAGCTTGAGGGATTCCTCGACATTCACGTCGGGCTGACCCGGCAGCAGCAGCGGCTTGGAGAGATTCTCCGCATGCGAGTACGCGACCTTGATCTGCGTGCCCTGCCATTCCTTCGGGAAGGCCTTGTCGATATTGATTGTCGTGTTCATCGACCATGCGGTCGTCCACGCACGTGTCGCGCTGAAGCGGTCTGCGAGTCCGTGGAAGAAGGGATCGCTGTGGCTGACGGTGGCGTTGATGTCTGCCACGTCGGCGAGCCGCAGGTTCATCGATCCCGTATACGCGTAGCCGTTGCGGTCGTCGGGACCGACCACGCGCAATTCGTTGCACCAGACCTGGCCGGTCAGAGGCTTCCCATCGATGTTGCGGACGCCGATGGAGATGAAGCGCACGCTCACGATATCCGGACATCCCACCACCTTGTAGTAGACGCTGTCGCCGAGATGATCCATCCGCTTCTGGAATGTGCGGCATGAATCGCGCAGGGCCTTGATCGCCGTCAGCTCGGCGAAGGCGATGTCGATCTCGTTACGTGTGTCCCAGCCAGAGCGCACGGGTCCGCGGTACTCGTAGTAGTTGAGCGTGTCGATGCCGAAACGCATCACGACTTCGTAGCGGCTTGCCGACAGGAAGGGATCGCCGTGCACGAACATCTTCATGCGTTCGTAGTTGAACAGATCCACACCCGTGTTCGGGAACAGGCGGTAGGCTTCGCGGTAGGACGTGTCGGGCAGGTCGCGGAAGGTGAGCGAGAGCGACTGCTCGTTGAGGTAGACCTCCTGGTCGGGACGGCGACGGTCACGTTCGCGGGCGACACCCGGGGGACTCGTGTAGTCGGGGTTGTCTTCGATGTTGACCACCGAGACGGTGAAGAGCGAATCGCCGCGCTGGCGCTCGTACCACTGGTTGCCGACGAAGTTGAACTCGGCGATGCGGATCGTGGTGGGGTCGGAGACGCCCGTCACCGCAAGGCGGATGAACTCGACGTTGTCGAGCGAGGGCGATCCCTGGCGGTGCGAGAAATCGGAAAGGGGGATCCGGAATTGATACCAGCCGTTCGTGCCGCCGCCCACAACGTAGGGATTGCGGTTGATGCCGGCGGCGAACGAGGTCGTGTCGATGTTGATCTCGTACTGGAAGTAGTCGTTGTTCAGGTCGAGGATGCCGTTGTTGTTCATGTCCTCGGTGTCGGGCGTGAAGCCCGCCTGATCATCCTTGTTTGCCTGCGTGCCGTTGAAGTTCGTCCAGTCGTTGACGTTGTAGATGAAGTTGTCGAGGCTGGGATCCGGGCCGAGGGCTGGATACTGTTCGAGCTCCTGCGCATCGGTGAGCATGTCAAGACCGACGTCCTCGCCGGGATTCAGGATGCCGTTGCGGATCGAGTTTTCCAGCACGAGGTCTTCGCTGTTGAGCTGACCGTTCGGAAGCACGTCCTCCGACACCTTGCCGACATCGATCAGCAGCCGTCCTTGCGGCTTGCCGTTCTCGACGCGCATCCACAGTTCGATGTAGTTGTAGTTGCCGTCGACGAGGTTGGTCGCGTTCACCGGCAGCGTGCGCATGATGCCGGCCCAGCTCTGCTCGGGTGTGGCCAGATCGGGTGTGTAGTTGAACTGTCCGCGTTCGGCGGGACGATAATCGAGATCCAGCACCGTCACGCGTTGATCTTCGCGTGCAGCGATGCGGTCGGGCCAGATGTCGGTCACGACCACCGAACGGTTCGATGACGCAGTGATGGGAATGTTGAACCACGACAGACGACCGCGGTGGTTCTGTAGCTCCTCGGGGATTGGTGTCGAGGTATAGTTCGGCATGAAGGCCGGCGGCGACGACAGCTTCCACACCGAGTAGGCGGTCTGCAGCGGAATGAACACGCGCGAGCCCTCGAAGTCGTCGATGTAGGCAATCCCCTTCGAATTGTCAGACGCGATCGAACTCTTCTTCGTGTTCGGGTCGGGCGACATCATCGCGAACTCGCCCTGCAGAGTCAGCGACGACTTCTCCTTCGTGGTGAGGAAGGGCAGGGTGTTGAGCGCGTCGGTGATGAAGGGCAGATCCATCTGCGTGCGCGCGTCGACGCCGAACATCGTGTTGTTGATGGGCTCCTCGCCGATGCGGACCTTGTCGCTCAGTGTCTTCTGGTTCAGGTTCAGCCACGTGAACCCGAGGAAGCTGTTCTTGCCGAGATGCATCTCGCCGCGCGCGCCGAGCATGGTCTTCGATGCGAACGAGAAGAAGTCATGCTTCTCGAAATCGATGTCCAGCTTCGCGCCGGGTATCAGCGCCTCCTCCTTGAGAATCTTCACCTGCCCGACCTGGTAGTCGACGGTGTAGTCGGTGCCCGGCGTCAGCGGTTGCCCGCCCAGCAGCACGCGCACACTGCCCTCGACGATGTTGAAGCCGAGATTGTAGATCGAACTGCTCGAACCCTTCGTCGTGCCCACGATCAGGATCTTGTCCTTGTCGCTCTGCCGCGCAATCGTCTTCGTCGTGTCGTAGACGGCGGGGAAGAGGTAGGGAGCGATGACGGAAGGATCCGCGTTCGGCAGCGTGAGGAACTGCCTGCGCAGCCCCGCGTTCCACGGCTCGAGGGTGGGGAAGATGAGCTCGCCGCGCACGGGATCGACGGTGAGCCCGGGCAGGAAGTCGATCTTGCCGTCGGGGGGACCGCCCGCGTCATCAGTATTGTCGAGGCCGAAGAGCCGCAGCAGCTTGAACTGCGTGTTCGGAAGCGTCTCCACGTCGGGTGAACCGCCGGCGCGGTAGACGATCTTGAACGAGGCGAAATCCTCCGCTTTCAGATTGCGCGCATTCATCGAATAGATGCTGCGCACGCGGTGCAGCCAGGCCTTCTTGAATGAGGGACTCACGTTCTTCGGCTTGACCAGCTTGAGCACGAGACGCGGATTGACGAGCGCCGGGTTGTTCGAAAAGCGCGGATCGTTGACGAAGGTGCCGTAGAACTCGTCGTCGGCCGGACCGTTCGACGGCCCCTCGACCCGGTAGGCCACGCCAATCACCTGATCCTCCATCACGTTCTGATTCATCGTCAGAATGCCCGTGACGGGGTTGTACGTGTAGTCGATGTCCTTCTTCAACCGCTTGAAATTCCCCAGCTCGATGAGGCCCGACTGCGACTCGATCTTGATCGTGGTGTCGGCCAGCTGCTGGATGGAAGGAGGAAGCGGATCCGTCTGGAGGAAGGTGCCCGGCAGATCGATCAACGCCACACCCGCACGCTCCTCCGGGTCCGTCACCGTCCCTGCGGAAGCCGGGCGCGTGATCCACACCTCCATGTCCTTGATGTACTTGTCGGGCTTGAGCTGCAGCGGTGCGGTTGCCCCATAGGCGCGGTAGTTGTAGTACGCCTCGTAGACGTTGCGGCCGTTGACGTCGTCGTCGCGGTACTCGAGGTTGACGAAGTAGTGGTTCTCCGCGTAGTCGTAGGCGCGGCGCTCGAAGATCTGTTCGGTCGAACCACCATTGACCGACATGCGGCTCGATTCGCCCTTCTTCTGGCTGGCCACGGTCTGCAGGCGCAGGGGACCCACCTGGAACTCCGCCTTGATGCCGAACAGCGCACCGCTTCCCCCCATGAGCGTCGCGGGTGTCTGCAGCGAGACGTTGCCGGCCTCGACCGATTGCACGATCTCATCCTCATAGCCCGTGTACTTGATCTTGAGCTGGTTCTCGTAGTCGAAGGTGCGCTCGGTGCTCCAGTCCGCCCGGATGCTGAGCTTGTCGCCAATCAGACCGTTGACGTTGATCTGCACCTGCTGGCGGAAGTTCGGCGAGAACTGCGTGGGGGCGAGGAACACCGATTGCTGATCCGAACTCTCGATGCGGAAGCCGGCGCTGATGTCGATCGATCCGCTGATGCGCAGACTGATGCGGCTGCGATCACCGAAGATCGACATGAGGGGATTCGGGGGAATTGGAATGTCGAACTCGGTCAGGTTCTTCAGGATGCCTTCGAGCTGGTCTCCGTCCTTGAGTCCCTGCGCCGTGATGTAGTCCGATGTGCGCCGTGTGCGCTCGTAGTCGTAACGTGCACGGATGTACTCGTCGAGCGGCATCTCGATCGGGATGCGCACATCGCGTCCGTTGATCACTTCACGGATCCGCACGATGTCGCGCACCGAATCGACCGTCACGATGCGTTGGATGCCCTTGCCCGCCGAGGGCGTCAGATACATGGTCGACGTACGTGCGGGGAAGGGGGAGGCGGTCACGCCGCCCCTGTCGCGGGGTGGCAGGAAGGTCTTCCGTGCCGTCGAATCCACCTCGGGGATGTCGAGGCTGTCGTCGGGCGCCGGTGGTGGGATGACGTCGGCACCGAATGATGATGCATGCGCAACCCTGACATCCGGATGCGCGGATGGTGCGGGTACGCCGCGATCCCGCGCCGAGCCCATGACGGCCAGGACGGACACGATCGTCGCCAGCGACGCGCCGGCGGTGATCAGACCGGCGGCCCGTCGAAAGGATGTAAGCATGCCTGCCCCCGCGGACGGGAGAGACGAACGGACGCTCTTCAGAGGACAGCTCCTGCGGATGACATCTTCTTGGGAATGAGGTGTTACTCCGTATGTACGGCGCGGTAGATGTCGTCTCGATAACGTCCTTGACCTTGTGAGGGAGATGTAAGAAACAACATGAGGCGAAATTCGGATTGACGCATTTTTTTCGGAACTTCGAAACTACGGAGATTATGCAATCCCTTGCAAGGTGCAGGTGCGGCCCCGTTCCGTGGCGCGCATGAGCGCCTTGCCCCAACACCATCCACCAGTATATTTTCTGCTATCTACAATAGCAATGGAAAAATTCCCCATGCGCTCCAGCCTGCCCTGCCGTCGATGACGCTCTGGCGCTACATACTCCGTGCGCATGCGGGGCCCTTCCTCTTCGCCAACGCCATCATCATCTTCCTGTTTCTCCTGCAGTTTCTCATGAAGTCCGCCGGAGATCTCGTCGGCAAGGGACTCGGTATTCTCGTCATTCTCGAGCTCATCGCGCTCAATCTCGCATGGATGGTCGTGCTTGCCGTTCCCATGGCGGTGCTCGTTTCGACACTCATGGCCTTCGGCCGTCTTGCTGCCGACAACGAGACCACGATCATGCGGGCCAGCGGCATGAGCCTCTACCGCATGATGTTCCCCGTGGTGCTCATGACGGGTCTCGTGACGTGGGGACTCGTTTACTTCAACAATGCGATTCTCCCCGAGGCGAACATTCGTCTTCGCACGCTCATGACCGACATCGTGCGCATCAAGCCGACGCTCACGCTGCGATCGGGCGTGTTCACGAGCGAGGAGGAGATCCCCAACTACCGCATCCTCGTGCGACGCGCGCACGACACCGACGGACGTCTCGAGGGTGTGACGATCTACGATCTGTCGCGTCCCGACAAGCACGTGGTTGTCACGGCCCGAACGGGTCGTGTGAACTTCTCGCGCGACTACTCGAAGATCTTCATGGATCTCGAGGATGGCGAGATCCACGATCTGACCATCAGCGACATGACCCCGTACCGGACCCTGGAGTTTGCACGGCATCGCGTGGCGATCCCGGCCAGCGGTTTCGGGTTCCAGCGCAGCGATGCATCGACCGCGCAGCGTGACGACCGCACGATGAGTGCGCAGATGATGCAGGCGATCGTCGACAGCATTGGTCGTGTGAGTGATCAGGGGCTGGCCGACTTCGGGACGCGCATGCGCGAGCAGATGGCTTCCTATCTGGACGGTCGTCCCCAGCTTGTCGCCCCCGCCCCGATGCCTTCCCCCGACAGGACGACAGACACCCTCGCCCGTCATGGGACGACGGACGCCCTCGTCCGTCATGGGACGACGGACGCCCTCGTCCGTCATGGGGCGACAGACACCCTCGTCCGTCATGGGGCGACAGACACCCTCGTCCGTCACGCCGATACATTATCCACCGCAGTCACGGCCCGCATCTTCAGCCGCGAAGATTCCCTCGCCGCACGCTACCGTGCGCGCATCGACCTGCGGCAGTTGCAGAGCGAGGTAGCAGGGCGGGCCACGATGCGTGCCTACGAGCGCGAAACGCAGGACAAGTATCTCGTCGAGATCTACAAGAAATATTCGATTCCCTTTGCGTGCATGGTGTTCGTGCTGATCGGTGCGCCGCTCGGGATGATGGCGCGCAAGGGGGGCTTCGGCGTGGGGGCGGGACTCAGTCTCGGATTCTTCCTGTTCTACTGGGCGTTTCTGATCGGCGGTGAGAAGCTCGCCGACCGAACGGTGCTCTCGCCTTTCTGGGGCATGTGGGCCGCCAACATCGTACTGGGTGTCGTCGGCATCGTGTTCACAATGCGTGCCGCGCGCGAGACCCCCGTTATCGACTGGAGCATGCTGTCGCGTTTCGTCCCGAAGCGTTTGCGTGGGAGGTCGGTCTGATGCGCCTGCTTGATCGCTACGTGCTCGCGCGCTTCGTGCGCAGCATCCTTTTCGCGCTGCTCGCCTTCAGCGTGATCTTCATCCTCATCGACATGGTCGAAAATCTCGACGACTTCATCGATCAGGACGTTCCGACGCACATCATCGGGTTGTACTACGTGTATTTCCTGCCGAGGATCATGGGACTCATGGTTCCACTGGCGATGCTGCTGGCCGCGCTGTTCGTGGTTGGGAAGATGAGCGGCACGAACGAATTGACGGTGATCAAATGCAGTGGCGTGAGTCTGTACCGCTACATGGTGCCCTTCGTGGTTGTCGGCGTGCTGGTGAGCGTGGCAATGCTCGGTATGGACGGGTATGTCGTGCCACGCATCAATGCAGGGCGCCTCGACCTCGAGCGCACGTATCTGAAGAAGAACCTGCAGGCGGGGGGGCGCTACAATCTCTTCTTCCAGGACCGGGACGACCGCATCATCTCGATGGAGTATTTCGACGACGCAAACGCCACAGCGCGTCGCGTGAGCCTGCAGCGTTTCAGGGCCGACGATCCCACGCGGATGATCGAGCGCATCGATGCCGCCGGGATGCGGTGGAGTGACGCCCGCGACAGCTGGATGCTCGTCGACGGTGTGTCGCGCCGCTTCGGTGACACCCTGTCGGGCACCCTCACGCGCAGTGAACAGGTCCTGCGTTTCGACTCGGTGGATGCAGGTCCCCTCGTGATCACCCCCGCCATCATCCTCCGTATGCAGCAGAAGCCCGAGGAGATGGAACTCGGCGACTTCCGCGACTACATCGAGCGGCAACGGCGTGCAGGCAGCGACATCAACCGGCTGCTGGTGGATTACCACGGGAAGATCGCGTTCCCCTTCGCGTCACTGATCGTGATGTTCTTCGGGGTGCCCTTTGCCTCGGTGAAGCGTCGCAGTGGTCTGTCGGTGCAGTTCGGTATCAGCATCCTGATCTGTTTTGCGTACCTGGTCAGCCAGAAGCTGAGCCAGGTGTTCGGGTACAATGGAGCCATGCCTGCGATGCTTGCCGCGTGGCTTCCGAACCTCGCCTTTCTTGTCGCGGGCATCTGGGTGATGCTGCGCGTCCGCAAATAGACGGGAGCGTCCCCCGACCGTGTGCGCTCCTCTTCTCGAACCGGATTTCTGCCTTGGACGGGAGGGGAAGCGCGTGTACTTTAGAAGCTGTACTTTTTCGAAGGACCCGACGTGACGGCCGCACCGCAGCACACGAAATCAGCAGCTTCCCCCCCCATGCGCATTGCGCGCAACTTCCATTGGGAGATGGGCCACAGGCTTCCCTTCCACACCTCCGGGTGTGCAAACGTGCATGGGCATTCCTACACCCTTTGGGTGGAACTCGAGGGAGACTGCGACGAGCACGGAATGCTGATGGATTACGGTGATCTCAAGTCCGCCGTCATGCCGGTTCTGGATCCCCTCGACCATGCCTTCATGGTGGACGAGGGTGACACGCTGATGCTCGATTTTTTTGCGACGACGGGCATGAAGATCTACCGTGTCCCCTTCCATTCGACTGCTGAAAACATCGCCCGCCACCTTCTCGATCTGATCGCCGCGCAGCTGCAGGGGCAACCCAGGCTGCATCGTCTGCGCTTGCGCGTGCAGGAGACCGGGAACTCGTATGCCGAGACCGAACACGTATTTGCCTGATTTTTCAATTTGTTGCGACCTGTGACTGAAACCGTTGCATTTGACAACACGGTTCTGTATGTTGTCACACCGTCGTATAGTATTTTTCATTCAAGCATAGGATGAGCGACGATGAAATTTTTCATCGACAGCGCCGCAATTGACGAAATCCGCGAAGCGCAGAGCCTCGGCATTTTGGATGGTGTCACCACCAATCCTTCACTCGTTGCCAAGGAAGGGCGGAATTTCCGCCAGCTGCTCGACGAGATTCTTGCCATTGTCGACGGACCTGTCAGTGCCGAGGTGGTTGCAGTGGACACCGAGGGCATTCTGCGGGAGGGTCGCGAGCTTGCGGCCATCCATCCAAACATTGTTGTCAAGGTGCCGCTGATCCGGGAGGGGATCAAGGCAGTGCGCATCCTTGCATCCGAGGGAATCAAGACCAACGTCACACTCTGCTTTTCCCCTACTCAGGCGTTGCTTGCCGCCAAGGCCGGCGCCACATACATCTCTCCGTTTGTCGGTCGTCTTGACGACATCAGCCATGATGGCATGGAAGTCATCCGCCAGATCGTCGCGATCTACGGTAACTATGGATATGCGACACAGGTGCTGGCCGCCAGCATCCGCCACCCGCTGCACGTGGTCGACAGTGCCATGGCCGGTGCGGATGTCGCGACGATCCCCTTCAAGGTGATCGACATGATGTTCCGCCATCCCCTGACCGATCGCGGTCTGGAGGCCTTCCTCGGAGACTGGAAGAAGAACGAGTCCCGTCTCGTCTAAGGCGCCCTGCGCGAGCACACGAGTGTCGAGTCCGCCGCCATTGCGCGGCCGTCCATCATTCACACATACCAACGCACATTTCTGACGGTGTCATGAAACAGACCGCATTCAGCGACATTCACGTCGGCCTCGGCGCCAAAATGGTCGAGTTCGCCGGCTACACCATGCCGATACAATATCAGGGCATCATTGCCGAACACAAGCGCGTGCGCACGACGGTCGGCGTGTTCGACGTCTCGCACATGGGCGAGTTCGAGGTACGCGGTGCCGGTGCGTTCGCCTTCGTGCAGCGCATGACCACCAACGATGTCACGAAGCTCACCGAGGGCAAGGTCCAGTACTCCAGCATGCTCTACGACAACGGCGGCATCATCGACGACCTGCTTGTCTATCACTGCGGTGACTGGCTGCAGCTCGTGGTCAACGCCTCGAACCTCGAGAAGGATTTCAACTGGCTCAAGGAGCATACGGGCGACGACGTCGAGCTCATCGACAAGAGCGATGCGACCTCGCTGCTTGCGGTGCAGGGTCCCAACTCCCTCGCCACGCTGCAGAAGCTGACCGACACTGATCTGTCGACGATGGAGTACTACACCTTCCGCTGGGGCCGGATCGCCGGCATCGACTGCATGATCAGCCGCACCGGTTACACGGGCGAACTGGGCTTCGAAATCTACTTCGACAGTTCACCCGCGACCGGTCGTGCGATGTGGGATGCCATATTTGAGGCAGGGAAGGAATTCGAGATCGAGCCGATTGGTCTCGGTGCCCGTGACACGCTGCGACTCGAAATGGGGTACTGTCTCTATGGCAACGACATCGATCAGACGACACATCCCCTGGAAGCCGGGCTCGGCTGGATCACCAAGCTGAACAAGGGCGAGTTCACGGGGCGCGCCGTACTGGTGGCCGCAAAGGAGGCGGGGCTGTCGCGCAGACTTGTGGGACTCGTGCTCGAAGGCCGCAACATCCCTCGTCACGGTTACGAGATTTCAACTGCCGACGCAGGGCGCGGCGTGATCACGAGCGGCACGATGTCGCCGATGCTTGAGAAGGGCATCGCGATGGCATACGTTCCCGTGGCTTCCGCAGAGGTGGGGGCGCAGGTGATGGTGCACATCCGCAATCAGCAGGTGCCGGCCACGGTCGTGAAATTTCCCTTCTACACAAAGGACTGAGAGCACGGTGCGGCGGGCGTCCCTCATACCGAACGCCGCATCATCTGAAACGTGAAGCGCAAGGCCGCACATACCGACGCACCCGAAACGCCGAAGGCGAAGGGCCGCAGGAGTCTGGATGCCGGACGCAAGCTCGACATCATCGGGATTCTGATGATGGTGGCGGCGGTGTTCCTGTTTCTGGCGCTCGTCTCGCATTCCTCTGCAGACGAGGGGGTGTCGGACATCGGTGCGATCGGGATTCTCAAATTGTTCGGCGGGGATCCCGAAGTGCAGGCCCGTGCGGATGTGACGCACAACTGGCTGGGACTGATCGGTGCGCTGATCGCGCGCTTCTTCATTCTGCTGACGGTCGGGTACTTCGCGCTGGTGTTTCCGGCGCTGCTCGGCATCTGGGGCTGGTTCGTGCTGCGGCGCAATGATCTGCGGGCACTGGCGTACTACACCAACTATGCACTGCTCGTGGTGTTTCTCGCTTCGACGTTCACGGGACTGCTGCGTCTGGTGACATGGCTGCCGCAGGTTCCCGTATCGTGGGCGGGCAACATCGGGGATTTCATGGCGGGCATCGTGGCGCGTCTGATCGGGACGACGGGCGGCATTCTGGCGATTCTCGCATCGCTGCTGATCATCGCGGTGATCGTGGCGGATTACGACATCCGCATCACGCTCGAGCGGCTGGGTGGTTTCGGCCGGCGGCTCGCCGGGATGCTTGGACGCAAGGCGGCAGCGATTCCTGCTGCCGCACAAGGGGTGGCGTCGATGTATGAAGAAGAGCGTCAACGGTCCGGTGAGACGCGTGAGGCGTCCGAGCCGGTTCCGTCGTCCGTGCCGCCGGCATCGCCTCCGCCGGCGACGCGGGCGAGTCGGTTTCGGCGGGAGCCTGTCGTGCCCGCCATGGTGGATGCGCCGGGAGACTCCGTGATGGCAGTGACAGCAACATCGGTTCCGGGCGTGTCATCTCAGGTCGCTTCTGCCACGGGGGCGGTGCCCGCGCAGCAACGCACGCCGATCTCGATCGAATGGCCTGCTGGTGCCAATGCGCTACCGGGTACGGGTATGCAGACGGATGCAGTCGCCGGCGCCGTGCCTGAGGCCTCGATGGACGCACCGCCGATGCAGGTCTATGCATCGGCAGCGACAGACAGCGGGGCATTGCGCTCGAATGGTGTGATCTCACGCGACAGCATCAAGCAGTTGCGGGATCTTGATCTGAAGGATGGCGATGTGGATGACGCGGGTGCCGGCGAGGGTGTTTCGTCGGTCGGTCTTCGTCCCGGTGCGGTAGCGCTCGGCTCGCTCGGCGCAACATCCGTAACCGCCGCAACCGCGCACAGCAGCGCAGCTGCTGCTGGCGCAGCCGCTGCGACGCAGATGCGCACTGCCTCGACCGGGTCGGTGTCGAATGGTGTTTCCAATGGGGTATCTGCACGCACGCGCACATCGGCGGACGCTTCAGATGAGGCTGGGTTCGAGGGTGCTGCGAAGTCGGAGGACGAACCGCCCTTCGATGTGGACGAACCGGTGTTCGTCAACGAGCACGAAAAGAAAGCGGTGCAGCAGGCGGTGGCACGACGGATGGCGGAGGTCGAATCGGACAGCGATACCGAGTCGATGAACATCCGTACGATGAAGGAGAAGTTCGCCTACCGGCATCCGGGAGCGGATCTGCTGGATCCGGCCGTGCAGACGTCGAAGGTGACATCCCAGGAGCTGCATCGGAAGGCGGAACTGGTCAAGGAGAAGCTGGCGATTTTCGGGATCGACATCACGAGCATTTCGGTAGTGCCGGGTCCCGTGGTCACGCAATTCGAGCTTGTGCCGGACTCCGCAGTGAAGATTTCGAAGATCGTCTCGCTTGCGGATGATCTGGCGCTGGCACTGGCCGCGCGGGGTATCCGCATCATCGCACCGATCCCGGGCAAGAGTGCAGTGGGCATCGAGATTCCGAACAACGAGCCCGAGTTCGTGCATTTCCGCAGCGTGGTGGAGTCGGACGATTTCGGCAAGTCGCGCGCGCATCTACCACTCGGCATGGGCAAGGACATCAAGGGGAAGGTCACGTGCGCGGATCTGGCCCGGATGCCGCATCTGCTCATCGCAGGTGCCACGGGCTCGGGCAAGAGTGTCGGTTTGAACGCAATGATCACGAGCCTGCTCTTCGCCAAAAAGCCGTGGGAGGTGAAGTTCGTGATGATCGATCCGAAGAAGATCGAACTTGCGCAGTATCGCGGACTGAGCAGGCATTTTCTTGCGGTGAGTCCCGACATCAACGAGGAGATCGTCACCGATCCCACGAACGCGGTGATTGTGCTCAAGAGTCTCGAACTCGAGATGGACAAGCGCTACACCAAGCTGGCGAAGGCCGGTGTACGTCACGTGAACGATTACAACGCAAAGGTCGCCGCAGGGGAGCTGCGCGATGCGGAAATGATCAAGCATTACAAGCTGCCCTACATTGTCGTGGTGATCGACGAGTTGGCGGATCTGATGATTACTGCCGCTCGAGAGGTGGAAGAGCCGATCGCGCGGCTCGCACAACTTGCGCGAGCCGTCGGCATTCATCTGATCGTTGCGACGCAGCGGCCATCGGTTGATGTGCTGACGGGTGTGATCAAGGCCAATTTTTCCGCGCGCATCGCGTTCCAGACAGCCAGCCGGATCGACTCGCGCACGATTCTGGATGGTCCGGGCGCGGATCAGTTGCTCGGCAATGGCGACATGCTGTATCTGCCGAGCGGTTCACCGAAACCCGAACGCATTCAGAATGCATTTCTCTCCACAGCGGAAGTGGAGCGCGTGGTGGAGTTCATCGCAGAACAAAGCGGTCATGTGCGCCCGTATCAATTGCCCTCGGTCAAGAACAGCAAGAAGGGCTCCTCGCGTGAAGACTCTGTTGAGATGGATGATCTTCTGTACGAGGCCGCGCGTCTGATCGTACGGCACCAGCAGGGATCAGTGTCACTGCTGCAGCGGCGTCTGAAGATTGGCTACTCACGCGCTGCGCGGATTGTGGATCAGCTCGAAGTTGCCGGTATTGTCGGTCCCTACGACGGGAGCAAAGCCCGCGAGGTTCTCGTAGAAGATCCTGAACTTCTGGAGGAGATCCTCCAGACGATATGAAGGAAACGAGAACCATGAAAGGAAACGTCATCATGAAGAAACGTACGCGCACCCATATCCTGGTCCCATTGATGCTGGCGGCGATCCTCCTGCCGGTTCTGGCCATCGCAGGAATCACCGCGAAGGAGATCATCGAAAAGGTGCAGGGCCGTTACGATGATCTCGGTGATGCCGTCATCGTATTCACGCAGACTGTGCGCTTCAAGGTTTCGAAGGCCGAGCAGCTGACCAGGGGCACCCTGTATTTCAAGAAGGGCAACAAGTATCGGATCGAAAGCGATAATAGAACGGTGGTGACGGATGGGAAGACATCCTGGTCCTTCAATGGTCAGACCAATCAAGTTGTTGTCGACCATTACAAGCAGGAGGCCCATTCGCTGTCGCCCGAACAGCTGCTGGTCAAGTATCCGCAGAACTACTACTCGACATTGATCGGCGAGGAGAAGGTCGGAACGGACAATTGCCACGTCCTCAAGTTGACACCGAAGGAGGACAACAGCTTTACGACTGCACTGAAGATCTGGGTGTCGACCAAGTGGTTGATCCGCAAGGTCGAGGTCACCGACATCAACGGAGCGTTGACGACGTATGTGATAGAGCGCATCGAAATTGATAAGGGAATCGCGGATTCGCGTTTCGAGTTCAAGATCCCCCCCGCAGCGGACGTCATAGATTTGAGGTGACGGTTCGGCGACGCATGCGGGCTCATGCCTGACGTTATTTTGACAATAGATTGCTGTGCTGCGTTTTTGAGCCAAAATGAGCTGTTTTTCACATGGCAGGATGTTTGCAAGAAGTACTGATGGTCGAGAAGGCTTCCTTGAGTTTTTCTGTGGTACCTTGATCCAGGTTGTAGAAGATCAGACGAGGTGCTATATTTCGAGGCTCCAGACTTCCAGACAAATCAGTAGACAGCTTTCATGAGTTCAACGACGTAGTGAATTAAGAACACGAATGTTTCAATCAACTGGAGGACCTGAATGGACAGAGACAGCTTGCGATCCATCCGTCTCAATGCTTCACCCTGTCAGTCACGTCCGCTTTTTCTAACCAACAAGGAGACTTTTCGAATGAAAAAAGCTCTCACCTTCCTCTCCCTGATCGCAATTGCGATGCTGTTCTTCGCGAGCAGTTCGCAGGCGCAGGTCAGAACCGGGAAGGGCGACTTCTTTAACATCACACGCACTGTCGAGCAGACAGCCGACTCCGTGACATTCGTCGCGGATACGTTGACGCTCTTCGACAGCGGTACTGGTATCGGCAACTTCCTCAACGGCGATTCCGTCGTTGTGATGTTTGTCCAGAACCGCTTCAAGATCGTGAACAACATGCTGTCGTCGAATCTGTTCGACTACATCAAGGCACGAGTGAGCACGTCCTCGTCGATGACGCTCACCCGTCAGACCTACAATGGCGTCGTGATAAGTGTTGGTACCACCGCAGCTGTGTACGGTACCGATCCTTCCCCCGCCACCGGTAAGGATGTTGGCATCCGTCCGGTGTATCGCCCTGCCGGCAACATTGCATCGAGCTCGCCCTTCAACAGCGAGCCCACCGCAATTCGCCAGGTGCTCTCCATGACCATCAACACTCCGAGTGCTGGTCAGGATGGCATCCAGATTCGCAACATCTATTTCAAGCCGAATATCAACAACCTCACCGGTCTTGCAGTGCCGCCCGACACCACGAAGGACACGCTCCGCGCGTATCATCTCGATGGTGGTCTCGGTTCCGCAGGTGTCGGTAATGTTGTCAGCCATACGGATCTCGCGATTGTCCGTCTGCTTCCCGGTACCTCCCAGATCGTCATGTGGGTGAAGGACTCGGCAGCAGCAGTCGACGCTGGTGAATACATCGGTTCGTTCGGTGATTACTCCCGCGGTCGTTACTTCCTCGGAGATGACGGTCTGCCGTACACGCAGACGCGTACCGCCCAGTTCCGTCCCGGCGCCACCCGCGTGCTGGACATGGTGACTGTGCAGAACCCCGACGAAGGTATGATGATCGACGGTTTCCCGCCGGAACGCAATCCGCTTCGTCTCAGTGCCCTGTATCAGACGCTTGCTCCCTTCTGGTACAATGAGAGTTTCCCCGGTGTGTATCCTCTGCTTCCGGGCAACCCCGGCAGCAATCCGAATCCTGAGAATGGTCTGATTCCGCCGTATCGTCCGGGTGCATGGGCGATCGCCGCGAATCCTTATCAGCCGGGTATTGTCAGCTCCGCTGTCGATACCGTCCGTTTCCTTGATCAGTGGGGCAACCGGACCTGGGATCGCATGACCCAGCCGACCCTCAAGGCTCTCGCCTACACCATTGGCACCCCCGCTCCGGATGATCGTACGGTCTATCTGAAGGGCTACACCGCAGCCGACGACACCCTGCGCCAGTATGGTCAGATCGTGTATCGTCGTCTTGCGTATACCCATGCTGATGTCGGCGCAAACGTCGGCGCAGTGGAAGATAGCGTTCGCATCGTGCTGCATGCCGACATCCCGTACCTGGGTCAGGGCGGTTTGCCGGGCGTGCTTCGCTGGACAAACAATGTCAATGCGCTGACCGATACATCGGGTGGTTTCCCCCGTACGTTCTCGTATCTGGCCCGCACAAACGAGTCTGATCTCGACAACGCTCCCCGCACGACGGTGACCTGGCAGATCGATCCCGAGCGTACGCCGGTCGATCCCGCCGGTCTGGCTTCGCTGCCGTACTCCGGTGTGAAGATCGTTGTGCGTCCGAACATCCCGCGCGCGATCGACGTTCGCCCGACCGATCCCTGGAAGGGTACGAACGATGCCAACATCCTCCGTCTTGACCTCATCATGACTGACGGTTTCGGCAACACGATCGACGACAATGAGCGCTTCAAGTTCGAGCAGAGCCCCTTCGGTCGTCTCTCGAATGGCGTTCCCTATCGTGTGAACGGTCTGTTTGACTCGCTCGTCACCACGATTCCTCAGGTTGTGACCACAGGCATGAACATCGACTCCGGTCGCGTGTTCGTGAAGTATTCCAACATGGGCCGTGCGACGCGTGTGTTCACTGCCGCCACCGGTTCGAACAACATCGGTGCCTATCGTATCCGCGTTCGTGCATCGTATGCATTGAATGACAAGCCGGGTACGGGCGTCGACGCTCACAACATGCTCAAGAACGATCCGAATCCGGGCCCGGGCTTCCTGCACGTGACCGACATTCCGGATGGTTCGCCGAACAACAACTTCGGTGTGTGGTTTGGTCCCGGCACTGGCTATGATGCAGGCTTCGGTCGGCAGATGGGTCAGACCACGGCGATGGACTCCACCGACGTCATGTGGGACGGCACGAACTGGACATACTTCCCCGTCACCCCGCGTCTTGAAGTCGTGTGTGGTACGGAAGACGCTCTCGTTGTGGGCCGCGTCGGCACGATGGTGCCGTTCGGTGCACTCGAGAACATCTACAGCAAGCTCTATGTCCGTTTGACGGACATCTTTGGCAATCCTCTTGACATCGCGCCGTATTTCAATGCGAACCGTGTCAAGGTTGAACTGCCGGACAACAAGGCACTTGTCATCGATTACTCGACGACCGGCAAGAACAAAATCTTCTTCGGTAGCGTGTCGCCGAACGTTGCGTTTGACGATTACAGCAATCCCAAGCTGATCATCTCCTCGGCCATCGAGCCGCCGACAGTTCCGACGGGACTGCCGAATGAAGGTACCGTCCTCGATGCACATCTCGTGTACGTCGACGCTGGTCAGACACTTCCCGGTATCAACGGCGACGTGCCTGCTCTTCTTCCTTACAATGCGATGCGCTTCTATCTCCGCGCTCCGCAGAACGTGACCAAGCTCTCCCTCGCCGGCACCGACAAGATCCGCATTCGTGCGCATCTTCAGGTCAGCACTGGAATCCCCAATGGTGGTGATTTCAGCGTGACCTCGAGCGCCTGCGAAATGAGCATCATTCCTGACGTTGTCAACAAGGTCGAGGTGTTCAAGTCCAACGGCAAGCCGGCTGGTACGACCACCCCGATGGAAGGCTGGAGCCCGATCTCCGCAGAGGATGCACTCGCAGCCGGTTATCCGACCGGTACGCCGCGTGACGCCGCTGAAGGAAACGAGTTCTACAAGGGTTACTACTTCAAGACCCTTGAGCCGACCAGCAACAAGATCACGACGAACACCTATCCTCGCCTCATCGGTGAGCGTGGTGAAATCGGCGGCTGGCTCGCAAGCCCCATCAGCCTTGATGGTGATGCGACCGCTCCGATCCCGATGGATACGATCGTTGTGTCCGAGCACAGCCAGCAGATTCGCGTCATGGCCCGTCTGCTCGATCGCTACGAGAACCCCGTCGGTGGCCGTTATGTGAAGTTCTTTGTTGAAAGCGAGACCGTGCCCGTCACGCCGCCGAAAACCCAGTTGCAGAACAACACGCAGCGTGGTGGTTTCGGTGAATTCGGCCGCACATGGGTCTCCGATGATACGCTGAAGCGTTCCACCATTGGTGACACCGCAACAGCAGGTTGGGTCAGTGCATTCTTCATCTCCGGTCGTGTTGGCTGGCAGATGGTGCGTATCGCCCTGACGCCCGACACCCTCGCATTCGATCTTTCCTCGAATGGCAACAACCTCGGTGAAGGTACGGTCGTTGGTGAAAGCCGTCGTGGTTTCGCACCGCGCGTCATCATCCCGATCTATCAGAAGTCCGATACGACCGTCAAGGTCCAGATCTATCCGTATACATCAGCCGCTACCTCGCCGATTCCGCTTCCGGTCGATCTCGTTGAGATCCAGGCCCTCGAGCACCCGGCATTCTACGGCTATCCGACGATTTCCCCGTCGTTCCTGGCGTTCAGCGCCAATCCGCTTGCAATCGAAAAGCGTGCAACGCACTTCGGTCGCAGCGCGAATACGAACATCCGTCCGTATATCCCCGATACGCTGAACATTTCCGATTCCGATCCTCTGAGCCCGAACTCGGTGACGGCCGGCCGTACGGTCGCCCTTGTCGTTCGTGAATACGATCGCTTTGGAAACCTCGTCGACAATCAGACCGCCATCGAAGACACTGCCCGCATTCGTTTCCGCATGTGGGGAGCGAACTTCGGCGCACCTCCCGCACCGTACGTCTCCGCGACGACCGGCGCAGGAACCATTGCTCCTGCCTCCGACTGGACGACAGACGCATATGGCCCGATGCGCAAGGCCCGCTATCGTCACACGCAGATCAGCAACCTGGTCTACGGCGTGCACATCAACCAGACGACCTATCTGACGGCGCTTGAGTATCCGACGCCGAAGAAGGCCAGCGCCACTGTGTACTTTGAAGCAACTGGTACTGCAGTGCTCGCCCCCGGTCTCCCCGGTGCGATCAACCTGAATCGTGACACCATCTCGGTGACGTCGGTTGTCAAGAGCCCGACCCGCTTTGACGTGCTTCGCGCCGGTCAGGACTTCCTCGCTCCGCAGGCCGCTGGTATCAACCCGCTCACAGGTACTCCCGAGACTCGTACGCTCGACATTCTGAATACGAACATCTCGTTGCCTCCTGGTTCGGACCCGGTCGCTCAGCGTCATCAGTTCGACGCAAACAGCGTTGACAACATTCTCGTCAGCCAGGCATACAAGCGCAATGTTTCCGCCGAGCCTGTCGGCAAGTATGAAATCGTCAACGAGCACAACGTTCCGCTCGACAAGGACGGCGATCCGCTGTTCCTCGACGTGAACGCAACCTCGATCAACCCCGACTTCGACATCGACGAGCATTCCCGCCTGCCGATGTATCAGAAGCATGATGCCTACAACAACGTCAGCACGCTCTCTGCTCCGAATTCGCGCTACAACTCGCTCAACATCAACACCCAGATCCCGGGTGCGCGTCGCGATGCCGGATTCCTCTTTGACGTGACGATCGCTGGTGGTGGTAACATCGCTGACCCGCTGACCGGTGAATCCATCGGCTGGCACATCGTTGGCAACAACATCAAGGTCAATCAGCGTCCTGTGCTGCTTCGTGCCACTCCGATCTGGGAGAACAATCCCCCGACCGGTGGGGCGACGTACGATCTCAGCCAGTTCACCGGCAAGAACGCACAGCCTGGTCAGACCCGCGAGTACGGCAATCGTCTGTTTGCTGACTCTGTGTACACCTACATTGGTACTCCTTCGCCGTTCAAGTTCGGCGCCGCCCGTGCAGAATTCATGGGTACGCGTACGGATCGCGGCTCGTTTGGTCGTCATTCGCATGTCGACGCCGATCGCATCACGCGTCTCGGTGTTGGTACGTGGAGCCGCGAAGACTTCGGTCGCGCTGGTTACCCGAACATGACGTTCGCCGCCGCAGCAGGTCCGGCCCTCACGGGCGGTACCACTGCAACGGGCGCCCTGTTTGATGGCGATTACAACCGTCGTTATGCGCTTCTCGGTGGTGCGTTCGGTACCTCCGCTGGCGCGTTCTCGATCGCTCCTGGCATGTTCCTCCGTCTGGTCGACTCAACGGCCGAGCAGGTTATTGACATGCGCGTGGTCGATCCGAGCCTTACCGATGCAACCGGCAACATCGTGGATGACACATGTAGCTGGGATCGTGGCAAGTACTCCGTGGCCCGTCGTCACCAGCGTATCGGTGATGGTCTCTGGATGTACGATGAAACCTATTGGCAGGGTGGCGCTGGTGCCGGCGAAAGCGGTATCCAGGGTCCGAACATGTCGGTTGGCTTCATTGCTGAGGAGCCGCTGCGTTCGAGCAACTTCCGCTCGTTCTTCGGCACTTCCGCTGCTGTGAAGTTGCAGCATACGTTTGTGGTCATTCCCTATCGTATTGCCTACACTTCGATCTTCCCGAGCAGCTTCGACGTGAGCCAGGGTCTGTTTGACGACACCCGTCTCCCGCTCGGCATTCTTCCGGTCCAGGCCGACATCGACACCCTGCCGCGCATTTCGCTGCAGTTCTACGATGATCGTCAGCACTCCGTGCAGGACTTCGAGATGTTCACCCGCCTCTATGGTCAGATTGCCCATGGCGCAACGGATGCCATCCCGAACAATCTCAATCAGCCGTACGCCCGTCCGGACACCGTGTATCGCGACATCCGTTACACCTACGCGGTCACCCCGTACGATCGTTATGGCAACCAGAATACTCGTGACACCATGTTCGTCCAGATCGGTTCCCGCTTCACCGATTGGGAATTCCGTGATCTGGAAGCTGACGGTACACTCATGATTCGCTCGGGCGGCACGTACTTCGGTGCGATTCCGCGCAACACTCCGACGAACAACCTGTATCGCCAGGATACGCTTCGTGTGTTCAACCCGCGTGGCCAGGGTCTCTCGGTCAGCCGCAACGACATCCTCGGTATCAAGCCGGACGACAAGCGTCTGAGCCTTATCGTTGGTAGCGAAACCGGCACCAAGATTCCTCATGGTCTGCTTCCGGGCAACGTGATCGCCAGTCGTCCCGTGTGGGTCAAGATGCCGTATGCTCCTGCTCCGTTCGTGCTCAGCACGCCGGCTCTGCAGAACCGCAGCCTCTTCCGCATGGATCACATTGGTGGTTGCGTCGACAACGGCCTCGAGAAGGACATCCTTCGTCTCCAGTGGCAGCCTGCCACGTGGCCTGCGAACAGCGGTCAGAACAACCCGAACGATACCATCAAGTACGAATGGTATGCAATCATCGACAGTGTTGGCACGAGCGGCAGCGGTTCGCTGACGGTCTCCATCCTGTCCGACAACAATGGCGTGAGCCCGACGCTGTCGCTTCCTGGCGATCAGCTTCGTCAGCTTCTCTTCCGTCCGAACGTGCAGCCGCAGCCGAATCAGGACAGCCTTGTCATGCGCGTGAAGTGGTTCGTGCGTGCATTCAGCAAGACTGGTCTTGAGACGTTCTCCGACACGGCCGGTGCAACCATTCGCAACACCCCGCTTCCGACGCCGCCGCTCGTCGTGTCCATCAACCGTCCGCCCGCAGGTGCTCCCCAGCCCGTGCAGCCGACCAATGGTCAGACGATCAGTGGTATCACCGCCACGACGACGAACATCCCCGTCATCTGGACGCCTGCTACTGACATCAATATCACCAAGGGTGAACTGATTGGAGGCTTCAAGGTCTACAATCCTGCCACCCAGACGTGGATTGACGAGGCCGGTCGTACTGTCGACACCCTCACCTACCAGTGGGTTGGTGTTGTCGCCAGCACGTTCCCGACCGACAAGGGCGCACCAGTTGGTACAATCGTCGTGCGCAACACCGGTACAACCGCCGGCTTCCAGCTGACCTCCACTGATTTCGACGCTCTGTTTGCCGGTTTCGATACCGATCCTGCAAGCACCAGTGCCGACTCCGTGAAGCTTGACTGGTACGTGTTCGTGAAGGATTTCAACTTCTCGGATGCTCTGCCGATGGAAGAGGTCACCTTCCGTTACAACCCGGATGGCACCCTCGCACTCGACACCGCCATGTGGAGCCGTTACGGCTGCCGTCCGCATGAGCTCGTTGGTGGACCGTATCGCGTCAACCTGACCAAGCTTGATCAGGGCGGCGTTGAAATCGATCCGATGGCCGGCGATCCGGACATCGACAAGATTGCTGGTGAGCAGATCTGCTTCAAGCTGACTGCTAAGGACAAGAACGGAAACATCATCCGCGACTGGGATCAGAAGGGCCAGGCCACGACGATCACGATCAAGGGCTCCCTCGCGAATACTGACACCAGCATGAACAGCTGGAACAGCGATCCGCTTGGTTACACCTTTGCCGTGATCACGAGCAATGGCAACCAGCTGACCTCCATCAGCGCTGATGAGTTCACGATTCCTGCAAGCGAGTTCGTCAATGGCGTCGCCACGATCTGCCTGATTCATACCCGGGCCGATTCGGGCGTCTACCTCGAGACCTCGCCGATCCTCGCTGGTCTGAATCAGACCTCCGCGAAGATGAACTTTGCGTCGGGCGAGATCACCAACTACCTGGTTGATCTTACCAGCGCAACGGCACCGACGCCGGATCAGGTCTACCTGCTCCGTCGTTACGAGATCGTCGTGTCGCCGCGTGACCGTTATCTGAACGTTGCAAACGCTCAGATCCGCACGCGCTTCACGGCCCGCTTCCCGGGTGAGTTCGATCAGAACATGCCTGGTCTGTCGGATATCTTCAGTGGTGACGTGTTCATCAGTGGTCCGACGAACTACTTCCTCGCGTCGCGTATCAAGCGTGAGAAGGCAGCTTCGGACGAGATGCAGTCAGTGCGCGCGTTCAAGTTCGATGATCCCAACGTGACTGGCCAGACCAGCCCCTACGAAGTGCTTACCCATGCGCCGAATCAGTTTGCGCTCACAGCCCCGGATGATCAGAAGGTGCTGAAGCTCAACCTGGCCTCCGCACAGGAGCAGTTCAAGTGGGTGAAGGCCGTTCCGCAGGATCCGTATACGAACATCCAGATCTCGCGCTTCAATCCTCTCACAGAGACCGACGCCGTCAAGTACACGATCGTGTACCTCGACAGCATCAGCCTCACCCGTGCAGTGAAGTTCGCCTCCGACAACGTCGGAAACGAGCCGACCTTCACGACGACTCACGGTCAGCTTGCTGACCTCATCAACACGATCTCCGGCCAGCCGACCGCCAAGTCGCAGGCAGTGGTGTGGTACGTCGAGGCAACTGACGGTCTGTTCACGACCCTCAGCACGCCGCCGACGAACGACCCGAACCTCCGTCCTGGTTATCGTCTGTCGCTGATCAAGGAAGGAATCCTTTCGGCCGAAAATCCGAATGCGATCCCGACCCAGTACGAACTTTCGCAGAACTATCCCAACCCGTTCAACCCGACTACCTCGATCAGCTATTCGCTGCCGAAGGCCGGCCCGGTCGCCATCATGGTCTATGACCTGCTTGGTACGCCCGTGAAGACCCTCGTCAACGAGACCAAGGATGCCGGTACGTACAACATGGTGTGGGATGCCACAAACGATCTCGGTCAGCAGGTGCCCTCGGGCAACTACATCTACAAGATCGTGGCCGGCAGCTTCACGCAGACTCGCAAGATGACCCTGCTGAAGTAATCGGATAGGAGAGGATACTCTCCGAACGACTCGAGCGTCCCGCCCGTAAGGGTGGGACGCTCTTTTATTATCGGGATTGTGGTATATTGGCCCTCATGGCGCTCTCGGAGACATACCAGACACCGGCAACCCTGGCCGCAGCACTGATCGACCAACCCTCGGTGACCGGTTCGGAGGCGCGGATACTGGAATTCATCGAAGATCGGCTTCGGGACCTCGGCTGTACGACCGAACGGGAGTATATCGGAGAGCAGCGTTGGAATCTGTATGGTAATTGGACATCGCACGCAGCCATCGTCTTCTGTACCCATGTGGATACGGTCCCGCCGCATCTCCCTTCCAGGGTGCAGGATGGTGTGCTCTTCGGTCGGGGTGCGTGCGATACCAAGGGCATCATCGCGGCAATGCTGTTTGCCGCCGAGCGGCTGCAGTCAGAAGGCGTGATACCGGCTTTTCTTTTTGTCGTGGGCGAAGAGACCGACAGCATCGGAGCGAAAACGGCTGCCCGATCAGGGAAGAGCGCGGACTACATCATCGTCGGTGAACCGACCGAGAATGTGCTGGCCAGTGGTCACAAAGGAGCGTTGAGTTATACGCTGCGGATTCAGGGAAGCGCTGCGCACAGTGCATATCCGGAGCACGGGTCCTCCGCGATCCACAGTCTGCTCGATGTTCTTTCCGATCTTCGAGGCCATGATTGGGGAAGGCATGACCTGCTCGGTCCGGCAACGCTGAATGTCGGAATTCTCGAAGGCGGAATCGCGATGAACACCCTCGCTCCGACCGCCATGGCTCGCGTGATGCACAGAATCGTGGATGATGTGGAGACAAGAAAATCCCAGGTCGTGGAGCTGATTGGTGGACGGGCGGAAGTGAAATTTCATTCTGTCTCGCAGCCACAGATCCTCACCGTACCGGAAGGGTTCATCGCGAAACCGGTCGCGTTTGGAACGGACATCCCCTACCTGTGTCACATGGGGCGCTGTCTCCTGTGCGGCCCTGGATCCATTCATGACGCACACACGTCCACCGAATGCATTACATTCGCGGCGATGGACGAAGCGATCGAACTGTACCTGCGTCTCCATCGCGCGTTGAGAACATCATGAAACCACCACTAAAAATCGCATTGATCGGGTACGGCCGCATGGGCCAGGAAATCCACCGCACCATGAGCGCGCGCGGCTGGCCCGAGCCGTGCATCGTCGATCCACAGAAGGAACGGGTGTACGAAAGTGTCGACGATCTCATCGGACGCGGTGTACAGGTGTGCATCGAATTTTCCGTCCCGGATCAGGCCGCGCGGAATATCATCGCCTGCATCGAAGCCGGCTTGCCGGTTGTCAGCGGGACCACGGGATGGGAGCAGGATCGGGATGCCGTCATGCGCGCGGTGCGCGAATTCGACGGCACTTGTCTCCATGCCAATAATTTTTCCATCGGTGTGTATCTCTTCCAGCGTATTGCGACCTTTGCCGCGGCACTGCTCTCCGATTTCCCACAGTTCGATCTCGCACTGCATGAGGTGCATCATGCAGCGAAGAAGGATTCTCCGAGCGGTACCGCCTTGTCGCTCGCGCAGGCGATGCTGCGGGCATACCCCGTGAAGGATGACATTGCAACAACCTTGCCGGCGGGACCGGTGAATCCGAAACTGCTCTATGTGACGTCAAGCCGTATTGGCGCCGTCGTCGGTGAACACCATGTCATCACCGACAGCGCAACGGACACCATCGAGATGATCCATCGGGCAAAAGGACGGGAGGGCTTCGCCGAAGGGGCGCTGCTTGCAGCGGAGTGGGTTCGGGATAAAAAAGGAATGTTCACTCTCGAGGATTTGATTCATGACATTACCACGGCTTAACGGTGCGGGAACGGCGCTCGTCACGCCGTTCGACGCCAATGGAAGCGTTGATCTTTCCACAGTCCGCTCCCTTGCGCTCCGGCAGATCGACAGCGGGATCGACATGCTCGTTCCCTGCGGAACGACCGGGGAAGCGGTGACACTGGATGATGACGAATACACGGCGATACTTGAGACCGTGGTCGAAGCCGCGGGAGGACGCGTGCCGATCGTCGCAGGCGCGGGATCGAATTCGACGAAAAAAACTATTGCCCTCGCGAAAACCGCGCAGCGCTGCGGGGTGGATGCCGTGCTGATTGTCGGGCCGTATTACAACAAGCCCACACAGGAGGGATATGTCCAGCATTTCACGGCGGTGGCGGAAGCCGTTGACTGCGGGGTGGTCCTGTATAACGTGCCGGGACGGACGGGAGGGAACATCACCGCGGAAACGCAGTTGCGCCTCGCCGAAATACCAAACATCATCGCCACGAAAGAAGCGAGCGCGAACTTCGGACAGATCTATGATATTATCCGCGGCAAACCGGAAGGCTTTTCCGTGCTTTCCGGAGACGATGATATCGTCGTCGCGCAATTGGCGATTGGCATGGATGGCGTGATCTCCGTGGCGGCGAATGAGGTACCGGACGAATTCTCGCGCATGGTGCATCTCGCACTGGGTGGCGCATTCGCCGAGGCCCAGGAAATCCATTATCGCTTGGTCGATCTGCTTCGGGGGAACTTCATGGAATCCAATCCGATTCCCGTGAAAACGGCGATGGCGATGATGGGACTGCTCGAGGAGAAATTCCGCCTGCCTCTCGTCCCCATGCAAGCGCACAATCGCGTGCATCTTCGAAACATCTTGCAGTCACTGGATCTCGTTCGGTCGTGACAACGCCCCTGATCGCACCGCGCCTGCGTTCCGGAGGACTGGTAGGCCTCATCGCGCCCGCCAGTCCACCGCACGAAGATGCCGCGATCATGCGCGGGATCACCGCGCTGATCGCTCACGGACATTACCCGCGGCTCGGTCAGAGTGTCGGTGCACGAGATGGATACCTTGCGGGACCGGACGTCCTTCGTGCGAAGGATGTCATGGACATGTTCGAAGATGAACGAGTCGGAGCGATTTTCTGCACGCGGGGAGGATATGGATCCGCGCGACTGCTCGAGTATCTCGACTACGACTTCATTCGCAGGCATCCCCGGATATTCGTCGGGTTCAGCGACATCACGGCGCTTTCCCTCGCGCTGTACACAAAAACGAAATTGGTCACCTTCGCGGGTCCGATGGTCGCAGCCGAGTTTGCATCCGGTATACTGCCGCGGACGTCGGATGCGCTGTGGGACATGCTTCGCCATCGCCGGAAGTCCCGACGCCTGCCGCATTTTCACACCACGACGGCGCTTCGCCAGGGAACGGCGGAGGGAACGCTGCTGGGGGGAAATCTCGCCGTACTGTGTTCGTTGATCGGCACGCCATGGATGCCTGACATGCGCGGCGCCGTCCTGTTTATCGAAGAGATCGGAGAGGCGGTGTACCGCATCGACCGGATGCTGTTGCAACTCCGGCAGTCCGGTATTCTCGGCGCGATCGCGGGTGTGATGCTCGGGAGCGTCACCGCCATTACCGAAGTCCGGCAGCAGAGAGAACTCGATGACGTCCTCAAGGAATATTTTCTGCCGCTTGGTATTCCAGTGCTCGCTCACGTTCCTTTCGGACATATCGCCGACAAGATCACCCTTCCCATCGGAAGCCGGATCCGTCTCGACACTTCGCGAAGGCAGGCCACCATCCTCCATCCGGTTATTCTCTGAACTCTGCATTTCCTCTCGTAATTCAGCGAGTCCTGCCCGGATCTGCGGGGCGATTCTGCGCGTGTGGCGCGTTCCCGGGCAACCCGGAGGGCAAATTCCCGTATGCCGGAAACGATACGCGGTGGCCTGACGTTGTGATCAGGCGAGTACTTCAATTCAATCGACTGCGGGAGTCACGTGCCGGGCACAGCCGACACCGGGATCACAAAATCCGCAGGGAGAATAATAATCATGTTTCTTACCCGAATATCGGTTTTCCTCTCATGCCTTCTCCTCGTGGTGCCGTCGGGCACCGCCGCGGTGACCGGGGATGAGCGGCCCGATGTTTCCGACAACGCGACCATCAATGGGTACGTGCGGGACCAGGAGAGCGGGGAGACTCTCGTCGGGGCGACCATCATGCTCGCCGGCACGCGCCTGGGGACCATTACCAACAAAAGCGGGTATTACGCGCTTTCCGAGATCACACCCGGAACGTACACAGTGATTTTCAGTTTCCTCGGCTACGAGAGACGTGAAGTGGTCGTGGAGTTGAAAAAGCGGGAGTCCCGTCGCATCGACATCGAACTCGTTTCCGAAGCAGTACGGCTCGATGAGGTGGTGGTGGAGCGCGACAGATTCGACGACACGCGGGAGATAACCGTCAGTCGCTTCAACATCCCCATTCGGCAGATCACGAAGCTTCGCGTCGGCGGCGAGGCGGATGTGTTTCGTTCCCTGCAATACCTGCCCGGAGTGCTGGCGTCGTCACAGATTTCCAGTGGTCTCTACATTCGCGGCGGATCGCCCGATCAGACGCTGGTGCTGCTCGACGGCTCCGCCGTCTATAATCCCTCGCACCTGTTCGGCTTTTTCTCCACATTCAATCCCGACGCCGTGAAGGATGTGGATCTGATCAAAGGCGGCTATCCGGCGGAGTATGGCGGCAGACTCTCCGCCGTGCTCGACCTCGTGCAGAAGGACGGCAACCGGAACGAATTCGGCGGGACTGCCTCCGTCGGCCTGATCTCCTCGCGGCTGTCGGCCGAGGGTCCCGCCGGAAACGGCGCATGGTTCCTCGGTTTCCGCCGCACCTACATCGACATGCTGACCAGCCTGTTTGAAACGGACGAAGAACCGCTGCCGGATTATTACTTCTACGACATCAACGGAAAAATTTCCCAGGAATTCGGCACATCGGATAAAGTATTCCTTTCTGGATTTATATCGGAGGACGATCTGGTTTTCGACAACAACGCCGGGTTCAATGGGACTATGGGCATCGGCAACAACCTGCTCGCCGGAAGCTGGACGCATCTGTTCGGGGACAACCTGTTTTCCGTATTCCATCTGAGTTACTCGCGATACCGAAACAGTTTTACCTCGCAGAGCGCGGGATTCGAAACCGAAGCGCGGAATGTCATCCAGGATTACACACTGAAAGGAAACCTCGAGTGGTTCCCGTCGAGTGACTGGACGCTGAAGGGTGGCTTCGAAGTGAACCGGTACCTGTTGAATTATCTTCAGAATTTCACGGGTGACGCCGATTCTTCCTCGTCCAGCGGGGAGGGCAGTGCGGTGA
>JAEYUG010000025.1 GCA_023432805.1 Bacteroidota bacterium | reverse complement strand
GCCGCCGCCGTACCGCATGAACACATAGTCGGTCGCGTGCAGGGCCGCATCCTTCGTCTCCTCCATGATGCGCCAGAAGATCTCGGTCTTCTTCGTGCCCGAGGGACCGATGAACAGCACGCCCGCGCCACCGATATCCATCGACATGCAGCGGATCGCATGCATGTCGAAGAGCCGCTCGGCCACGTCCGTGGTCAGACCGAGCGCGAGCGAACGCAGCGATCCGTAGTGGTCGGCGTTGAAGAGCACGCCGGTCTTCGTGTCGCTGTTGTAGAACGCATGCGGCTCGCGACCGGTCACGCCGTCGACGGCGTAGAGAATGCCGTGGGGTTCGATGTCCGATTCGAGCTGCGCGGGGTACCAGTTCTCGACCCAGAAGTCGTGCAGATGCCCCACGTTCGTGCGTAGCTGCACGATCATGCCGTTGATGTTGGCGTTCCACTCGAAGTAGCCGCTCGGCGAAAGATGCGCCTCGGCCTCGGCGACCAGCGCATCGCGCCGCTCGATCGTGACCTCGGCTTCCGCCGGTACGTGATGCTTGATGACCGTTTCGGTGTTCGCGAGCTTGATCAGCTTGCGCTTCGGTGCGGGCTTGAGCATCGCGAGTGCATCCCCGATCCGCTTCATCCCCTTTTCGAGCGCGGCCATCGACGTGGCATAGCTGAGGCGGATGAAATCGTCGGAACCGAACGCATCGCCCGGCACGATCGCGACATTCGCATGCTTGAGCAGGAAGTACGCCATGCCGTAGCTGTTGCGGATCGGCACGCCGTCGTACTCCTTGTCGTAGAACGACGACACGTTTGGAAACGCGTAGAACGCGCCGCGCGGCATCGGACACGAGACGCCCGGCATGCCCTGCAGCTTGTAGACCACGAAGTTGCGGCGCTTCTCGAACTCGGCCGCCATCTTCGAGATTTCGTATTGGGGACCCCGGTAGGCCTCGAGCGCGGCGCGCTGCGAGACGCTGGCGGGGTTCGACGTCGCATGACTCTGCACCTTCGCCATCGCCGCGATGATGTCCTTCGGTCCCGCCGCCCAGCCAATGCGCCAGCCGGTCATCGAGTACGCCTTCGACACCCCGTCGATCGTGATCGTGCGCTTCTTCACCTCCTCGCCGAGCGAGGCGAAGCGCGTGAACCGCACGCTGTCGTACATCAACTTGCCATAGATCTCGTCGGCAACGACCAGGATGTCTTCCTCGACGATCACCTCGGCCAGCTCCTCCAGCTCGTCGCGCGTATAGGCGCCGCCGGTCGGATTTGAAGGATTGTTGAGGAAGACCGCCTTCGTACTCGCCGAGATCGTGTCGCGCAACTGCGCCGGCGTCAGGCGGAAGCCGTCCTCTTCGCGCGTGTGCACGATCACGGGATGCCCATTCGCGAGCTTGACCATCTCGGGATACGACACCCAGTACGGCGCGGGAATGATGACTTCGTCACCATCATTGACGATGGCCATCATCAGATTGTAGATCGAGTGCTTCGCACCGTTCGAGACGATGATCTGCGAGGGATCGTACGAGAGCTGATGCTCCTCGACCAGCTGTCGTGCGATCGCCTCGCGCAGGGGAAGGATGCCTTCGTTGGCCGTGTACTTGGTGAAGTTCTCGTCGATGGCCCGGTGGGCGGCGTCCTTGATATGGGCGGGCGTGGGGAAGTCGGGCTCGCCGACACTGAGATCGACCACGTCGATCCCCTGTTCCTTCAGCGCCTTGGCCTTCGCTGCCACCTTGAGGGTGGGCGACGACCCGATGAGATGAATGCGATCAGCCGTCACGGCTCAGCCCCTCACTCCTCGCCCGCGAGCTTCTCGCGCAGATACTTCGCGAGATCAACCCCCGTGAGCGACTTGACGACTTCCGGCACCTGGCTGAGCACATCCGCCACCTGACCGGTGATCTGCGACGTGCCGATCTTCCCGTCCGTTCCGCCGATGAGCGTGATCTTGTCGATGCGCGAGAGCGGCTCGGCGACATTCTTCGTCAATTCCGGCAGGATGTCGATGATCATCTGGTACATCGCGGCCTGATTGTACTGATCGTACGCCTTGGCCTTCTCCTTCATCGCGTCTGCTTCGCTGGCACCCATCTGACGGATGTGCGCCGCCTCGAGCGCATTCTCCCTTTCGCGCACCTGCGCCTTCGCCTCGGCCTCCTTCAGCATGCGGTAGTGCTCGGCATCGGCCTCGACGCGTACCTGCTGCTGGCGTGCGAGCGACGGCTTGATCACCGTGGCTTCGAGTTCCTTCTCCTTGCGGAGGATCTCCTCGGACTGCACTTTCGCCTGCTCCTGCGTTTCAATCAGCTTGACCTTGTACTCCTCCTGCTTGACTTCCTGCAGAAGCTTGAAGCGCTCGACCTCGTAGGCAGTGTCGGCCTGCGCGCGCACCTTCGAGACATTGATCTGCGAGTTCGCCTTGAGCTCCTCGTTCTTCCAGTTGCGTCCCGCCACTTCGGCGTCGGCGGCCAGCCTGGCGATGTCGGCTTCCTTCTTCGCCTGCGCGGCGTAGATGGCGGCATCACGATCGTACTCGGCCTGCTTGACGATGGCATCGCGCTTGGCAGCGGCGATCATCGGCTTCGACAACGCGTCGAGGTACCCCTGCGTATCGGTCAGATCCTTCAGCGCGAAACTGATCATGACCAGTCCCATCGATCCGAAGTCCCGCACAACAGCATCATGCACTCGCTCGGCGAACTCTCGACGATTCTGATACAGCTCGGTCACCGTCATGCCGCCGATGGCCTCGCGCACCTTCCCCTCGAGCACCGTCTGCGCCACCTCGCGAATCGCGTCGGTGCCGCCTCCCATGAAGTTCTGCGTCGCCAGATAGATCGAATACTCACTCGCCTCGATCTTCACTTGTGCCGATGATTCGGAGAGAATGGGAATGCCGTCCTTCGACAGCACCTCCGGGGTGCGGATTGTGACACTCACCACCTCGATCGGCATGGTCTGCGCCTGCTCGGTGAAGGGATTGACGAAGGTGCCGCCCCCGATGCGGAAACGATACCCGATCTCCTGCTTCGTCCCATCGGGAGTCATGATGGTGCTGCGACGGCCGGAAATGACCAGAACTTCGTTGGGACCCACTTTCCGGTATTGCCGCGTCATCCAGATGATGAATCCTGCAATGACCGCAAGAATCGCGATGATGACGACGAGCGTGGTAAGTGACATGAGAGCCTCCGGTATTCGGAATCAGAGTTGTGTGCGGAAGTATGGAGAGCAGAAAAGTCCGAATGTCGGCAGGGCGACAATTCGTGAATTTTCTCGAAACTACGAATCCCCGAGTTACGGACAAAAGACTCGGGAATTCGGTCAGGAGCGAGGTCCGAGTACACCCTCGCTCGAGGAGATGATCATCGCCGCCGTGGCATCGCCTGTGATGTTCGGAATCGTACGTGCCATGTCGAGCAGCCGGTCGATACCGAGAATGAGCGCGATGCCCTCCTCGGGCACGCCCACGCTCTGCAGCACGATCAGCAGCATGATGATGCCCACACCCGGTACCGGTGCCGTGCCGATCGACGCCAGCGTCGCGGTCAGCACCACAGTGAGCTGCTGCGCGACCGAGAGATCCATGCCATACACCTGTGCAATGAACAGCGTCGCCACGCCCTGATACAGCGCGGTGCCGTCCATGTTGATTGTGGCACCCAGCGGTAGCACGAAGCTCGTAATCGACTTCGGCGCGCCGAGCCGCTCGCAGCACTCGAAGTTTACCGGAAGCGTTGCGGCCGAGCTGCTCGTGGTGAAGGCGACAAGGTGGGCGGGACGTATCTCCCTGAAGAACCGACCGATCGGTACATCGCGTGCAAACACCCTGAGAAAGATCGGGTACACAACCACTGTCTGCACAAGCAGACCCGCCAGTACCGTCGCCGCGTACCAGACAAGCGTCTGCAGAATCCCGAACCCGAACTCGCCCACCACCGCGGCAATGAGCGCGAACACCGCGAACGGCGCGATCAGCATCACCATGTCGACCATGCGGATCATCGCATCGCTCACCGCATCGAAGAACGATGCGATGCGCTCGCGCTTCTCGGCGTCGATCGCCAGCGTCGCCATGCCGAGCATGAGTGCAAAGAAGATCAAAGGAAGCATCTCGCCGTTGGCCATGGCGGCGACGGGATTCTTCGGCACGATGTTCACGAGAAAATCAATGATGTCGACGCCCGTCTTCTGATCGATCTTCGCAGCCACATCCCCCTGATACACCGTCAGCAGGCGGTCACGCGCAGTGACATCCATCCGGTGTCCGGGCTGCACGACGTCGGCGATCAGGAGTCCCAGTGTGATCGCCACGGCCGTCGTCGTCATGTAGTACGCAATGCTCTTGCCCCCGATGCGCGCCATGCGTCCGGCACTCCCAAGACTCGCCACACCGACCAGCAGCGAGGCGAAGACGAGAGGGATCGCGATCATCATGAGCAGGCGGATGAACACGTCCCCGAGCGGCTTGATCGCGGTCGCCACGGTCGCGCGTTTTTCCGCAGACCGCACGTCCGCATACAGCTGCTCGCCCGTCGCATCGCGTGCGACGAGATCCACCCGCACGCCCTCGGTGCGCAGCCGCGCCACCTCGCGCACGAGCGGCAGCTGGTCGAGCGCCCCGAACGTTCGCTGCTCACCTCCGCTCTGCAGTACGACTGATTCCCACATCCGCAGTTCTGTCGCAGCGCGAGCCGACCCGATCTCCAGATCGATGAGTCGCGCATCGACATGAAACACCGACCCGAACACCGCTCCAAGCACGAGTCCGACAAGAATGCGTACATGAAGGGGAATCTTCGCCAGTCGCATGGGAATCCGCTGTGCAGTAGGTTAGGGGGAAGGAAGAGGACTGATGGATCGAAAAGGAAAAATACGGGAATTCCCGGCACGCGTTCAATGTTTGATGGGAAGCCACCTGTCGACGCTGCCATGACACGTTCCGCCCTCATCCTGCTCACTGCATTCCTCGTTGCCGCCGTCGCGCTGCTCCATGCCGGCGGTACCTTCACCGGCAGCATCTCCACCATTCGCGCCGACGCGGACGCGTCAACGGACGCTTCCCCCGATCGTGCACGTACACCCACCAGCACGCAGACGACCATGCCTTCCTCCCTCCCCTCTTCCCTCGATACCGCCACCTTCGGCGGCGGATGCTTTTGGTGTGTCGAAGCCGTCTTCCAGCAGCTCGACGGCATCGTGTCGGTCGATCCCGGCTATGCGGGCGGCGAAACTGAGCATCCCACCTACGAACAGGTCTGTTCGGGGATGACAGGGCATGCAGAGGTCTGCACGATCGTCTATGATCCGGAGACGGTGTCGTATGCGGACCTGCTCGAGGCGTTCTTCTCGAGCCACGACCCGACGACACCGAACCGGCAGGGTGCGGACGTGGGCACGCAATATCGGTCGGTGATCTTCTACCACAACGATGCGCAGCGCGAGACCGCAGCGACGTATCGGGCGGACCTCGACAGATCGGGTGCATTCAAGAGTCCGATCGTCACCGAGATTGCACCGCACACGGTGACCTGGCCGGCGGAGAACTACCACCAGGACTACTTCGACAAGAATCCCCGCCAGGCCTACTGCCAGTACGTGATCAAGCCGAAACTCGACAAGTTCACGAAGCAGTTCAAGGACAGACTGAAGAAGTAGAACGGTCGGTGGACGTCCTCGTCCACCCTGATGGCACTGAGCCTCTGTCACGAGTGGACGTGGACGTCCACCCTCCTTTCAAAACACTCCAGCGCAGCGCCTGCCGCACAGCGTGCAGCACCCCTGCGCATCGAGCCCTGCGTTCTCGACCGCGTAGCCGTCGCGCACGATCAGCGCCGCACCGCACCCGTGACAGAATGTCGTGCCACCATCGCGGTCACGGATGTTTCCCGTATAGACATACCGCAACCCCGCCTGCAGTCCGATCGCGCGGGCGCGTTCGAGTGTCGCACGCGGGGTCGAAGCATGATCCTGCATCCGCCAGTCGGGATGAAATGCCGTGAAGTGCAGCGGCACGTGAACGCCCAATGCACCAGCCACCCATTCGCACAACGCCGTCAGTTCGGCATCGGAGTCGTTCTCGCCGGGTATCAACAGCGTGGTGATCTCGGTCCACACATGCGTGTCATGCACGAGATAGGCGAGCGTCTCCTTGACCACCGCGAGCGATCCGCCGCAGATCTCGCGGTAGAACCGTTCGCTGAAGGATTTCAGATCCACGTTCGCGGCGTCCATCGCCGCGAAGAATTCGCGCCGCGCCGCGGGCATCACATACCCTGCGGTCACGGCCACCGAACGGATACCCCGCGCGCGACAGGCGGCAGCAGTATCGATGGCATATTCGAGGAAGATGATGGGATCGTTGTAGGTGAAGGCGACACTCGGACAGTTCCGCTGCGCGGCGAGCTGCGCGATCGCCACGGGGGAAGCCTCCACACCGAGACGTTCAGTGCTGCGGGATTTCGAGATGTCCCAGTTCTGACAGAAGCGGCAGGTGAGATTGCAGCCGGCGGTGCCGAACGACAGCGCCTTCGTCCCGGGCAGGAAATGATACAGGGGCTTCTTCTCGATGGGATCCACCGCGATGCCGCTCGACCGTCCATAGGTGGTCAGCACGAGCCTCCCCCCGTCGTGCATCCGCACGAAGCAGAGTCCGCGCTGCCCCTCACGCAATTCGCAGAAGCGGGGACACACCTCGCAGCGGATGCGTCCGTCCCCGAGCACCACCCCGTGGCGTGCCTCATGCATGGTCACTCCGCATACTGATCGTGTCTGCAACCTACAACCACGATCCGAACTTTTCCGCACGTGGACTTTCCCTTGCTCCGAACCTATCTTTCAGGTTTCCCTGCAGAGCACATGTCCGCAACCACCCTCATGCTTCACGCACGTCACAGCACGCCGGCCGTTCTCCTGATCGGTGTGCTGCTGCTCTGCCTGCAGCGCGAGGCGACGGCGCAGGGCTGGATCGTGCAGAACAGCGGCACCACGCGGCATCTCTATGGCGCGTGCATCCCCGGCATGCCAACGATGTTTGTCACAGGTGCACAGGGCACCCTGCTGCGTTCGAGCGACGGCGGCTCGACATGGCATGCCGTCGCGAGCGGCACGTCGCAGGATCTGCATACGGCGGCGGGGATCTTCCCGATGATGTACGCTGCCGGCGCACTGGGAACACTGCTCGTCAGTTCGGATTTCGGGTTGTCGTGGGTGCCGCGTTTCAGCGGCACGACGGCAGTGCTGCGCGGCTGCCTGCCGACGTCCGCGACAGCGTGCATGCTTGTCGGTGATGCGGGGCAGATCCGCACATCCTCGAATGCGGGACTCACCTGGATGCTGCGCACGCCTGGGCTTCGCACCAACATTCTCGACATCGATGCGGCGGGACCCGGGGGAACGGTGTTCGTCTCCGGTGATTCCGGTGCGGTCTTGCACAGCGTCGACAGCGGCATGAACTGGACATCCGGCAACACGGGATTCTTCACGAACCACAATGGCATCGCCTTCGCGACTGCCTCCATCGGCGTGATGGTGGGGCGCCGGGGATCGATCGCACGCACGACCGATGGTGGCCTGTCGTGGCGCAGCGTCCCGGCTGTCACGTCGCAGGATCTGCTCGCCGTCGATTTCGGTGACAGTCTGCAGGGAGGCGCCTGTGGCACGGGCGGCGTGATCCTCCACACGAGCGACGCCGGGGCGACCTGGTCCCAGCAATTCTCGCCCGTCACCTCGACCCTTCGCGCCATCACGTTTTCCGACATATTCAACGGACTCGCCGTTGGCGACAATGGCGTGCTGCTGCGCACGTCCAATGGCGGTGTGCCTGTCGAGCTGCGCAGCTTCGGCGGCATGCGCACGGGCACGCATGTGCGGCTGGAATGGTCGACGGAAACAGAGCACGGCAACGCCGGCTTCGACATCGAGCGACGCGTGTGCGCTGTGGAGGCTTCCCCCGAACCTGTCGCCGTGTGGGAGCAGCGCGGGACCGTCGCGGGTGCGGGCACCACGCTCATGCGGCAGACCTACACCTTCGACGACCACATCCCCTCCTCCACCCTGTTCGACACCCTCGTCTACCGGCTGCGCCAGCGCGACACCGACGGCAGCGCCTCCCTCTCCACCGAACTCCGCCTCGTGCCCGAACGGGACCCCGCCTCCGACAACGACGCGACCGCTGCAGTCGTCGCGGTGCTGGGTCCCCAACCCGCGCGCGACGCACTCACCTTCGCCGTGAACCTCGCAGCCGCGGGCGGTGTTCAGATCATCGTGGTGGATGCGGCAGCGCGCCGCGTCACTGCGCCGTACGACCTGCAGCTGTCGCATGGAACACACATCGTGCGCATGCCGGTCGCGCATCTTCCCGCGGGAAGCTACGTAAGCCTCGTCACTGCGGGTGGCCGCATCACAGCGCATCCCATCCGCATCATCCACTGATTTCATTCACCCGAAAGGAGCTGTCATGATCGTCACCACCACCCCCTCGATCGAGGGAAAGAGCATCGTCGAGTACAAGGGCATTGTCACGGGCGAAGCCATTCTCGGTGCGAACATCTTCAAGGATCTGTTTGCGGGCATCCGCGACATCGTCGGCGGCCGCTCGGCCACATACGAGAACGAGCTGCGCTCGGCGAAGGACATCGCGCTGCAGGAAATGCAGGAGCGCGCAGCAGCCGTCGGCGCAAACGCAATCGTCGGCGTGGATCTCGACTACGAAACACTCGGTGCAAACGGCGGCATGCTGATGGTCACCGCCAGCGGTACCGCGGTCATCGTACGCTGACATGACTGCACATCGACTTGCGCTCGAGCGTCCCCTTGCCGTCATCGATCTCGAGACCACGGGCGTCTCGGTCATGCACGACCGCATCATCGAAATCGCGATCCACCTGCTGCTGCCGGGTGGGGACACGCGTTCGTACGAGCAGCGCGTGAATCCCGAGATGCCGATTCCCGCTGCATCCACCGCGGTGCACGGCATCTCCGATGCGGATGTCGCGCTCGAGCCGACCTTCCGCGCACTGGCGCCGAAGCTGCGCGAGATGCTGGCGGACTGCGATCTGGCGGGATACAACATCCGCCGCTTCGACCTGCCACTGCTCGTCCGGGAGTTCGAGCGCGCGGACCTGCCGCTTGCGCTCGAGGGTGTGCACGTGGTCGATGTACAGACGATCTTCCATCAACGTGAACCCCGCGATCTGTCGGCAGCGCTGCGCTATTACTGCGGACGCGAGCACGAGGGCGCGCATGGCGCGCTGGCCGACGTGCGCGCCACGGCCGACATCCTTCAGGCACAGCTCGAACGCTATGACGATCTCCCGCGCGACATCGCCACGCTGGAGGCGATCGTGCATCCCCGCAATCCGAACTGGGTCGACGACGACGGCAAGCTCGTCTGGGAAAACGGCGAGGCGGTGTTCACCTTCGGCAAGCTCAGGGGACAAACGCTGCGCCATGCCGTCGACACCGATGCCCGCTACGTCGACTGGATGATCAACGGCGACTTCCCCACCTCGCTCAAGGCCATACTCGGCAACGCCCGCCGCGGCTTCTTCCCACGAAATCCCCCACCCATTCAGGACAACGCATCATGATCGAAGTCTGGGGCATCCCCACCTGCGGAACGACGCGCAAGGCGCTGAAACTGCTTGCGGACGCGGGCATCGCACATGTGTTCAGGAACTACCGCGAGACGGCGCCGACCAAGGCGATGCTGAAGGACGCGCTCGCCGCGGTCGATCATCCGAAGAAGCTGTTCAATACGAGCGGGGCCGCGTATCGCGAAGGCGGCTGGAGTGCGAAGTCCGCAAGCATCACGGCAACGGAGATCGTGCCGATTCTGCTTGCGGACCCCATGCTCATCAAGCGACCCATCGTGCGCACCGACAAGGGTACCACAGTCGGCTTCGACGCCGACAGGATCATGGCCCTCGTCAGCGCCTGATCATTTCATCCAGCTGGCCATCTTCGACATCTCCAGCGTTCCCTGCTTCAGCGCCCGGGCCTTCATGATGTAGAACAACACGGGCGTCACCACGAGCACGTGAATCGTCGAGGTCACGAGTCCCCCGACCATCGGTGTCGCGAGCGGCTTCATCACATCCGCTCCGACACCGGTGCTCCACATGAGCGGCATCAGTCCGATCAGACTTGTCGCCACGGTCATGATCTTGGGACGCAGGCGTAGCACCGCCCCTTCCATCGTCGCTTCGCGCACGTCGTCGAGCGTCACGGGACCGCGCAGCCCCCGGGCATGGTCATGCAGCCTCCGGTCGAGCGCCTCATGCAGATACACGACCATCACCACGCCCGTCTCCACCGCCAGTCCGTACAGCGCGATGAATCCCACCCAGACCGCCACCGAGAAGTTGAAGCCCAGCGCATAGAGCAGATACACCCCGCCGATCAGCGCGAAGGGCACCGACAGCATGACCACGAACGCCTCCTTGAAATCCTTCGTGATGAAGTACAGCATCACGAAGATCACCAGGAACACGATCGGCATGAGAATCTGCAACCGCTCACGCGCGCGGATCTGATTCTCCCACTGCCCGCTCCACTGCACGGTATACCCGGGTGGCAGCCGGAGTTCCCGGCCGAGCAGTTCCTTGGACTCCTCGACGAAGCTGCCCATGTCGCGACCGCGTACGTTGAGAAACACGATCGACCGCAGCTGGGCGTCCTCGCTGGCGATCATCGGCGGACCCGGCTGCATCGCGATGCGCGCGAGCTGTCCGAGCGGCACATGCGCCCGCGACGACACACTCGCACGTGCGTCTTCCTCTGATGGTGAGGGAAGGGACGTGGGGGAAGACGCACCCGCCGGGGCACCCGCGCCCATCGCCATGCCGCCCGACATCCCGCCTCCCCCGCTCCCGGGGGAAGCCACCGCAACCGCCGCACCCGGCGAGCCCGCCGCCGCGACATTCACCGGCACCGGAAGCGCGCGCAACGCCTCGACGGTTTCACGATCGTCACGCATCGCTCGCACGCGAATCGGGAAACGCTCGCGTCCCTCGATCACCGTCCCGATGTTCTCGCCGCCGATCGCGATCTCGATCATGTCCTGCAGATCGGCGGGATTCACACCGTAGCGCGCCACGGCCTCGCGGTCGATGTCGATGTCGAGAAACAGCCCGCCCTGCGTCCGCTCTGCATAGAGGTCGGCAGCACCGGGCACCGTACGCAGAATGCGCTCCGCCTGGATCGCCAGCGCTTCGAGCGTGTCGAGATTGCGGCCGAAGATCTTCACACCGAGATCCGTGCGCACACCCGTGGCCAGCATGTTGATCCGGTTGATGATCGGCTGTGTCCACCCGTTGCGCACGCCGGGTATCTGGAGTTTCGCATCCAATTCTCCGATGATGTCGTCCTTCGTGATGCCCTCCCGCCACTCGCTCTTCGGCTTGAGCAGGATGATGCTCTCGATCATGCTGACGGGTGCGGGATCGGTCGAGGTCTCCGCCCGGCCCGCCTTGCCGAGCACGAGCTCGACCTCGGGCACGGAGCGGATGATCGCATCCTGTACCTGCATGATGCGGTTCACCTCGGTGATGGACGCCGAGGGCAGTGTCACCGGCATGAACAGCAGGCTCTGCTCGTCAAGCGCAGGCATGAACTCCGACCCGATGCGCGACATCATCGGAATCGTGATGAGCAGGGCGATGATGTTGATCGCGAGGGTCGTCTTCCGGTAGCGCAGCACCCACGCGATGACGGGCGCGTACAGTCGGTTCAGCACGCGCGTGATCGGGTTGCGATTTTCGGTGCGGAACTTCCCGCGCGTGAGCATCGTCATCAGCATCGGCACGAGGGTGATCGCGATGATCGCAGAACCCGCGAGCACGAAGGTCTTCGTGAAGGCGAGCGGACGAAACAGCTTCCCCTCCTGCCCTTCGAGAAGAAACACCGGCAGGAAGGACACGACCATGATCGCGACGCTGAAGAAGATCGCGGGACCCACCTGCTTGGCCGACACGATCGAGATCTCGATGTAGTCCTCCTTCGTCAGCTCGCCTCGTTCGGACTGCGCGCGCGCCACATTCCTGTACGCGTTCTCGACCAGCACGATCGAGGCGTCGACGATCACCCCGATCGCAATCGCGATGCCTCCGAGCGACATGATGTTCGACGTGATGTTGAACAGGTGCATGAAGATGAACGAAATCAGCACGGCGATCGGAATCTCGATGACCACGCGCAGCACGCTGCGCAGATGCAGCAGGAAGATCAGCACGATAATCGACACGACGATCGCCTCCTCGATCAACGCGCTTTTCAGCGTGTCCACCGCCGCGTCGATCAGATCGCTGCGATCATAGGCCATCTTGATCTCGACCCCCGCGGGCAGACCCGGTTTCAGACTCTCGATCCGCTCCTTCACCCGCTCGATCACTTCGCGGGCGTTCGTGCCGTAGCGCGCCACCACAATGCCGCCGACCGTCTGTCCCTCGCCGTTTTTTTCGAGGGATCCCCGTCGGATGTCGCCGCCCATCTGCACCGTACCGACATCACGTACCAGAACGGGCACGCCATCGGAAGCCGTGCGCACGACAATGTTCTCGATGTCGCGCAGGGAGGTGATGTACGCCTGTCCGCGGATGAACGTCTCGGCGTCTGCGACCTCGAGCAGCTTCCCCCCGACGTCGTTGTTCGAACGCATGACTGCGTTGCGGACGTCGGAGACGGTCACGCCATAGGCCCGGAGTTTCGCAACATCGACATCCACCTGATACTGCCTGACGAAACCGCCGATCGAGGCGACCTCGGCCACGCCCTCGACGCCCTGGAGGTTGAGTTTGATGTACCAGTCCTGCACCGCACGCAGGGTGCCGAGATCGCGCGAACCCTCGACGGTGTACCAGTAGACGTGGCCGACGCCGGTGCCATCGGGACCGAGCTGCACCTTCGCACCGGCGGGCATGGTGGCCTGCACGGTCGCGAGTTTTTCGAGCACGCGCGAGCGCGCCCAGTAGGGATCGGTGCTCTCGTTGAAGATGACGTAGATGAAGCTCATGCCGAACATCGACTGGGCACGGACGGCATGCACCTCGGGCACGCCCTGCAGGGCGGTGACGAGGGGGAACGTGACCTGGTCTTCGACCAGCTGGGGTGAACGGCCCATCCATTCGGTGAAGACGATGACCTGATTTTCCGACAGGTCGGGAATTGCGTCGAGGGGCGTGCGCGCCAACGCCCAGATGCCCCAGCCGGTGATGACGAGATAGGCGAGGATGACGATGAAGCGGTTGCGCGCGCAGTATTCGATGATGCGTTCGATCATGGCGTCACCGCACCACGAGTGTGCCGTGCAGCATGTCCATGCCGCAGCTGAAGGTGAAGGTGCCGGCCTTCGTCGGCGTCAGTTCGATCGCCGTCGCCTTGAAGGCGGGCAGCTTTTTCCGGATGTCGAAGTCCGGAAACACGATTTCGTCGGTGCAGCGCGAATCCTCGACCCGGTTGAACACCAGCCGCACGCGCTCGCCCTTCTTCAACGTGATCTGCTCGGGCATGTAGCCGCCGTCGACCGTGATCTTGATCGTGCGCACTGTGCCGCCCGCTGCCTGTTCCCGCGCCGGTGCATCCTGCGTCGCGGCGGACTGCCCGCCCGCCTGCGGCGCCTTCGTGTCGGCTGCATCGTCTGCTGCATCGTCTGCTGCGCCGTCTGCCGCACGCGCCGCCGGATGCTGCAGCGTGCTTTCCGAGTCGAGCAGGTAGCCGCCCGTCACGACGACCATGTCGCCTTCTTCAAGTCCCGAGAGAATCTCGACACGGCTTCCGCTGCGTGCGCCGGTCTGCACCGTACGCACCTCGAATTCGTTCTTGCCGACCTCCACCCAGACCACTGCCCGCGTCCCGGTCTGGATCACGGCCGAGGCAGGCACGGCGAGCGCCTCGACATCCGCGGCACTGATCGTCGCCTTGACGTACATCTGCGGTTTGAGGCGTCCACCGGCGTTGGCCAGCTCGGCGCGCACCCGCACGGTGCGCGTCGCCCCGTTCATGACGGGATCGATGAAGGTCACGCGTCCGGCGAAGGATTCGCCCGGCCAGGCATCGGTCGAGATCGCGACCTGTTGCCCGATGCGCACGCCGCGCAGATCCTGTTCGCTGATGTCGAGATAGCACCACACCCGCGAGAGATCGGCGATCTGCAGCACCGGCGTGCCCTCGTCGACATACTGGCCGGGCACGGCCTGCTTGCGGATCACCGTTCCCGACATCGGTGCGTGATAGGTGATCTGCGGAAGCACCGTTCCGCGTCGTTCCAGCTCGGCGATCTGCGCGGTCGTCAATCCGTAATGCACCCGCAGCCGCGCACGCGCGCCGTCGATCAATCCCTGCTGCATGTCTTCAACGGATGCATTGCCCGCCTCCTGCGCCCGCGTGAGTGCACGCATCGCGATCAGGTAGTCCTGCTGCGCGGTGAGAATCTCCGCGCTGTAGACATCGAACAGCGGCTGTCCCTTGCGCACGACGGCACCCGTGAAGTTCACGTGCATCGCCTCGATGCGCGCCCGGAACCGCGCGCTGACGGTGGCCTGCAGGGGTTCGGCAAAATCGATCACCCCGACCGCCTCGATGCCGCGCGCAAACTTCGCGCGCAGCACGCCCTCGGTCTCCACATTGGCCATCACGCGCTGCGTGGCCGACAGCCGCACCCGGTGCAGCGCCTCGGCCTCCTCGGCCGACATCTCGGTCTGCTCGGATTTGCGCACCAGATCCATGTGACAGACGGGACATGCCCCCGGCGTGTCGGAAAGAACCGAAGGATGCATGGGACACGTGTACTGCACCTTCTCCGCCTCTGCACCGCCGCCCTCCCCTCCGCCGCCCGTGCATGCGGAAACCGTGCATGCCGCCACGAGGATCAGAAGAGCCGCCACGATGCGTCGCAGCATCCGTTCAATAGTGCTGTGCGCGCGCATTACATGCACGCGCCTCGGTGTGCTGTGATCTTTCGCTGTCTCCGGTGTGCCGTGGTCTCTCATCGTGTGCTCCGTGTGCATGCTGCGTCCGTTGTTCGTCGTGGTCGTCGTGGTCGTCGTGGTCGTCGTGGTCGTCATGTTCGTGGTGGTCGTCATCGTCCATCCTCCCGTCCCTCGGCCAGACGCAGGCGCGCGAGCGCCGTGGCGTAGTCGGCCGTCAGCATCGCCAGGTCCATGCGGTACATGGTCAGCATCCTGTAGCTGTCGAGCACCGCGGTGAAATCGGATCCGGCGCTGCGGTACGAGGCGAGCGAGGATTCGAAGGCCTGGTCGGCCTGGGGGATGAGTGCGTCGCGCATCCGCGCACTGCGCTCGCGCAGCGCCTCGGTCTGCGCGCGCAGTTCGTGCACGCGGGCTTCGTTCATGCGGCGCATGTCGGCCAGCATCTCCTCGCCGGCGCGGGCCCGGGCTTCCGCTTCTTCGATGCGGCCGTCGACGCGGCCGCGGGACCATGGCGCCACCGGGATGGTCACGCCGATCATCAGCGCATAGTAATCCGGCATGCCCATGAGCATCTGCTTGTACATGCCGCGCAGCATGAAGTCCGGATACAGTTCGCGCCGCATCGCGGCCTGCTCGGTGCGACGCATCTCGATTTCCGCACGCATGGCGCGCAGATCCGCACGGTCGGTCGGGGACGTCGCGGCGTCTGTTGCCGACATCGTCGTGTCGGGCATGTCCGTCAGCATGATGGGCGAAGAGATGTCGCGGCCCACGAGGGCATTGAGCATCGCGCGGGCGCCGCGCACTTCGGCCTCGATCGCGGCAGCATCGCTGGCGAGTTTCTCGATCTCGGTCTGTGCGCGCAGCGCATCGCTCTGCGACGCGCGGGCGACGGCATAGCGTGCCCGCACCCCCTCGGCGATCTGTTCGGCGAGTGCGCGCGTCTCGGCGAGAATCTCGCGCCGGCGCTCCGCTCCCCAAAGCATCGCATGCGCACCGCGCACCGCAGCCTCCAGCTCGAGCGCGGTCATCGCGGTGTTCTCCTGCGCCATGCGTACACCGGCGCGTTCCATCTCGCCCATCAGCCGCAGCTTGCCGGGCCAGTGGATCATCTGTTCGATGGAGTAGTCGTACTCCATGTTCTCGGTGAAGGGATTCGGTTTCGCGACGGGTATCTGGAAGAATTCGAACGAGACGCGCGGCTCTGGCCATGCCTCCGCCGAACGGATGCGCGCTTCGGCGGCCCGCGTTCGTGCGTGCATCGCGGCGAGCGCGGGATTCTGTGCGCGCGCCATGGCGAGCATGCGCGCAAGCGACAGCGTGTCGCCCATCGCCCGCAGCTGCGGCGGCGCCAGCGCCGCGCAGAGCAGTACGGCAAACACCACCGCCGTGCAACGTGAAATGAAGTGTGTCATATGCGTCCTCGATGTCCACTCGCGTGAACATCCTGCTGATGTCTGGAAGTCGTGACCGATGATGATGCTGCGTGGTTCGCCGGATGTGGGAGTCCGCGCAACCGGCACCCTGCTCACGCACTGCGGTCGAGGGACGCCATCGTCCAACGCACAGGCGCGACAGGCGCGACGGACGACGGACGCACGCGTCCATCACCCGTCACGAGCGATCAGATCAGAAGTATGGTGGAGGAGATGATGTCCGCGACAAGCGGAGGGGGGGATGGATCGGATGGGAAGTACGGGATGGACACCGGCTGCACAATCGGCACGGTGGGCATCGCCACGATCCCGACAACTGCCATGGGAAGCATCGCGAGCGCATGCTGTGTTGCGGTGTAGCTGTCGGTCACCTGCATCGTGACGTCGACATCCTCGCAGCAGTCGCCGGAGATGGCGTCGTGTACAGACGCGGCGTCCTCGACAACAGCCGGGAGGGACGCAGGAGCGTCATGCACGGCTTCCCCCGTGCTGCAGCAGGCTGCGACGGCAGGCTCGTCGACCGGGGTGGCGAGCTGCACGGGCGCTTCCTCCTCCTCATGCATCGCGCAGGAGGAGATGAGCGCACGTGTGCCCAGCGACGCACAGACATGTGCGTAGAGGGGAACACCGATCGCGCCGGCGAGAAACATCGCCGTCACGAAGGAACGCAGCACTATGGAAGTCGCAAAACGCATGACCAATAACCTACCGCTCCGCATCCGAATTGTCAAGCAAAAAAGTGCCCTCCCCAAGGGAAAACGG
>JAEYUG010000097.1 GCA_023432805.1 Bacteroidota bacterium | reverse complement strand
AGGGTCAGCCAGAGCGGCACGCCTGAAGGTGCCAGCTTGCCGACGACCGCATCACTCACACCGCGCAGATCCGACTGCATCGCGCGAAGTGTCGGGAAGTTGGCATATCTCGTATCGCCGGCGATGTAGATCGTATCCAACACCCCGATGGAAACCGCTTGAAACCCCCAATCACTCTCCCGCCCGATCTTGGTGGACCACAGGATCGCGCCGTTCGATGAGAATTTCGTGATGAACGGTCCTCTCCATGTCGTTTCAGGGGGCACGGGCGGATTCAGAATCGGAAACCCAGAATCAGCGCCAACGCCGACGACAATGAGGTCGTCCTTCGAATCGACCGCGACGTCCATCGCCACATCCCCTCCCACAGCATCAGAACCATGCAGTGTTGACCAGAGGAGTCGTCCCCTTGCATCGTACTTCGTCACGAATCCGTCACCATTGAGATAGGTGTCATCCTTCGAGGACCTGACGGCATTGCGTGTCGGGAAATTCCGACTGGTTGTCCACCCGACAACGACGACATTTCCCTGACGATCGGTAGCCAGGTTAACAGCCACATCCTCAAGATCCCCGCCCAGCAATGTCGACCAGCGCAGCACTCCATCAGCCGAGAAACGGGCGACGGTCGCGTCCCACAGCCCACCCCCGTAGATCGACTGTTCCGCCCCGAGGAGCGGCAGATTCAATCCCTTGCTGATGCCGCACACGAGAAGATCCCCATCGTGTGCACGTGCGAGCCCCAGCCCCTGATCGTGGCCGAGCCCTCCGTGAAAGGTCGCCCAGCGCAGATCCCCCGTCGGTGAAAAACTCGCGAGAACGATGTCGCTTGCACCGCCGTGCACCGGCTGCCCGGCGTGCGGCACATCGAGATCCGCACTCCATGTCCGGCCGGAGATGAAGATGTTGCCTGCATCGTCCGTCACAATCGCGTGCGCCTCGTCGTACATCCCGGCCCCGTAATACGTCGACCACAGCAGCGAACCGGTGCGCGTGTACTTCGCCAGAAACATGTCCGCATCCAGACTCCTGATCATCTGGCGACCGGCCAGCACCGGATAGTCCAGACTCTCCGTCACACCCGTCACGATCACATTGCCCGATATGTCGGTGGTCACGGCATGCGCCCGTTCGTTCGCACTGCCTCCGAGATACGTTGCCCAGGGATCGATCACCAGCGGCCGCGAGCGATCATGATCGACCACGTGAAACATCACATCCCCGTCGTGAACCATGAACGCACTTCGACGCAGCTGCGCGGCGGCTGGCATCGCTGTCACAAGGGACGTCTCCTCCGCGATCCCGGTTTCCGCATCGATCTGCCAGCTCGTCGGCGCGTCCTAACGGATGCCACCGACCGGTGCCCCGACTCGCAGCGCACCGTCGGCGTCGATCGCCATCTCCGTCGCCCCGTCATATCGGAGACGGATGTCCGCAATATCCCCGCCCGGCCGCACGATGAACGCGTACTTGAGGCCCGCGTCCGTGATCGCCATCACGAGATCGACATGATCGTACACCCCTTCGAACACGAGCCGCGCGAACGCACGCACGCCGCGCACGGCTGCAGCATGCGCACGGTAATGGGTGCTGGTGGCGGATGCCTGTTCCAAGGGGTGGATGCGAACATCCGAGCGGGCGCCCACGAGCTGCATGTCCATCCTGTACACGAGGCAGCTATCGGAAGCGACCTGCGGTTCCACACGCATCGAACCCGCGAGCAGCTCGACACGCCGTCCGCGGCCCGTATCGGCGGTGGCCGGTCGGGATGCGTGCTGCCGCATGAACACATGACTGATCCCGTCCCGACGGATGTACAGACGTGCACCCCGTACTTGCGCTGTGTACAGAATCTCGTTGCACACGCGCCCATCCTCGTCGCGCACCTGTCCGCGATTCTCTTCGAAGCCGCGGATGCCCGCATCGCGCATCACGTCCCGGGTGACCGGCGTTGTCCCGTCATCACTCCCAATCCCGACCCGTACTGCAGCGACGGTCCCAGGCACGACAAGAGCAGCGAGGAGTCCCGCGATCACCATCGATGTTCGCAGCGACCGGCTCAGGTCATCCATCAATCGCATGAGGCCCTCCTCGCACGCCGATATGTACAGCACACAAACCTTCGTGAGGCTGAAATCTACCACATCTCCTCCAACGGAAAAACCGCCCCGGAGGGATGCTCCGTGGCCGGGAAAAACAAACCGCCCCGGAGGGATGCTCCGGGGCGGTGAGGGGGAAACGTTCTGTCAGCGGCGTCGCCGCGACGGACCTTACTTCTTCTTCGCCACGACCTTCTTCGAGGAAGCCTTCTTCGCCGCAGTCTTCGCGGCCGGCTTTGCAGCAGGCTTCGCAGCCGGCTTCGTCTCGCGCGGGAACTGGATCGCCGCACGGGCCGCGGCCAGACGGGCGATCGGCACGCGGAAGGGCGAGCAGCTCACATAGTCGAGACCGATCATGTGACAGAACTCGACCGACGTCGGCTCGCCGCCATGCTCGCCGCAGATGCCGAGCTTGATGTTCGGACGCGTCGAACGTCCTTCCTTCACGGCGTGCTTCATCAGGAAGCCCACACCCTCGCGATCGATCGCATCGAAGGGATCGCGCGCGTAGATGTCCATCTCCACATACGGGGCCAGGAAGCGTCCCGCATCGTCACGGCTCACGCCGAGCGTGGTCTGGGTCAGGTCGTTCGTGCCGAAGGAGAAGAACTCGGCGGACTCGGCGATTTCCGCAGCGGTGATGGCGCCACGGGGAATCTCGATCATCGTGCCGACCAGATAGTCGAAGGTTGTCTTCGTTTCCTTCATCACCTCTGCAGCCACCCGGCGCACGATGTCTTCCTGAAGCTTCAGCTCCTTGACGTTGCCGACGAGGGGAATCATGATTTCGGGGAAGGCCTTCTTCCTCATCTTCTTGACGGCCACGGTCGCCTCGAAAATCGCGCGCGCCTGCATCTCGGTGATCTCGGGGTAGATCACGCCGAGACGGCAGCCGCGGAAGCCGAGCATGGGATTGAATTCGTGCAGACTCTCGACGCGCTCCTTTACCTTCGCAGGGGAGATGCCCATCATCTTCGCGACTTCGGCCTGTCCGGCTGCATCATGAGGAAGGAATTCGTGCAGCGGGGGATCGATGGTGCGAATGGTCACAGGACGTCCGTCCATCGCGAGGAAGATGCCTTCGAAGTCCTTGCGCTGCAGCGGAAGCAGCTTGGCCAGCGCGGCCTTGCGGTCGTCGACGTTGTCGGCGAGGATCATCTCGCGCATGGGACCGATCTTCCCCTCGCCGAAGAACATGTGCTCGGTGCGGCAGAGGCCGATGCCCTCGGCCCCGAAGGCCACGGCGTTCGTGCTCTGATCGGGCTGGTCGGCGTTCGTGCGGATCTTGATCTGCCGTGCGCCATCGGCCCACTTCATGAGCTGGGCGTAGAGCTGGTACACGGGGGCGTTTTTCGGATCGAGCGTCTTGTCGACGAGCACCTGCAGCACTTCCGACGGACGCGTCGGCACATTGCCTGCGAGCACTTCCCCGGTCGAACCGTCGATCGAGATGTAGTCTCCTTCACGGATGACGACATCCTTGCCATCGACACGCATCTCACGGGTCTTGTAGTCGATCTTCAGTGCACCGCAGCCTGCGACGCAGACCTTGCCCATCTGGCGGGCGACGAGGGCCGCGTGCGAGGTCATGCCGCCGCGCGCTGTGAGAATTCCCTCCGACGCATCCATGCCCTGGATGTCTTCGGGCGAGGTCTCGATGCGCACGAGGATAACCGGATGTCCCTTGGCTGCAACGGCAACGGCGTCTTCGGCATTGAAGACGACCTTGCCCGTGGCTGCGCCGGGTCCGGCGTTGAGTCCCTTGGTCAGCAACTGGCCGCCGCTGATCGCGGATTTCTTTGCCTTGGGGTCGAAGATGGGACGCAGCAGCTGGTTGAGCTGATCCGGCTCGACGCGCATCAGGGCCTCGGTCGGCGTGATGAGTTTCTCGCGCACCATGTCGGCTGCGATCTTGATCGAGGCGAAGGCGGTGCGCTTGCCGACGCGGCACTGCAGCATGTAGAGCTTGCGGTTCTGGATCGTGAACTCGATGTCCATCATCTCGCGGTAGTGCTGCTCGAGCGTGCGGCGGATGTCCATCAGCTGCTTGAAGGATTTCGGATCCTTCGCCTTGAGCTGCTCGATCGGCAGCGGGGTGCGTGTGCCGGCGACGACATCTTCACCCTGGGCGTTCATGAGGAATTCGCCGTAGAAATAATTCTCGCCGGAGGCCGCATCACGCGTGAAGGCCACACCCGTACCGGAGTCGTCGCCCATGTTGCCGAACACCATGCTCTGGATGTTCACGGCGGTGCCCCAGCTTTCGGGAATGCCGTTGAGGCGGCGGTAGACGATCGCGCGGTCGTTCATCCATGAACTGAACACGGCACCGATGGCGCCCCAGAGCTGGACCTGCGGATCCTCGGGGAAGCTGTGTCCGGTCTCACGCTTGATCGCGGCCTTGAACTCGGCGACGAGTTCGCGCAGATCGGCCGCAGTCAGGTCGGTGTCGAAGTGCACGCCGCGGGCATGCTTCTTGGCCTCGAGGATTTCCTCGAAGGGATCGATGTCGTCCTTGGTCTTGGGCTTGAGGTCGAGCACGACATCGCCGTACATCTGCACGAAGCGGCGGTAGGAGTCGTAGGCGAAGCGCTCGTTGCCCGAGCGGCGGATGAGTCCTTCGACCGTCGTGTCGTTGAGACCGAGGTTGAGGATCGTATCCATCATGCCGGGCATCGACGCACGGGCGCCGGATCGCACCGAGAGGAGGAGGGGATTGTTCGGATCGCCGAACTTCGCGCCCATGTCGCGCTCGATCTTGCGCAGGGCCTTCTGCACCTGGTCGGCGAGCACGGCGGGATAGGTCCGCTTGTTGGCATAGTACCACGTGCAGACTTCGGTCGTGATGGTGAAGCCGGCCGGCACGGGCAGGCCGATATTGACCATCTCGGCGAGGTTCGCGCCCTTGCCGCCGAGCAGGGACTTCATCTCCGCCCTGCCTTCGGCCTTTGTACCGCCGAAGTAGTACACGAACTTCGGGTCTTTTGTGGTCGTTGCAACCGGCGCCTTTTTCGCAGCCGGCTTCGCAGATGTCTTCGAGGCTTTTGTGGCAGCCTTCACTTGTGCCATTGGTACTCCGATGTGTATGGTGAGATCTGGGGTGGACGCCGTAAGGCACACGGGATGGTGCGCAAAAATCCCGATCAGACAAAAATACGCATGCGCGCATCCGCGTACAATGATGCGTGTCGGACCGGTGGTGCGTCCACCGCCTGGATGCAGAGCAACCGCCAGGTGGATGAAAATCCACCACGCAATGGTGGATTTTCATCCACCTGTGTTGTACGTTCGATCTGCATTCACTTCGCAGGAGATGCACATGATCGAACGGACACTCACACCACAACTGCGCGCAGCACTTGCAGACACGCCGGTCGTGCTGCTGCACGGGGCCAGACAGACAGGCAAGAGCACGCTTGTACGGATGCTGGCCGACGAACGGGGCATGGAGTATGCGACGCTCGACGAGGCGGTGCACCTCGCGGCAGCGCAACGGGATCCCGATGCCTTTCTTGATGGATTCGAGCGTCCCTTGATCATCGACGAGGTGCAGCGCGTGCCCGATCTCCTGCGAGCGATCAAGGTGCGAGTCGACCGCAGGCGCGCTCCCGGCATGTATCTGCTGACCGGATCGGCGAACACCATGCTCCTGCCGCGCGTGGCCGAGTCCCTTGCCGGTCGTGTGGAGGTGCTGACGCTGCATCCCTTCTCCCAGAGCGAATTGCGCGGGATGCATGGAACGGTGATCGACCAGCTGTTTACGGCCCGACCCGTGTGGCAACAGGGATCCGACATCGATCCCGCCGCACTCGGGGTCATGGTATGCACAGGCGGCTACCCCGAGGCGGTGGCACGCACGCACGACGACCGGCGGAACGCCTGGTTCCAATCCTATGTCACAACCATCCTGCAGCGGGATGTGCGTGATATCTCCAATATCGAGGGATTGACGGCGATGCCCCGCCTGCTCGAGCTGCTGGCCGCACGCACCGGGGGACTTTCCAATCTGGCGTCGCTTGCCGGCGATGCGGGCATGCCGCAGACCACGCTCAAGCGCTATCTGGCCCTGCTCATGACGACCTTTCTCGTCACCGAACTTCCCCCGTGGTCACGCAATCTCGGGCTGCGCATGGTGCGGACACCCAAGCTCTACATCGCCGATCCGGGACTGGCCGCGGCACTCCTGCACCTTGTTCCAGCGCGGCTCGACCAGCAACCCGTGCTGCGGGGTGTGCTACTCGAGACCTTCGTGCATGCCGAGCTTCGGCGCCTCATCGGCTGGAGCGCCACCCAACCACGTCTGTACTTCTTTCGCACCCACAACGGAGCAGAAGTCGACTTTCTCCTCGAACGCGGGGACGGGCAGATCGTTGCGATCGAACTGAAGGCGGCTTCCACCGTGCATCCCACCGACTTTCGCGTGCTCGAGCAGCTGCGCGATGCGCTGGGTTCGGCCTTCCTGCGCGGCATCCTGCTCTACACGGGCAGCGAACGCATTCCCTTCGGGAAACAGCTTGCAGCACATCCGATCTCGATGCTCTGGCAATGATCCGTACCCACGATCACTGTCCCGTTTGCGCTGCGGCCGGTCACTGACGCATGCGGAGGCCGGCGAGTGGCTGCGCGCGAGGTCGCCGGATCGGAGGGAGGGGACGGCGAGGTGACTTCCGATGGGTGTGGCGGATTGGTTATGTTGCACGGGTGTAGTGTGTGTGTTCAGCAACCGGACGTTTCCCGTGCACCGATTCCTCTTCCTTCTTCAGCACCTTCTGTTCGTCGCAGTCGTGACGAGCGCAGCGACTGCTGGTCCCCTCGACGACCTGCTGATCGCGGCCGATGCCGCCACACGCGCAGGCGATCTGGTCGCGGTCAGTCGCGCGCTGCGTCAGGCCGAGCAGCTCGAGGCGAACAATGCCAACGTGCTCTGGCGGCTGGCCAAGCTGCATGTCGACTACGCGATCCGGGAGAAGGCCGAAGACAAGCAGCTCGCGCAGGTCAATCGCGCCCTCGGCTACGCGAACCGCGCGGTGGCTGCGGATTCGTCGCACTCGATGGCGCGCGTGTCGCTGGCGATGTGCTACGGGCAGAAGGCGCTGGTGGTCGGCGCGCGCGAAAAGCTCGAACTGTCGCTGCTGATCAAGCGCCACGCCGAGGATGCACTTGCCCTCGACGCAGCCAACGATGTCGCGATGATCATCCTCGCGATTTGGCACCGGGAGGTCGCCTCGCTCAACTGGTTCCTCAAGACTGCGGTGAAGCTTGCGTACGGATCGATGCCGGAGGCGAGTCTCTCGACGGCCAAGCGGCTGCTCGAGCGCGCGATCGCGATGGACCAGGGGAACATCATGCCGAGGGTCGAGCTTGCCAAGACGCTGATCGAAATGGAGGAGGAGTCCGCTGCCGCGCGCGAACTGCGCACGGTGCTGAAGATGAAGGTGGCCGACGCGGGCGATCCGGCCCGACTGGCCGAGGCGCGGAAGCTGCTCGAACAGATCAGCTGAGTGGTTGCCGTATAACAAACGCGCGCCGTTCGGGCGCGCGCTGGGGGACGGAGTGCGGCGGGAGAGAGTGCGGCGGGAGAGCCGCGTCATGCACGAGGTGGTTTACAGGCGCTGCTCGAGTGCCAGCAGATACTCCCACGAATAGATGCCGGTGTCATGGCCATCACCCCAGGAGATCGCGATCGCGTAGTTTCCGACGGCCGTCACGGCAGCAAGGTCGTATGTGCCGGGCTTGAGGATCGGCAGGTCCATCGGTGCGTAGTGCTTGCCGAGCAGACCAGTTTCCCCCTTGCAGCCGGCACAGGGACATTCATCCCGCAAGAGCTGCAACGACAGGCGCACGACGTGGCCGTCGTTCCATTCGATGCGCAACTCTCGTTCGGGCGTGCGCGTGATGCCGACGGGAGTGGGAGCGGCCACGATCAGATCGTGCCCATGGGTCGTGTGGCATCGAGGCACACGACGGGCAATTCGCTCAGCACCTCGGCCGAGTGTTCGGTCTTCGCGGGAATGAGGAAGCGCTCGCCGGGCACGAGAATGTGATCGCTGCCGTTCATCGTCACCTTGAGCGACCCGCTCAGGACGACATGAATCGTGTCATGATCATGCGTGTGCACGGGGAAGCACATCCCGCCGGGATAGCTGTATACGTAGATGTGGTAGCCTTCCTCTTTGAGACTTCCCTTGATTCGGGCGACGTCGTCGCTGTCCATCAATAACTCTCCGATTCGTTGGGGAAACTGCCATTTTTCACGTCGGCGATGTACTCGCGAAACGCTCGCGACATGTCATCGCTCAACGTCAGGTATCGCCGCACGAAACGCGGACGAAATTCTTCGAACAGGCCGAGCATGTCGTGGGTCACGAGAATCTGTCCGCTGCAGTGCGGACCCGCCCCGATGCCGATGGTCGGAATCGTGATGCGTTCGGTGATCTCGCGTCCCAGTGTCGCCGGGATCTTCTCCAGCACGATCGCGAATGCGCCCGCCTGTTCAAGGGCGATTGCGTCGTCGATGATCTCGTCGGCCTCCTCGCGCGATGTGCCGCGCGGTCGGTAGCCGCCGTACTTGAGAATCGACTGCGGCATCAGGCCGATGTGCCCCATCACGGGCACTCCCTCGCCGCTGATCTTTTCGACCACCGCTGCCACGCGGCGGCCGCCCTCCACCTTCACACCGCCGGCCTTGGTCTCCTTCATGATGCGCCCCGCATTGCGGAACGCCTCCTCGACCGTGACCTGATACGACATGAACGGCAGATCGGTCACCACCATCGCCCGCCGCACGATGTTGCTGACGGCCTTGGTGTGGTAGATCATTTCGTCGAGCGTCACGGGCAGCGTGGTGTTGTTGCCCTGAAAGACGTTCGACACCGAATCTCCGACGAGAAGAATGTCGATACCTGCGTCGTCGAGCAGCCGGGCGAGAAGAAAGTCGTACGCGGTCAGGCAGGCGATGCGCTGTCCGGCGTCTTTCATCTCTTGTATGGCGCGCGTAGTCACGCGCTTGATCGGGGTCTGAGCGGCGCTGCTCATCGAGTCGACATCGCCTCCTTTCGTTCGGGAATGTACGCATTTGCGGGAACATCAGTAAAGTCCGCGCCCCAAGCCTCCGCGAATCCCGCGCGCAGCGCCTCGCGTACTTCCTCGTAGGAAATGCTGCGACCGCCGACTTCGTTCAACGTGGTGGTGTGGGAATCCATGTCATGCCGCAGCGCGGTGCGCACGTCAGGGTCCACCGCCAGATAGTCGGGAAGCCTCAGATGCGCGTTCCCGATAAGGATGGACCCGTGTTGCAGCACGGCCGACCCGATGCGACGCTGCGCGCTGCCGACGAGCTTGCGCCCTTCGACCTCGATCTCATAGCGCGCCGAACTCGAGAAGCAGGGGATGCTGCCGGGTTCCTTGTAGAGCTTCTGAAAATCGGGCTGTGCCTTTGCGATGTCGATGGCGTCGGCCAGCTTCTGCAGTCCGCACACCAGCGCCTCGCTGATGTACTTGTAGACTTCCATCACGCCGCGTCCGTCGCCCGGCATGACCACCGAGTAGGTCAGTTCTTCGGCATGGAGGATCGCCCGGCCGCCGGTGGGACGCCGCACCCAGTCGAGTCCGTCGCCCGCCAGACGTGCATGATCGAGATCGTCTTCACTCTGATGGCGACCGAGACTGATGCACCAGGGATCCCACCGGTAGACGCGCAGCATGGGTGCGGCGGTGCCGGCATCAACGGCCGCGGCGCGCGCGACGTCGAAGTCCATGTTGAATGCGCCCGTGTGTGCGCCGGTGTCGATGAAGTCGAGGGTCATGGCAGGGGAAGGGGATGGAGGTGCGGAGCTCAGTCTTCGTCGGTGGTGAGTGCGATCACCGCGAGCATGCGTCCCGATCGCGCACCGTCGCGCCGGTGGCTGTGGAAGAGGGCGGGAGAGCAGATGGTGCAGCGATGCATCGTCTCGATGTTGCCGGCGGCGAGCCCGGCTTCCGCCAGTTGTCGCGCCGCGACGACATGGAGGTCGAGGGTCGGTCGGCGTCCCTCCCGCATCGTCACCGCATCGGGGTGGAACAGCGCTGCGACATCCTCCGCGACCTCGTAGCAGCAGCCGCGGGCGGCGGGACCGCAGAAGGCGATGATGTCGTCGGCATGGGCACCGCAGGTTGTGTGCAGTTCGGCCACGGTGCGCTCGATGATGCGTTCGGAGAGTCCCCGCCAGCCGGCATGCACCGCGGCCACCGCACGTTCGGCGGGAGCGTAGAGCAGCACGGGCACGCAGTCTGCGGTGCGGACGGCGAGGGCCAGATGCGGGGTGCGGGTGATGAGGGCATCGACACCTTCGATGATCCCGGCCTCGCTGACTTCGACGATGTCTGCACCGTGCACCTGTTCCATGAACGCGACTTCGTCGGGCATGACGCCGAGGCGGGCGAGGAAGGTCTGCAGATGGCGTTCGACACGGGAGTCGTCGTCACCCACGGCAAGGCCGAGGTTGAAGCCGAAGACGGCGCCGGGCTCGCCCCCCTGCCTCGTGCTCATCGCGGCGACGATGTCGGGAAACTGCGCGAGCACGCGGCTGCGGACGAGAGGAAGGGGTGGCGAGGGATCGTGCATCATGGGCTCGTTGTCTGCGAGTGGAGCTCGTGTGGAGATCAGACCGTCGCCAGGGCGCGGTCGAGATCCTGGATGATGTCGGAGGCGCGCTCGAGTCCGATCGAGAGACGGATGCCACCCGGATCCATTCCGCGCTTGACCTGTTCGTCGGGGGGAATCGAGGAATGGGTCATCGATCCGGGATGCTCGATCAGGGTGCGTGTATGGCCGAGGCTCACGGCAAGGGTCACGCAGTACGCGTGTTCAGCGGTGAAGTTGATGAGCTTCTCGCCATGGTCGCGGCTCTGCTGCGCCGAACCGCTCTTGAGGCTGAAATACATGAGCGTGCCGGGAGCGAAGTCGCCGTCGAAGTCGCGCATCTGCTTCCGCGCAAGGTCGTACTGCGGGAAGCTCGGCAGGCCGGGGTAGGCCACTTCCTTCACCTTCGGATGCTGCTCGAGAAACTGCGCGACCTCCATGGCCGTCTCGATTTCGCGGCGCACGCGCAGCGAAAGGGTGGGGAGTCCGTACACGAGAATCGGCCATGCACTCTTGGTCGAGAGCACGCCGCCGAAATCCTTGCGGTACATGAGCAGCATGTCGCGATAGGCTTCCGCACCGATCACTGCGCCGCCCATGTCGGTTCCGAAGCCGCCAATGCCCTTGGTCAGCGAGTGGATGACGAAGTGGGCGCCGAGTTCGAGGGGCCGCTGGCAGAAGGGTGTGGCGAAGGTGTTGTCGACAACGATGCGGATCTGTTCATGCGGCTCGCGCACGCGGTTGTGCTTCTCGACCATGGCGGCGAGCGCCGCGATGTCGATGAGTCCCATCGTGGGATTGATCGGCGTCTCGAAGTAGATCACGCGCGTCTTCGCGGTGAGGGCAGATTCGACTGCGTCGATGTTGCGCAGATTCATCAGCACGACATCGATGTTGTAGCGGGGATACCAGTTTGTGAACAGCGAATAGGTGCAGCCGTACATCGTGCGGTGGGCGATGATTTGCTCACCGGAGCGCACGAGGATGCCGAGCACGCCGCTGATCGCCGCCATACCGGTCGAGAAGGTCACGGCGGACTGGCCGTTTTCGGCGAAGGCGAGATTCTCCTCGAGGATGTCCTTGTTCGGTTCACCGAGGCGGTCGTAGATCCAGATCGGCTGCTTCTTGCGCGTTTCCTCGGTGGTGTGTGCGAATTCGATGAAGCCCTGCGCCCCACGCTCGGCGGAATCCAGCCGGTAGGTGGTCGATGACGACAGGGGCGGCACGACGTGGTGATTGTAATCCCATTTCTCGGTGTGGCTGCGTCCGTAGATGAGCCGTGTTTCGCGCGAGTATGCGTCGTTGTAGAGTTCGTCACTCATGGCCATGCGCCTTCGATGTGCGTGATTCGATCTGGTCGTCTTGTCCGTCAGCGATTTCGGAAAACCGGACAAGCAACTCGAAAAATACCCCTGCCAGCAGGCATTTCCAAAGGAGGGTGGACGTCCTTGTGAAAGGAGGGTGGACGTCCTCGTCCACTCGAAAGGAGGGTGGACGTCCTCGTCCACTCGAAAGGAGGGTGGACGTCCTCGTCCACTCTTGACGGGTGTTTACTGGGTGCTTGGTGGACGAAGACGTCCACCGACCTGTCTAGAGGACAGTCTCCAGCGCGGAGCGCAGCTCCGGGTATGTGAACCTGTATCCCGACTCGCCAGCCCTGCGCGGAAGCGCCCGCTGGCCGGTCAGGAGTGCCTCGGCGAACTCACCCACCACGAGCCGCAGCACGAACGCTGGAACGGCAAGGAACGCCGGCCTCCCAAGCACCGCTCCGATCGCCCGGGCAAACTCTCGGCTTCGCACGAGCTCTGGGGCGACGGCGTTGACGGGTCCGCGCAGTCCGGGCGTGTCGAGCGCGTGCAGAAAGAGTCCGACCGCATCGTCGATGTGGATCCACGGAAAGAACTGGCGTCCCGAGCCGATGGGTCCGCCCACCCCGAAGCGGAACGGCGTGACCATGCGCGCGAGCGCGCCCCCCTCGCGTGCGAGCACCACGCCGAGCCTCAGAGCCACGGTGCGGATGCCCGCTTCCGCGGCGACATCGGCGCCCGCCTCCCAGGCCACGCAGACCTTCGAGAGAAAATCCGCACCCGGAGCGGCGGATTCATCCACCTCGCGCTCGCCGGTGTCGCCGTAGAATCCGATGCCCGAGCTCTGCACGAAGCTGCGCACGCGTGATCCCGCCGCGGCCGCGGCCTCCGCGATTTCCCGCGTGCCGCGGGAGCGACTGTCGAGCACCTGCTGTTTGAAGGTGTCGGACCAGCGTCTGCCTCCGATGGATTCCCCCGCGAGATGGAGGACTGCGTCGGAGGAAGCGACCTCGTCGCGCCACGCGCCCGTGACACCAGGCGCCCAGAGCACGACGCGCGCCGCGGCGGGGAAGCGGCGCGCGGCCGCATCGGGATTGCGGGAGAGAATGACGACCTCGTCCCCACGGGCGATGAGGGCGGTGGTGATGCGGGTGCCGAGAAGTCCGGTTGCGCCGGTGATTGCGATGCGGGGCATGTGCGTCTTGTTTCAGTGAGAGGAGGGTGGACGTCCACGTCCACTCTTGACGGATGTTCAGGGGGTGCGGGGTGGACGAGGACGTCCACCGACCTTTCGGGTGGACGAGGACGTCCACCGACCTTTCGGGTGGACGAGGACGTCCACCGTCCGTTCTCAAAACGATCGTGCGGCGACGAAGATTCCCCCGGCGGTTGCGGCACCGAAAACGGACCCCCGATGCCCGCGTTGCCCCCCATCCCCCAAACTCGTATGTTCGTAGGACCCATCCCTCCCATTTCATTGGTGACGATACCATGAGCACGAACATCCAGGCCCTGCTCGGCAACGAAGCCGACGCGCTGCTGACCCACACCTGCACCGGAATTCCGAAGGAGATGCTGTCGCTTCCGGGACCCGATTTCGTGGATCGTGTCTGGAAGGACAGTGACCGCAATCCCCGCGTGCTGGTCAACATGCAGCGCATCTACAACACGGGCCGCCTGGCCGGCACGGGCTACATGTCGATCCTGCCCGTCGATCAGGGCATCGAGCACTCGGCCGGCGCCAGCTTCGCGCCGAACCCGATCTACTTCGACTCCGAGAACATCGTCCGCCTCGCGATCGAGGGCGGATGCAACGCCGTCGCCTCCACGCTCGGCGTGCTCGGCACCGTCGCCCGCCGCTATGCGCACAAGATTCCCTTCATCGTCAAGATCAACCACAACGAACTGCTGACGCTACCCAACAAGTTCGACCAGGTGCTCTTCGCCAACGTCGAGCAGGCCTACGACATGGGCGCGGCCGCCGTGGGCGCGACCATCTACTTCGGTTCGGACGAGGCCACGCGCCAGATCGTCGAGATCAGCGAGGCCTTCGCGCATGCGCACGAGCTCGGCATGACCACGATTCTCTGGTGCTACCTGCGCAATCCCGGCTTCAAGACCGCGGAGAAGGACTACCACGTCGCGGCCGACCTCACCGGACAGGCCAACCACCTCGGCGTCACGATCCAGGCCGACATCATCAAGCAGAAGCTGCCCGAGAACAACGGCGGCTACAACGCCCTGAAGTTCGGGAAGACCTCCAAGCTCGTCTACGAGCAGCTCACCACCGACCATCCGATCGACCTGACGCGCTATCAGGTCGCCAACTGCTACATGGGACGGGCGGGACTCATCAACAGCGGCGGCGCCTCGTCAGGCGCGGCCGATCTGGCCGAGGCCGTCAAGACCGCCGTCATCAACAAGCGCGCGGGTGGGCAGGGACTCATCTCCGGCCGCAAGGCCTTCCAGCGTCCCATGGCCGAAGGTGCCGCGCTGCTCAACGCCATCCAGGACGTCTACCTCGACTCCGCCGTTACGATCGCGTAAGGTAGCGGACTGCGCGCTCGCGCGCGCGGATTGCCCATCACAGGCGGCCTTGCGG
>JAEYUG010000096.1 GCA_023432805.1 Bacteroidota bacterium | reverse complement strand
GAGCAGCTCTACACGATCCTCGCCACGCACACCGGCCGCACCTTCGAAGAGATCACCCGCGACAGCGAACGGGACAATTACATGGGTCCCGACGATGCAGCGACCTACGGACTCATCGACACTGTGCTGCATCGCAAGAAGAAGGACGAAACGCCGAAGGCGTAACCTCACAGACCGGGCGCTCCGTGCTTGCGGAGCGCCCTCTATACGGAGTCGCTCATGACCCGCATGCTGCTCGCCGCGATCGTTGCATCCACGTTGTTCGCCGGATGCATCGACTACGAACAGAAAACGCGCCTCGAAGCTGATGGCTCGGGCGAAATGACCATCCACTACTGGGCGAAAGAGAGCCTCGTATCCTGGCTCGGGAAAAATCGCTTTCCCTTCACAGAAGATGAGGTCCGCGCCAAGTATGGCGCGATCCACGGCGTGACTGTCGGCTCGGTGGACGTGCGCGAGCGCACCGACGACAGTACCCGGCACGTGACCTTCGATCTGCGCTTCGACGACATCACCGCATTGTCGAAGCAGCCCGGTTTCGAGAGCGCCGTCTTTGCGTGGAAGGAGGACGGTGCCACCATGGTGTTCACCCAGACGATGCATGCCGATGAGGGAAGCACCAGCGATGGTCTGCAGCAGTTTTCGGTGACCTACGAGTACACCTTCCCTGGTGAGATCGTCGAACACAATGCGACCTCGGTCTCCGGCTCCACTGCAGTGTGGAAGCTTCGACTCTCGGATCTCGGGACAACACGGTCGCTGACAGCGAAGGTGCGGCTCGGCCAGTCCTGGACGATGACAATCGTGCTGTCTGCGATCCTTCTCCTCGTCCTTGTGGTGTTCTGGTGGCTGCTCAGGCGGAAGCGACACTGAGCGCATGTCACGAAACAGGTGTCGATGCAGACATGCACCGACACCTGTTCACGGGTCACTCTCGATGTATTCGCGCGCCGCACACCATGTGCGGCGCTCCTGTTTCTACATGCGCTGCGCGAACCCTATGAGAAGCTGCAGGCCGCTGAGATTCTGCTGGTTCGTATGGAGCGCTTCCTTGAATTTCAGGAGTTCATACCGCGCTCCGATTGAAATTCCGAATCCCCGCGTGATGTAGAGATTCACACCGGCACCGAAGGTGGCGGCAAGAGCGGCCTGGAAGTCGTTCTTCTCACCGTCCTCACCCTGGAGTGTGGAATTCGCAGCGTTGTAATTCGTTATCGACGACACTGCACCGGCACCACCGACGCCTACGGCGACATACGGGGAAACGAACATGTCGTGGAAGGGAGCGAATGACAGTCCGAGATGTGCAGGGAAGATCACTGCCCATGCCTCGCTCTTTGCAATTTCATCGGGACGGATGACATCGGCTGCACCGGAAAAGCTGAAGCTCGAATACCATACGCCGAGGGTGAAGTCGCCGAAGAAGGGTCCCCCGAAATGCGCATGATGATGAAAATCGACGCCATAGGCCTGCGCCTGATCGATCGTACCCTGTTGCACGACGCCCTTCCACGTGAATTCCTTCTCTGCATCCTTCGTACTCCACAGTCCGGCGCGGATGTCGAGAAAATCGACTGGCTGTGCCATACGCATCACGATTACATACTCCTGCCTGTTGTCGATGCGGGAGAGGACGCCGAGCTGCTGATTGAGCGACTGGGTGTACTCGTCGTCGCTCGTGCCCTTGCGTTTCAGGTACTGATGCCGGTTGGCCATTTTGTAGAACACGCGCAGGTTCTGCACGGACTGTGGCGAACCGTCGCGCTGCACTGCCTCGATCAGATCCACCTCGGATGCGTTCAGGTCCGGAAGCGTGTCGTTCAGCGAAACGCCGGGAGCGAGATGCCGCTGCATGCGCGACACAGTGAGATGATCGTGCGGTGCCGCACTCTCAGGCACCAGCTCGGCGGCACGCGCATACGCGCGGGTCGTCGCCGCCTGATCCGGAACCTGGCCACGTGACGTGGCGCCGAGCATCATTGCGTTTCCCGTCATCAGATGCGCGAAGGCCAGCGCCATGGGTTCGTTGCCGCGCTGTTCCTGCTCGCTGCTCCATGCCGCGAAGCGCTGCTGCGCTGTTCCATACTCACCTGCCAGATAGCTGCTGAGCGCGGCAGTGTACGCAACCACGGGAGCGAAGAGCGCGCTTCCCGTATCCCCGGCCGTAGTGACGACCGGCGCGAAATTCACCTGCAGCGTCGGAGGCATCGCGGCAATCTCCCCGTCCTCTGAGGCGAAGGTCATGCCGAGATCCCGCTCCTCGAGTCGATCGCGCGGGATGATCTGCAGATGCACGGCCACGGACATTGAATCTCCATCGGGGTAATACTCGCCCCAGAGCGCAAACACGGCATTGCGCGCTTCGGCCAGCACGGGGATGTTCGACGGCTGCTCGGAGAGCGCCGGGTGGGTGGGGGGTAGCGAGACGAGATGCACTGCATCGATTCCCTGGAGTTCGGCGGTGAGCGCGCGCACCAGACTCTGTGCCAGACGGTCGCCGATGCGCAGGGTGTCAGGAGTCTCAAAGGGGAAGACGGCCACCGCCTGCATGCGTGCGGGCATGGTCGATGGCGTGCGAAGCTGCTGCGCAGATGCCGTGGATGACAGCATGCCAGTCATCAGCAGGATGAGGAGGATCGTCGCTGTGCCGCAGCCCGGCAGCACGCGCAAGGCCTGACGCACGACGGCCTGCGCCAGCGGACGCTTCCGCACGGGAGTTTCGGATGTGAAAATCCTTTTCACGGTGTTCATTTCGACCCCCTTCCCACAGGCTTGAGCGCGCTGGCGGGATTCCCCTGGTCGAGCGCTGCGAGCACCTTGTTCAGATCCGCCTGGAGGGCATCGGGGAGTCCCTTGCGGTCGCGCGCATACAGCAGGGCGCGTCGGGCGAGGACCGTGTTGCCATCCTTCATATGCTGCTTGCCGAGCAGGTAGGCGGCGAAGGCGAGATACGACTCGTTGACGAGTTCCGTCTGGTTCTGTCCGTAGATGACGTTGCTCAGCCCGGTGATCGGCTGACCGGAGAGCGAGGTGAGCTTGAGCGCGGACTTCAGGCGTCCGGATCCACCGTCGAGCACCCCCCACATCACTCCGGCCGAGCCGAGGCGGCGTCCGCGTTCGACTGCGTCGTTCGGAACGGTGACGGCACTGCCCGAGCACCAGCGCACGGCAAAGGGTGAGCGCCCGAGGAGACCACGGCTCTTGAGATTGTCGTAGATGCCCGTATTGAGCTTGAACGTCAGGATGTCGAGGAAGCGGTGAAGCTTGTCCTGCGGCAGATCGGGCGAGGTCATGTCGAAGAGAAACAGGGTCACGCTGCCCTTCTCGGCCTCGGTGCATTGTGCATGCGCACGGGGAACGCCACTCGCGCCCACGAGCAGCAACGCGAGGAGGCCGGCTGCACATGCCCGCAGCCGGCCGCGGTGGAACAAGATGTTATGGTGTGTCATGTCTGTACTCATGCGATCGGAAGTGTAATGACGAATTCTGTGCCTTCTCCTGGGGTGCTGTCGACGGTCAGCGTGCCGTGGTGTCCCTTCACGATGATGTCGTAGCTGAGCGAGAGGCCGAGTCCCGTGCCCTCGCCCGTTGGTTTGGTGGTGAAGAACGGCTCGAAGATCTTGGCGCGCAGATCCTCTGGGATGCCGCCGCCATTGTCGCGCACGCGAATGCGGGCGGTGGAGCCCTGACGTTCTGAACTGACGACGACCAGCGGTTCATAGCCGGCCGGTTCCGCAGCATGCTTCTGGCTGACTGCGTAAAAGGCATTGTTGCAGAGGTTCAACAGCACGCGTGAAATCTCCTGCGGCACGACGGAGGCGGTGCCGATGTCGGGATCGAGCGTACGCTGCAGCTGCACCGGCGCAGTCATCCCGTTGGCCTTCATGCCATGAAACGCGAGCGACGTTGCCTCATCGATCAGTGCATTGAGATCGACGCTCTGCTGTTCGCCGCTCTTGCCGCGCGAATGCAGCAGCATGCCGCGCACGATGCTCTCGGCGCGCTTGCCGTGCTCGTTGATCTTCGTGACGTTCACTTCGAGATCGTCGAGATCAGGCAGAATGTCGGGTGCCACGTCGGCGACGGGGCGCGTGGACGACGCTGCGATGGTCTGACGGATGTCTCCGACAATGTCCGCACAGAAGCTCGAAAAGTTTGTGATGAAATTGAGGGGATTGCGGATCTCATGTGCGATGCCCGCAGTGAGCGCACCGAGCGATGCCATCTTCTCGGCATGGATCAGCTGATCCTGTGTCTGCCGCAGATTGCGCATGGATTCATCGAGCGCGGTGTACGCCTTCTCGAGCTCACGTGCCTTCACCAGTTCGAGTTCTGCCGCTTCTGCGCGCAGTTCGGCTTCACGGATCTGCGACGCCTCGCGCTCGCGACGGATCACGCGCCGCCGCTGTGCCCGGTCGATCGTGAACAGCACGAGCAGTACAGTGAGCGTATACCCGCCATATGCCCAGCCCGTGCGCCACCAGGGCGGTGTGATCGTCAGATGCAGCACGGCATCGGCCGCACTCCACATGCCGTCACTGTTCGCACCACGCACGTGCAGCACATACTCACCGGGTTCGAGATTCGTATAGGTGGCAAACCGTTTGTTCGCATCGACGATGTTCGGCTCGCGATCGAATCCCTCGAGCCAGTACGTGAAGCGGTTGCGCTCGGGACTCACAAAACTGAGCGCTGCGAACTCGAATGACAGCACGTTCTGATCATGCGAGAGCGTGATGCTGTCAGTGGATTCGATCGGTGCGCGCAGCACCTTCGTCTTGTCACCCGGTTGGACACGCTTGTTGAAGAGGAGGAAGTTGGTCAAGACGACCCGTGGGGTGAAGGTGCGCAGCGCGATCGCAGCAGGGTGGAAGCCGTTGAAGCCGCCGGGTCCCCCGAAATACAGCCTGCCGTTCTTCGCCGCAAAACACGCACCCTGATTGAACACCACGTTCTGCAGACCGTCGCTGGCATCGAAGCGCACGACATCGGCGGGCGTGATGCGCACGTCGTCGCTTCCCTCCGTGCGACGGATGTTGATCCGCGCCAGACCTTCCGTACTGCTCAGCCAGAGATTGCCGTCGGTTCCAAACAACAATCCGCTGATGATAAGTCCCGGCAATCCATCCCGCACGCCGAAGCGCCGGATGTGCATACGCGCATCCACGGTACAGAGTCCGTTGTTGGTGCCGACCCAGATGAGTCCCGTCGCGTCTTCACACATCGTACGCACCTGTGCTCCCGGCAGGGCGAGTGAATCATCGGCCGCGACGGGCAGTCGTTCGAAACGGTTCGTGGCCCGGTCGAGCACCGAGAGTCCGTTGTCGCTTGTGCCAATCCACAGTCGCCCGCGACGGTCCTCGAGAATGACCCGCACGAGATTGCTGCCGAGCGATGTCAACTTGGCCGGGTCGGAGAGATAGCGGATGAACGCGTCCGATGATGGATCGTAGCGGTTCAGCCCTCCGCCATCGGTTCCGACCCAGATCGTGCCGGAGCGATCCTGGTACAGGGTGGTGATGCTGTTGCTGCTCAGAGACGTCGGCCGCTGCGGATCATGCCGGAGCTGACGGACCGTCATGGTGGAAGGATCCTGGACGAACAGTCCGTCATAGGTTCCTATCCAGCGACTCCCATTGGAAGCGACGAGCAGGCTCTGCACCTCGCTGCGCACGACCGTGCCACCTGCAACGCTCAACGGAGCGATGACTCCCGTCTTCGGAGCAAAGGTATAGACGCCACCTCCGAAGAGTCCGGTGAGAATCGTACCATCTTCCGTTTCCGCAAAGCTGGTCACGCCTCCCGAGCGGGGAGCGTGTGGAAATTCCGCGAGCGGGACCGGCTCGAACAGACGAACCTTGCTGTAGACCATGTTCACGCCGCCGCCAGTCCCGATCCACATAAGACCCTCGGCATCCCGCAGAACGCAGGTGACATCGTTGTTGCTCAGGGACTGCGGATTGCCGGTCTCGACTGCGTGACGCTGTCGGAGCAGAGGATTGCGTCGCGAAAGAATGGTCAGACCATTCCCCTGTACGCCGACCCAGAGACGCCCGCTCGCATCCTCGGAGATCGATGTGACACGATTGTCCGAAAACAGGGAGACGGTGCGGACGACAGCGAGGGGATGTGGGATGAAGTTGCCGCTGGTGCGCTGGAATTTGCTGAGCACTCCGCTGAGTGTGCCGACCCAGAGATCATCATCGGAGTCGACGAACACGGCAGAGACATAGTTCTCATTCAGTGATCCCGGCCGCGTGGCGTCGTATTGATATCGGCGGAAGGCGCCGGTTCCACGGTTGTAGGCGTTGAGTCCATCACGCGTCCCGATCCAGACGATGCCTTCGCGGTCTTCGCAGATCGCGCTGACGCTGTTGCCGGAAATCGAGGAGGGATTGCCGGGATCATTGCGATAGCTGCGCCATACGTTCGATGCGGGATCCCAGGTCATCAGCCCGTCATAGGTGCCGATCCAGAACACACCTTTCGAATCGCGGAAGAGTGTCTGCACGCGTTCGTCGGAACCACTGCCGTTCGACGGACGCACTCTGCGAATGCGGCCTGTCGCAGCTTCATAGCGGCACAATCCCGCTCCAATGGTTCCGATGAACAGATCGCCCCGGTCGCCGCTCCTGATGGCCGTAATGGCGCCCGTGGGCAGCGCATTGGAGTCGTTCGGTGCGGCACGCCAGGTGGCGATCGCATATCCATCGGTACGGTTCAATCCGTCGCTGGTCGCGATCCACACGAAACCACGCGCATCCTGTTCGATGGCGGTGACGCTGTTGCTCGTGAGTCCGTCGGTGACGGACTGCTGGGCGAAACGAAGACGCTCGACCTGCGCCAGGAGCGTGGACGCTCCGCACAAGAGTACACTGACAGCGATTCCGAGAATGACGCGCATGCAGAAGGCCCGACGAGATGCCGCCGCCGCGATCGAGCGGCGACGAGATGTGAACAATGAATGGGATGCGTCAAGTTAGGATGTTCCCCTGACCTGAACAACTCCGAAGTGCCGATAAAAAAAGGACCGGTGCAAGGCACCGGTCCGTGAAGTCGTGCGAGGTGCGATGCTACTTGATCAGCACCATCGACCGGGTCAGCACAGTGCTGCCGGAAACGAGCTGGTAGAAGTAGGTCCCGCTCGGAAGATCGCGCCCGTCGAAGGTTGCATTGTGCCGGCCTGCATCGATCGCTCCGTCATGAAGAACTCTGAGCACGCGACCCATCGCGTCGATCACGCGCACCGTTGCGATCGATCTGCGCGGAACGCTGAAGCTGATCACGGTTTCCGGATTGAAGGGATTGGGGTAGTTCTGAGCGAGTGCGAAGCCGTCCGAACCGGGGAGCATGGGAATCGATGTGGCGATGCTCTGAATCGTCAGGTCCACGCGCCGCGTTGCATCGAAGACATTGAAGCCGCCAACAAGGGAAGGGAGCTGAACCTGCGCACCGGGAGCCGACCCGAATCGAGTATGGTCGGTATAAATGGTGTAGTGTCCCGACGGCAATCCGGGAATCGAGTACCAGCCATTCGAATCCGCGACGGCATAACCGTAGACGTGCCCCATGTCGGTGAACGCAAACAACAAGGCTCCGGAAGCGGGGATGGAGCTGCCATCCTGCAGCGCCATCACGCGACCATAGATCGTTCCAACACCAAGCGTGCGGGTGGGCTGCAGACGGAAGTCGATGTTCTGGACCGTTCCGTTCGGTGCGATGTCGTCGCTCGTGAAGTAATTTGTTGTACCGCCGTTGCCGGAAAAATATTGCGGAGCCATGCCGGGTTCGAGCGGAATTGCAAGCACGCTGTAGGCCTTCGACAGGCTCAGATTCTCGAAGGCATAGCGTCCGTCGATGTCGGTGACTGTCGATACGTAGCGGCGATACGTGTGACCACCACCACCGCCACGCTTGAGCTCCGCGTCTATCAGGACGATGATTGCCTGCTTGTTGACGCCGCTTTCGATGTTGCTGACAAGTCCGGTAATGCGGTTGTCATTCGCTCCGCTCATCGAAGACAGCGTGAAATTCATGTCGTCGCGCCCGACCGCATCAACAGCGAAGGCACGCGAATCAAGTGCATTGGTGAACGTTGCGCTGCTCTGATCGTTGGCGAACACTGCGTCATGCGTCGCATGGCGCACGATCGGATAAAAGACTCCGTTGTAGGGCAGCCATGCCTCATACGTCCCGTCTGCCTGCGTGACGACGGTCGTATCGTACCCGAACGACGTATAGAAGCCGGGATTGCTGATCAGTGTCGTGTCGCCGATGTGGAAGTAGCCGTGCTTCGGGACGAAGGACACGCGAGCGCCCGCCACCGGTGCGCCCGATGTATTGCGGACCGTTCCGGCGATGCGGATGTGCTGGGGATTGTTCGGCATGAGGTAGAACGCATAGCCGAGCGTATCGTTCGCATTGAGATAGCGGGGAACGACATCGACGAGCGATTTGCCGAAGGGATACCACTGCGGTGCAAATTGGCTTCCCGTCACATCACAGTGGACGTAGATGGTACCTGTCTGCACGTCGGAAAGCGAGAAGGCGCCATTGGCGTCGGTGAAGGTTTCGTACATCAATGCGTTCTGCACTTGATATACCCTCACCCGGGCATTCCGGATCGGAGGAAGTCCGTCAATGTTCGCGAAAACAAATCCGTGTACTGTCCCCGGGGTCTGCGAGACGCGAATCGCAAACTCCTGCACGCCGCGGGCACCCGTGCGCTTGTGGCGTGCAAGCAGAGTCACGCTGTGATAGCCGACCTGGAACTGCGTGGGGGTCCATGTGATACGTGCCGAACCATTGCCGATGTAGTTGATCTCGAGTCCGGCAGGATAGGTGACAAACGAATATTCGATGTCGCGGGGATCCTGTACGCCATCGATGCTCGGGGAGTAGAAGTATTCCGTCCCGATGCTTGCCGTGGTCGGAGGTATCGTTGCGAAGGTCAGCGCATCTGGCGGCGGGGTAACCTTGATCGTGCTCGACGTGGCGCCGTACTCGCCCAGGATGTCATGGACTTCGAGAAGATACGTGTACGTGGCGTTGGGTGTCAGACCGGTGTAGGGATCCGTGAATTGGCGGACGATCGAGCTGTTCAGCTCCGCGATCCGCGCGGGAGCCTGACCTCCGAAACGCCAGAGGACGTAATGGCTGACCGGCACACCATGATTCGGCGGCGTCCATGTAAGCACGACATCGCCGTATTCATTGCGGTTCGCAGCAAAGTCGTCAATGACGATTTGCGCGTCCGCTGTCATCACGCCGAGCATGAGGACAGCCGCCACTATGAATACAGCTTTTGTCACGAGATCCTTAATGAATGATTACGTCCAAACTACATCAACGCATGAAGCTGCGCAAGCGTTTTTTGCAACTCATGCAATTATCATACATCAAGAAACAAGAATCGAGCCATCACCCGAATACACTGCTTTGCCAATATTTGCATGGCGTTGTCTCAATGCTGACGTGCAGATTCTGCCGCTGTCGGCATACTGACGTTACATCATCCCCAGTTTCTTCATGCGTTCGATGAGCGTCGTGCGCTTGAGACCAAGGATTTTCGCGGCTTCCGACTTGTTGCCTTCGGTGTGCTGGAGGATGTAGCGGATGTGATCGCGTTCCATGTCAACCATCGTGGCGAGTCGTTGGGGTGAGCGCAGCAGCACGGGCATGGCGCCATCGGCCGAGGTCGCGGCGGCATCCTTCATGTAATCCGACGGCAACTCTCGCGTGGTGAGCACCTCGCCCGAGGAGGTGGTGAGCATGCGCTGCACGAGATTCTCGAGTTCGCGCACATTGCCGCGCCATGGCAGGGAGGCGAGGAAGTCGACGAGCTCGCGCGAGGCCCCGCGCACAGGGGTGTCGACGCGTGAACGGTACTGCTGGATGAAGTGGTCGAGGAGGAGGGGGATGTCGCTCGTGCGGTCCCGCAGGGGCGGCACGGTGATCGGGATGACGTTCAGTCGGTAAAAGAGGTCCTGTCGGAAGCGTCCTGCCGAAATTTCATCGGCCAGATGCTGGTTGGTCGCGCAGATGATGCGGACGTTGACCATGCGTGTGGCGGTATCGCCGACACGGCGGTACTCGCCCTCCTGCAGCACGCGAAGGAGTCTGGCCTGGAATGCGAGGGAGGTGTTGGAGATTTCGTCGAGGAAGAGCGTGCCGTTGTGGGCTTCCTCGAAGAGGCCGTGCTTGTCGGCATAGGCGCCGGTGAAGGCTCCGCGCTTGTAGCCGAACAGTTCGCTCTCGAGCAGGGTGTCGGGCATGGCGCCACAGTCCACCGCCACGAAATGCGCACCCTTGCGGGCACCGTTGTAGTGGATCGCGCGGGCGATGAGTTCCTTTCCCGTGCCGCTCTCCCCGTAGATGAGCACGCTCGAGTCGCTTCCGATGGCGGCGGTCGTCTCTGCAAAGAGGCGCTCCATCGGGGCACTCGCACCGATGATCTTCTCGAATCCGAAGCGGCGTTCGACTTCCTTCCTCAGATACACGTTCTCCTCGCGCAAACGCGCATGCATGCGCGCGTTCTCGATGGCCATGGTGGCGAGGTTGGCGAAGGCCTCGAGGAATTCGGCTTCGATGTCGCCGAAGGACATGGCGCGCAGGGCGTCGCTGCGGCTGTCGACGTAGACGGTGCCGATGAGGCGCTCTCTGGAGATCATCGGCACGCAGATCAGCGAGTGGATGTGGAAGTTCACGACGCTCGCACGTGTGGCGAAGGCTTCGTCGGCCGCGGTGTCGCTGACGATGATCGGATGTCCGCGGCGGATCACGTCGTGAAGGATGCTCAGGCTGATCTCGGTCGCATCGCGGATGGTTTCCTTCTCGACATTACGTGAAACCTTGAGCACGAGCTGCTCGTCTTCGATCAGGAACATCATGCCACGCTCGGCGTTCATCGCCTCGAGGGCGCTGTCCATGATCATGTCGAGCAGGGGACCCAGTTCCAGCGTGCTGTTGATCTTGCTGCTGACGTCGTAGAGCACGCGGAGGTTCTGATCCTTGACCGCTGCGAGGGCGTCTTTGGAATCGCCCCGGTGAGCCAGCGCGTATTCACGAACGATGTCTGCGTTGACGCGCACCTGCTCGAGGAAGCTGCGCACGAGCCGCGGCTCTTCGATGGTCGCGGCGGCGCGCATGAGCTCGTCGTAGGCGCGGCGGATGGTGTCGGCGGATTCGGCCTGCAGGCGGTTCGCCTTCTGGATCACGGCGTGGTTGTAGACGAGGTCGTGCACACCGCCACGGACGCCGGTCGTGTGGGCGAGCATCTCCATGGCGGCGGTCGACACATCGAGCGCCTCGGTGGAGCGACCGAGCAGCACCTGGCTCAGCGCGGCATACGAACGTGCGATCACGCGATGGGTCGCGAAGTCGTGGCGGTCGGCCAGATCGGCCTGAGCGCTGAATGCGGCATAGGCGGCAGCCGGGTCGTGCAGGGGACCCCGCGCCAGATGGAGAATGCCGGTGCGGTACTGCAGCATGATCTGCAGGTTGATGTCACTGATGTCCTCGAGTCCCGCCCGCACTGCCGCCAGGCGCTTCTGCGCCGCATCGGTCTCCCCGCGCGCAATGAGAGAGGCGGCGATGTCGAGATCGGCTGCAACCACACCGGTGCGATTGTCGCTCGCGGCGGCCAGTGCGGAGGTGCGCTCGTAGGAGGCGATCGACGTTTCATAGTCGCCGAGCAGGAAGTGCAGCTCGCCGATGTTCTCGAGGCAGGTGACCTCGATCCACGTGTCGCGCAGCTCTCGTGCGATGCGCAGTTCCTCCTCGAGGTGCACGAGCGCGGCGGAAAAGCGGCAGAGTGCGAGCTTGCACTGCCCCATGCTGCCGAGACTGATCGCGATGAGTCTGCGGTCGCCGATCGCACGTGCGTGCGTGTTGGCACGTTCATGCGCGGCGAGGGCTTCCTCGAAGCGGCCGAGCTGGAACAGCTGGGCACCGGTGTTCCCGTGCGCACGGGCGAGCCCGCGCTCGTTTCCCGCACGCTCGAAGATGACGCGCGCTTCCTCGAAACAGGCCAGTGCTCGCGAGGGATCCTCGAGAACGGAGTAGTAGACGAGGCCGATGTCGACGAGCACGTTGCCCTCGTCGATGTCGCTCATCGCCTCGTGGTAGAGTGTGCGTGCCTTTTCGTAGAGGTCGACAACGCCGGGACCCGGTTGCGAGCGGTACTCGGCCACGCCCATGTCGCGGTAGCAGTGCGCGGTCGCGAGCGTGTCGCCGCCCTGCGCAAAGGCGGCCAGCGCGCGCTCGCTGGTCTTGCGTGCACGGTCGAAGCGCGCAGTATCGATCAGGAAGCGCGCCTGCAGCCGATAGACGCGCCCGAGCTTCTCGGGCGAAGCCGAAGCGGCCGCGAGCACGAGCAGTTCGTCGATGCTCTCCTCCTCGAGATCGCGTGCGCCGAGGATGTTGGCCACATCGACCAGATGCACGAGCATGTCGTAGCGCAGCACGCTGTCATGTGCGTGCGCGAGCCCGTCCTGCAGCATGCGTCGTGCCCCCGAGAGATCGAAGCGCCGCTCGCAGTCGAGGGCGGCCTCGTAGAGCAGCGGCGCGGCAGCGGCGGCGTCGGGCGTATGCAGGAGATGATGCGCCCGCACGGCCACACCCGCGGTACCTGGACGCGCGTCGTACCAGGCCAGCAGTGCGCCGTGGATCGCCGGGATGTCGATGTCGCCGGAGGCTGTGGCAAGTGCCTCTGCAAGAGGGGGAGGAAGAGGATGGATGCCGATGACATCGCGATGGACGAGACCCCGGTCTTCCAGCCGGGCGAGCACCTGACGTACGGCGGCCGGCGCCATCCCCGCTGCGGAAGCCACCGCGGACTCGGGTACGGCGACGGGACTCGCGGCAATGATGTGCAGCACGCGGAGTTCCTCGACGTCGAGCCGCGCGAGGGTGCGGGCATGCGCCGCGGCGATGGATTTCGGAAAATAGGATCCGAGATTCTCTTTTTCGTGGACGAGCCAGCCGTGCGCGGTGCTCTCGATGAATCCCTCGGACAAGCAGAAGGCGAGCATCTCCTCGAGGCGCCCTGGGACGCCCTCGCTCTGACGATGCAGCACGGTGGTGAACGACGCGCTGATGCCGTCGCCGAGCAGACGACGCAGGGCGTCGGCGCTCTGCGTGGGACTCAGGGGTGCGAGGGTGATGAGATCGCGGCGTGGCGCGTTCTCTGCCGCCCACTGCGCCCCATTGCTCGCGGTGGCGAGCACGACGGCAATGTCGCGCACGTCGTTCGCCTCGAGATAGGCGGTGAACGTGTGCACGAATTCCTGCATGCTTTCGGATGCCAGGTGCAGATCATCGATCAGGTAGGCACGGACACCGCCATGCTGCACGAGCAGTTCGGTACAGGCGTGATGCAGGCGCAGTTCACGGGCCCAGGTGTCGAGTCCGTCGGCAGCAGCAGGGAGCATGCCGGGGAAGAGGTCGGGAAATGCGGCGGTGGCCACACGCACGAGGCGTTCGGGCAGATCGGCCGATGTGGCGACGGGGCGCAGCAGCGTACGCAGCGGCTCGAGTGCGTCGCCGGCCGAGCTGCAGGTGATGCGCGCCGTCGCGACACCGCGCAATTGCAGGTCGGTCTGCATCGCGGAGAGGAAGCGTGTCTTGCCGATGCCGTCGGGTCCCTCGATAACGATGGTCTGCACACCGTTCGCCGCCTGCGCGCAGAGTTCGAGCGCGCGTGCCAGCTCGCGTGTACGCGGCACGTCGGGAAGCTGCGGTTGCGGCTGCCACTGTTCGAAATCAGGGACGCGGTCGCTTCCCAGCATCCGCGCTGCGTCGTGGAAGAGCTGCGTGCTCGATCGGTAGCGACGTGCAACGGACTTCTCCAGCAGTGTATGCACGATCTGCGTGATGCCCGCGCCGGCCTGCGCGCGCAGATCCAGCGGTTCGGGGTTGTCGCGCAGATGTGCACGCAGCACGTCGAGCGCACTTGCGTGATCGAAGGGCGGTGCCCCCGCCACGAGTTCATAGAGCGTGCTGCCGAGTGCGTACAGATCGCTTGCCGCAGTGGGACGTTCACCACGGATCAGCTCCGGCGCCATGTAGGACGGGGTGCCTGAGAGTCCCGTTGTCGTCATGCCACGGACTCCCTGGGCCAGACCGAAATCCATCAACCGCAGCGTCGGCACACCGCCGGCTCCCCTGGTGACGAGCATGTTCGAGGGTTTCACATCGGCATGCACGACACCCTGTGCGTGGATGTAGCCGAGTGCAGAGGTGATGTCGAGCAGCAGGGCGGCGAAGCGCTCGTCGCTGAGATGTCCATCGTCATCCCGCAGATCGTCGGGTTCTGCAGGTCGCCCCTCCACCCAGTCCATGACCAGAAAGGCGGCCCCTTCGCGCGTCGCGCCCAGGTCATGCACGGCGACGAGTCCCGGATGCCGCAGCGTGCGTAGCACCGCGAATTCGGCATGCAGGGCGGCGCGCGCCTCGTCGCTGCGGTCGTGCAGCACCTTGATGGCGCACACGCTGCCGTCGCTCGTGCGTTCTGCCCGGTAGACGCTGCCCAGGCCGCCCGATCCCGCATGGGCGACAAGGCGGTACCCGTCGATCACGGGCCAGTCTGCCATATCGAGTGATTGGTTCAGGACCATACCTCGTCCTTCGCCGCACGTGTCATCAGATCGCGCAGCGCCCGCACGGGCTCCTTGCGCTCGAAGAGAATCGCATGCACCTGATGCGTGATGGGCATTTCCACACCGAGGCGCAGGGCCAGCTCATGCGCCGATCGCGTGGTTTCCACGCCCTCGGCCACCATCTTCATGCTGTCGAGCACATCGCCCAGCGTGCGGCCGCGCCCGAGTTCCTCACCCACGAAGCGGTTGCGGCTGTGGCGGCTCATCGTGGTCACGATCAGATCGCCGAGTCCCGACAGACCGGCGAACGTGTGGGGATCCGCACCCATGGCCATGCCCAGCCGACGCATCTCCGCGATGCCGCGGGTGATCAGTGCCGCCTTCGTGTTGTCGCCGTACCCTCCGCCGTCGATGATGCCCGCCCCGATCGCGATCACATTCTTGAGCGATCCTCCGATTTCGACGCCCGGCACATCCGTCGACGAATACACGCGGAAATACTCGGTCATGAAGGCGTTCTGCACGATCTGGCAGGTCTCGCCGTCGAGCGAGGCCGCAACAACCGTCGTCGCCTTCCGGGCGCTGACCTCCTCGGCGTGACTGGGACCAGACAGCACGGTGTACATCGATTCCGGAATCGAGGGAAGCGTCTGGCTGACAACCTCCGACATGCGAAGGAGGGATCCCTTCTCGATGCCCTTGGCCACGTTCACGATCAGCGGTGTGCCGATGCGCCGGCCATCGAGGGAAGCCAGCACGGACCGCACGAACTGCGATGGTGTGGATACGACGAGCATGTCCATGCCCACCGACGCCTTGTCGAGATCGTCGGTGATGCAGAGGGTGTCGGGCAGCACGAGCTCGGGCAGGTAGTCGCGATTGCGGCGCGTGCTGCGCATGATGTCGGCATCGCCACGGTTCCAGCACCACAGCGTGACGTCATGGCCATTGCCGTGCAGGACGACGGCAAGCGTGGTTCCCCAGCTGCCGGCACCGAGAACTCCGATGTGCATGATGTGCGAACTCCGATTGTGACTGCGGTCGGGCCGGTCTCCCGGGAGACCCCCGCGAAGGCCTCGGGCCCGGTGTGGAACTGACTTACAACAGGAAGGTGCGCAGTGACGTGCCGGCGCTGCGACCGAGAACCTTGAGCTTGTGGAAGCGATTCTCCGTACCGCTGATCAGGCGTTTGATGTTGGTACGGTGCGCGAAGATCAGCAGCAGCGCGATGCCGATGCTGAAGAAGATCAGGGTGTGATAGCTGGGAATGTCGACGTGAAAGACGTTGAAGCGGAGAAACATCGTGGTCGGGAAGGCGGTCGCCGCGCTGATCGACCCGAGCGACACATAGCCGGTGGCGAGCAGCACGAGCACGAACACGCCCACGGCAATCGAGATGTCGATCGGGGCGATGCCCACAAGCATGCCTGCGGCGGTGTTGATGCCCTTGCCTCCCTTGAAATTCAGGAAGACCGGAAAGATGTGACCAAGCACGGCGCTGACACCCGCGATGATCTGCACGATCGTGAACTCTTCGAACGGTGTGCGGTTGTTGAAGGGGAAGTCTCCGTACTGCAGATGCGCGATGAGCATCACCGCGATGAGTCCCTTCAACAGATCCCCGATCTGGACGACGAGGCCCCATTTCCACCCCAGCACACGCATGGCGTTGGTGCTCCCGATATTGCCGCTGCCGACGGTGCGGATGTCGATGCCCTTGACGAAGCGGGTGACGATCAGACCGGTCGGGATGCTGCCGACAATGTAGCTGAGGATGATGATGAGGCTGAGCAGATACATTCTGTTGTTCGCCAGAATGGTGGGAAAAACAAACGTTGACTAATTTATCCCCGAATCGTTGTGAAAGTCAATGCAGTCGGCAGTCCATGTCCACGACACACCTGCATGAGATGCCCTCCGGTGCGCAGCCTGTCCGCCGCCCGATCATGCAAAGGCTCCGCGTTCTGATGGCCCCGATCCGTGCCACCGTCGTGCGACGTGCGGAATGGTTCGTCGCCGCGCTCGCCCTCTACCGCCTCGTCGGTCTCGGCTTTGGAGAAATGCAGGCGTGGGACGAAGCGCTCTACGCGCTGCGTGCGATGGGGATCCGGCTCTTCGGCGTGGTGTGGGATCAGAGCGCGGTGCTGCCCGATGGTGCCTATTATGCCGCCCATCCTCCGCTCCATGTCTGGACGAGCGTTTTCTGGACGCTCTTCTTCGGGATCGATGTATGGGTGTTCCGTCTGACATCCGCGCTTGCGGCGGCCGCTCTGGTCGTGCTCGTCTACAGGTTCATGCTGCGCCGTACCACGCGTGAGGCAGCACTGCTGGCCTGCGCCTTCCTTGCGGGTGCACCCCTTGTGACGTTCTATTCGAGACAGGGTCAGGTGGATCTGCTTCTTGCGCTCTGCATGGTGCTTGCCACGCTGGGGGCGGCCGCGCATGCACGAACGGGCAGGCGCATGCCGCTCGCTGGTGCAGTGCTCGCGCTCGGCGCCGCGCTGATGACCAAGATGCTGTTTGCGCTCATCGTGCCCGCAGCACTCGTCGTGGCCGGCTTCCGCACGGAGGGGACGGTACGAAGACGTCTGGTTACCGCCGCGGTATTGCTTCCCATCCTCTCACTGCCTCTCTGGCTGCCCTGGCTGTGGAGCTGGATCGCTGCGCATGCAGGCGGGGATGTGCGAGCGCTCGTCGAGGGTCGCACGCCGCTCGGGCGCACGCTCGGCGGGGGGGAGGGGGTTGCGAAGGCCTCCGGGGCGTTGTTCTATCTGAACCAGCTCGTGGTCGAGCTCTCGGTGCTGTTTCCGCTGTTCGCGACCGCGCTCGCGCGGGTGGCGATGGGGCGTGAGGGCACGACCATCACGGTGCTCGGCGCTGTGACCTTCGTGCATCTCGTCGTCGTGCATCTGCCGGCATCGACCTTTGCCGTATACCTGATCCCGATGCTGCCCCTGGCGATCGTGCTTGCCGTGCATGTACTGCAGCAGGTTGTGGAATGGGACCCCGGCGAGCAGGCCGCGATGCTCGCACTGATGGCGCTCAGTGCGATCTGGAGCGCCTCCGATACCGCGCGCGCCTCGTCGCTCTCCGTGTTCCGCACACTCGCGCGGCTCGCCGAGCCGCAGGGTGGAGACGTCGCTGCGCTGCTCCTGTTGCTGGTCGCCGCCGCGCTCGCGCTCACCGGCGTGTTCCTGCTGCACAGGCGAAATCTGGCCGGACGTGCGGTGTGGCCGCTCGCCGTTGCGGTCACGTGCATCATCGCCACCGCGACCTGCGTGCGGATCTGGTTGGTCGATCCCACCGAACGCAGCGACGGCGCGCAGATTGTGGCTGAGCGGGCTCTGGAACTCCCCGTGCGGGAGATCGTCCTCATCGGCGATGGCGAGAATCCGCAGCTCACATGGTATCTCGGGGGACGAGATGCAGGATGGATCACTCATGAAGAGCGGCGGTACACGCGGCTGCAACCCCGCCTGCGTGGTGTGGAAGGTGTGCGCGGCGCGCTCGAAGGGATGCATGCGGATGGTGCGGTCGGTGTGATTTTCGAGAAGGAATTCGTCGTGCCCGGCATTCCGCGCTACGGACGGGACATGCTGCCGGCATCTGCGCATCTCATGCTGGAAGCCCCACGATACGCGCTCTACGTGCTGCGATGATACCCGTTCTCTTTCGTCGTGCCACGTTCTGGTACGCCGGCATATGGATTCTCACGGCATGCGCGTTCACGCAGCTGCCGCTCGTCGGCGTGCTCGGATATGAATCCGCCGTGGCCTTCGGACTCGTCGCCGCGCTGACGACCGGCCATTGGGTGATCGCATTGCTGCATGCCGACTACTCGTGGCGCAGCGCAACGCGACGAACCCTCGCACTGTTTGCGTCGCTGTCTGTCGCGGGGATGGCCGTCTTCATGCTGCCCGTGGCGATCCTCACCGCGAACGCCGCCTTCGTCCGTACCTGCGAACCCCTGCTCGGCGCCTTGCTGCTCGCACTCATCGTCGTACCATCGCTGCTGTTTCTCATCGCCGCAGCGATGCTCATCGTTCGTCTGCGATCACGCATCGCGGCACACGCTGCAATGGTCGCGATCGCGCTCGCGATGCTCCTGCACGCCGGGCTTACCGTCTATGTCAATCCCCAGCTCTACGTCTACAACCACCTGTTCGGTGTCTTCATCGGGTTTTCGTGGGACGAAGCACAGCCGATGTTCGCCACCCTCGCGCTGTACCGCGTGCTCACGCTGCTGTGGATCCTGCTCATGCTCACGGCTGCGACGGCACTGGCCGGGGCCGGCCTCCGCCGCATCCTGAGCGCAGCCGTTCCCTGCGTCATGCTCATCATCACCGCCCAGCTTCTCAGCGACACCCTCGGCTTCAGCACCGGCGACGCCACCCTGCGGCACACGCTCGGGGGAGAGTATCGGACCACACATTGCGTGATCCATTACGACACGACCACCTTCGATGCCGTCGCGATCAGGCAGGTCGGAATCGAGCATGAGCAGCGGCTGCAGGAAGTCAGTCGCGCGCTCGGGGTACCCATCCCCAGCGTGCGCTCGCATATCTATCCCGACCGCACGACCAAGCGGAAGCTGCTCGGCACGGAAACATCCCAGATCGCGCGGCCCTGGAGCCGGCAGATCCACCTCGATGCCGCAACGTGGCGCGACGCGCTGGCTCATGAACTGGTGCATGTCGTGGCTGCCGATTTCGGTCCCGCACCGTTCCGTGCTCCCGTGCTCCGGAATTATGGACTGACCGAGGGACTCGCCATGGCGGTGGCGGAGGATCCGGGTCCCCGAACGCTGCACGAACAGACCGCGGCATTGCTGCACTACGGCATGCTCCCATCTTTGCAGACCCTGCTTTCCACTGGAGGATTCCTCGCTGGAAATCCATCCCTCGGGTACGTGGCAACCGGATCCTTCTGCCGCTGGTTCATCGATGCACATGGCATGGCGGCGATGCGGGTGATGTACCAGGACGATGTGGCAGCTTCTTCAGGTCTGGACACGGAAGTCCTTGATGCACAATGGCGTCGGCATCTTTCTCTCACGCGGCGTGTCGTGCCGGACAGCCTGGCGACTCTGTACACATTCCGTGCTCCCGCCCTCATTCGCAAAATATGCCCTCGGACGCTGACCGAACTTCACCGCAAGGCACGCGCCTCCATGTTCCGTGATGACATGATGGGAGCAGCGCGATACTACGAGGAATCGGATCGGCTTTCCCCGAATCCCCGTGCAGCGCTTGGATTGGCCGATGCCATGCTCCGGATGGGAGCATATGATTCGGTAATGGCGATGGGGCGCCGCTTGCTGTCAGACGTGACGCGGGCGTATTCCGTGCTCCCGATTGTCTTGTGGATGGGTGATGCCGCACAATCGCACGGCAACCATCTGCTTGCCGACAGCTGCTACAGGATTCTTCTTCGCGAGCGGCTTCCAGGATGGCCGACCGACAGTGCCCGCGTCAGAGTGGAGCGACTCCGTCTACCGGAGTCGAATCGTGAGGGTATCTGAATAGCGATCCACCACACCCACAGCTGCGAACCCTCCGCCATCGGGGGTGAACGACGGCATGATATGGTGAGGTGCCATGCGCAACATCGGTGTGCCGTCGCTGCTGTGACGCCATGTATCGCCCGAGGCAGTCTCCATCATCAGCCATCGCGAGGCCGGGCTCACATCGAAATTGATGATGCGGCCAAGAATCACATACTTCATCGTACGCCGATCGAGATCGATCATGACCAGTCCGCTGTCGCTCTGGCAGTAGATCCTGCGGAAGAAGGAATCCCGATACGCATGCAACCGCGTCTTCCAGACATCGGGTTTCCTGAGCGGCGGGAACGAGAACAAGCCGAGGGAGAGTCCGCCGAACGTGAACTCCTGCACCACTCCACGTGCAAGATGGACGGCATAGGTGTTTCCGCCGGTGAGGGTCACATCCACCACATCGGAGTCGAACACCGTATCCTTCAGCACATACGAACGTGTCGGCTGCCACGGCGTTCCATCGTGGATGTGCATGCCGATGAGCCAGCGTCCGTTCGTGCCCTTGCCCGCCCAGATGTATCCGCTGTCGGCGAAGTGCACCATGGTCGGGGTCACCCCGTTCATGTCGGGGACGCTGCCTTTCACCTCTCCCGCATGGGTGTAGAACTGGATGCGATCGGCAACCATCACCCCGAAGTAGGCAGTGAACGTCTCTCCCCAGATCCGGTTTTGTGGCGAGAAGCCGGGCACGAGCCTGCTGATCGAGGAACCATCAGCCGCTGTGATGAAGAGGAGATTGCGTGTCGTGCTCTCGCCCTGACCCGCGGTACGTTCATCGAGGCCGACCAGCACCGTCCTGCCGTCTTGCGACCAGGTGGGATTGTAGTGGTGTACCGACAGTGCTGGAACGGCATCCTCCTTGCAGCCGGTCGCGAGGGCGAGCAGCGCGATGCCTGCCACGAGCGCAAGGCGCATCGGGAGTCTGACACGGGAAGCGGGGATGCTATGCGGTGACTTCATGAGATCGAAGGAAATGAGGGATGGGTTGGTGCAGTCCGTCTCCGGAAGACAACGGATTACGTAGGATCCTGACGACATGGCATATACGACGAAGGTACGCATTGCTTCCGCACAGGACAATGCCCGGGAGGACGGACGCCCTCGTCCGTCTTGGGAGGACGGACGCCCTCGTCCGTCTGCAACGTCTTCCTCACGGTCGAGGCGTCAGATGCACCGTGGGTGCGGAAACCGTCTCCACGCACCCTGCAGCCTGTGCGTGATCGGAAAACAACGCGAACACTGCCGAACCGCTTCCGCTCATCAAGACCAGATCCGCCCCCGCGTCGACAAGCTCCTGCCGTAGCGCGGCGATCTGCGGAAATGCGGCACACACCGGAGCCTCGAAATCATTGTGCAGCCGCTCGCGCAGCACAGCCGGGTGGGAGACATGGTCGCGCAGCAGGGCCGGCAGATCGGTGGCCGCGCGCGTACCGGCCAGCGCGAGCGCTCCGTAGGCCCAGGCGGTCGGCACGCGCACGCCCGGATGCGCGACCACGATGTCGTAGGGCAGCGCGAGCGCGATGTACGTGAGTCGCTCGCCGCGTCCGGTTGCGTGTGCGCTACCCGGATGCAGGAAGAACGGCACGTCGCTCCCGATGGAGGTCGCGATCGCGTGCAGTGCATCCTCCGTCACGTCGAGATCGAGCAGTGCCGGCAGCGTGCGCAGAACGGCGGCGGCGTTGCTGCTGCCGCCTCCGAGTCCCGCACCGTCGGGGATGCGTTTGAAGAGGTCGATGTGCACGCCGCCGTCGAATCCGGCATGTGCGAAGAGGGTGTGTGCGGCGCGCACACAGAGATTGCGTGCGTCGGTGGGGATGTCGGGCGTGTTGCAGGCGAGCGTCACTCCCTGCTCGCGACGCGACATGGACACGGTGTCGGCGAGGCCGACACGATGGAAGATGGTGTTGATGTTGTGGTAACCGTCCGCGCGACGTGCCAGCACCTCGAGCCCGAGATTGATCTTGGCCGGTGCCTCGACGGTGTGCATGCCGCTACGAGATCAGGGTCATGATTTGTTCGGCCACCTCAAGCGCGTGCTGGCCGGCCGTGCCGTCGACGACGGGCTTCGTGCCGGTGCGCACGGCGTCGACGAACAGCTGCAGTTCGTGGCGCAGGGGATTGTGGTCCTGCGGCACGGGGGGCTGCTCGTGGATGATGGTGCGCTTGACGGCACCCTGGTCGATGCTGCCGAGCATGGAGGTCGGCTCGACGTCTTCGCTGCCGGTGTCGATGATGCGGAAGACTTCGCTCGTGCCCTGCAGAAAATCGATCGAGATGTAGGCGTTTTTCTGGAACAGCCGCATTTTCCGCATGCGGTTCTGACTGATGCGGCTCGCGGTGATGTTCGCCACTGCGCCGTTGCGGAACTGCAGGCGCGCATTGGCGATGTCGGCGGTTTCTGAAACGACGGCGGTGCCATTGGCGTCGATCTTCACGACTTCGCTGCCGACAAGGGAGAGGATGATGTCGATGTCGTGGATCATCAGGTCGAGCACCACGGCCACGTCGGTGCCGCGGGGATTGAACTGCGCGAGCCGGTGCGATTCGACGAACACGGGGGCGATGTTGTAGCGGTCGAGTGCCACGATGGCGGGATTGAAGCGCTCGATGTGTCCCACCTGGATCATGACGCCGTGCTCGCGGGCGAGGGCGTTGAGTGCGCGTGCCTCGTCGACGGTGCGGGTGATCGGTTTTTCGAGAAACACATGCTTGCCGCGTCGGATGGCTTCCGCAGCAATGTCGAAGTGGAGACTCGTTGGGACCGCGATGCTGACGGCGTCGACCACATCCAGCAATCCCTCCACACTCGGGGCGAGGCTGCATCCCTGCGCGTTCGCGACGGCCGCGCCCTTGTCTGTGTTCGCGTCGTAGACGGCGACGAGGCGGGCATCGCGCGCGTCGGCGAGCATTTTGGCATGCAGCGAGCCGAGATGACCGACGCCGATGACGCCGATGGCGAGTTCGTTCATCGCGTCACCCGACCTTGCGGACGATACCGCGCGTACTCGATGCGATGAAGTCGAGGATGCTCACGACCTCGGGCACGAGTTCGATGTTCGCACGGATGTACTCGACGGCCTGCGAGACATTCATGCCGCTGTGGTAGATGGCCTTGTACGACTGCGTGATCAGGTCGAGCGTTTCGGGCGAAAAGCCTCGACGCCGAAGGCCGATGCGGTTGATGCCCTCGAACATGCCCGGTGAGCCGCCGATCAGGGCGTAGGGGGGCACATCCTTCGCGATCTTGATGCCCGCGGCGATCATGCAGTGCGCACCGATGTGCGAGAACTGGTGGATGCCGGTGATTCCACCGATGATCGCGAAATCGCCGATGATCGTGTGTCCGCCCATGTTCACAGAATTGGCGAGGATGACGTTGTTGCCGACCACGCAGTCATGCGCCACGTGCACGTAGGCCATCAGCAGGCAGTTGCGACCCACCGACGACATGCGTGAATGCGTCGTCCCACGATTGAGTGTACAGTATTCGCGGATTTCCGTGTCGTCGCCGATGAAGAATTCGGTAGGTTCGCCGGCGTACTTGAGGTCCTGCGGCGGGGTGGCGACAACTGCTCCGTGATGGATCCTGACGCGCTCGCCGATACGGGCACCGTTGTCGATCAGGCAGTGCGAGCCGATCGATGTTTGTGCGCCGATGCGTACGTCGGCATGGATGACGGCAAAGGGACCGACGGTCACCGAATCGGCAAGCCGGGCTTCAGGATCGACGAGGGCGGTGGGATGGATGGTTGCCATGAGGTTCGTGTGTTGGTGGTGAAGGCCGTGCACGTACCGGCAGATCGGTGCGTGCACGGGCCCGATGCGCGATCAGAATCCCTGACCGCGATCAGGATGTGGAGGCGCCGTTGCGGGGTACGACGGCTGCCATCATCTCTGCCTCCGCGACGAGCTGTCCGTCGACAAATGCGCGTCCGCGAATCTGAATGATGTTGCGCCGCTTGCTGATCTGCTCGACCTCCATGATGAGCTGGTCGCCCGGCACGACGGGACGACGGAACTTCGCCTTGTCGATCGTCGAAAAATAGGCGAGCGTTTCCTTCAAGTTCTCGATGCTGTTCAGCATGAGAATGCCACCGCATTGTGCCATCGCCTCGATGATCAACACACCCGGCATGACCGGCTGCCCGGGGAAATGTCCCTGAAAGAACGGTTCGTTCATCGTCACGTTCTTGAGCCCGACGATTTTCTTGTCGATCTCGAGATTCATGATGCGGTCGACGAGCAGGAAGGGGTAGCGATGCGGGAGGATGTCGCTGATGGCGTGGATGTCGAAGACCGTCCCTTCCTTCTTCTCGACCTGATACTTCTTCATCAACCGCTTCTCGAGGTAGAGCTTGCGGATCATGCGTGCGAATTCGACGTTGCTCGCGTGTCCGGGACGCGCGGCGAGAATCTGTGCCTTGATCGGCACGCCGACCAGCGAGAGATCTCCGAGCAGGTCCAGCAGCTTGTGCCGCGCCGGTTCGTTGCGATAGCGCAGCGTGATGTCATTGAGAAAGCCGTGATCGTTCAGATGCATCGTCTCGGGCAGCTTCAGCTTCTGGCCGAGCAGCGTGAGGTCCTCCGGCGAGACATCGCGGTCGACGATCACCACGGCGCTGTCGAGACTGCCGCCCTTGATCAGGCCCATGTCATGCAGCGCCTCCACCTCGGTCAGAAAGCAGAAGGTGCGGCTCGGTGCGAATTCCTTGACGAATTCCTGCTCGAGGTTGAAGAGTCCCGTATGCTGCGACCCGAGGGCGGGATTCTTGTAGTCGACCATCACCGTCATGCGGAAATCGTCGAGCGGCAGGGCCACGATGTCGATCTCCTTGTCGGGATTGCTGAACTGGATCGTCCGGTCGATGATCAGATAATCCTTCGGCGCATCCTGCCTGACGATGCCGGCCTTCTCGAGCACGTGCACGAAGGGCATCGCGCTGCCATCGCCCACCGGCGGCTCGATGCCGTCGATCTCGATGACGAGATTGTCGATCTGCAGGCCCGCCACCGCCGCCAGCACGTGTTCAACCGTGTAGACCTTGATGTCGCCATGCCCGAGCGTGGTGCCGCGCGAGACGTCGACCACATAGTCGACCAGTGCGGGAATTTCAGGATTCCCACCGAGATCGGTCCGTACGAAACGAATACCGTAGTGTTCAGGTGCCGGCTTGAAGGTGATGGTGCACTTCGCGCCTGTATGGAGACCGGTGCCGGAATACGACACGGGCTCCTGGATGGTACATTGCTGGACGAGCATGGGGAATGGGATTGGTGGAATCGACAAATTATACAAGATTACCGAATGCACGCCGCATTTCCAATGTGGAAGCCGCCTGCGACGCTCCCCCCTGCGACGCTCACACGATTCTCACGATCGCGATGTAGATTTCGAGCATGAACGACAAGAAGCACAGCGCACAGCAGAGCAGCATCCACCATCTCTATGCCCGGGCACAGGATGAAGCGTCGGGACTCGTGCTCCCGGGTGAAGTGTCCCTGCCCGCAGAATCGGCGGCGGCGGAGGCTTCCGACGGGACGCGCGCGTCGGACCTGTCGCCCGTGGCCGATCTGTACCATCCCTCCCTCTACATCAACCGCGAGCTGAGCTGGCTTGCATTCAACCAGCGGGTTCTCAACGAAGCGCTTGATCCGGATGTGCCGCTGCTCGAACGGCTCAAGTTCATCGCCATCGCATCGTCGAATCTCGACGAGTTCTTCATGATCCGCGTGGCCGGGCTGCGCCAGCAGCTCGACCTCGGCGTGTCCGACCTGCCGCCTGATGGCATGACGCCCGAAGATGTGCTCGACCGCATCCAGGAGACGGTGGGTGCGATGTACAGCATGATGTCGACGACCTGGCTGGGCTCGCTGCTGCCTGCGCTCGAGGATGCGGGGATCTGTGTGCACGGCTACAACGACTTGACCGATGAGGCGCGCAGCTGGTGTGAGCGGTACTTTCTCAAGGATGTGTTTCCCGTGCTCACACCCCTGGCGATCGATCCCGGTCATCCGTTCCCGCATCTGCTCAACCGGTCGCTGAATCTGCTGCTGGTGATCCATGACGAGGTGATGGACGAAGACCGCGTCGCGGTCGTGCAGGTGCCGCCCGTGCTGGCGCGGCTCGTCCCGCTGCCGACCTACAAGAAGGGCCGGCACTTCGCGCTGCTCGGCGAGATCATCGCGGCCAATGCCGACAGCCTGTTTCCCGGTCTGCAGGTGCGCGAGTGGTACCGATTCCGCGTCACGCGCAATGCCGATCTGGAAATCGTCGACGATGAAGCATCGGATCTGCTCAAGACAATGGAGGAACAGGTGCGCCGCCGCCGCTGGGGTGCCGTCGTGCGCGTCGAACTCGATCGCCACATGCCGAGATCCCTGCGGAAGCTGCTCATGAAGGCCATGCGGATCCAGCCGCGTGATCTGTACATGGTGGACGGTCCCTTGAACCTGGCCGACCTGATGGAACTGACCCGCATCGACAGGCGATCGCTGAAGGACAAGATCTTCCTGCCGCGTATCACGGGACGGTTGCGTGGAGGTCAGCACATCTTCGATGCAATCCGCGCGGGCGACATCTTCCTGCACCATCCCTACGATGCGTTCTCGTCGGTGGTCGAGTTCATCGAGAGCGCCGCCGACGATCCCGACGTGCTCGCGATCAAGCAGACGCTCTACCGCGTCAACGGCGACTCGGCGATCATTTCCGCACTCGCACGTGCGGCGGAAAACGGCAAGCAGGTAACGGCCTTCGTGGAACTGAAGGCGCGTTTCGACGAGGAGAACAACATCATCTGGGCACGCGCGCTCGAGCAGGCGGGTGTGCATGTGGTGTACGGCATTCTCGGGCTGAAGACGCACTGCAAGCTCTCGCTCGTCGTGCGACGCGAGAAGAAATCCCTGCGCACCTACGTGCACGTGGGCACGGGCAACTACAACGAGACGACGGCGCGTCTCTATACGGATTTCGGGCTCATGACCTGCCGCGAGGAGATCGGGTATGAATCCACCGCGCTCTTCAACTACCTGACCGGCTACAGTCATCAGGCCGCATGGCACAGCATCATCATCGCACCGGTCTCGATGCGGCAGAAGCTGCTCGCGCTCATTGCGCGCGAGGCCGAACGGCACACCGCCGAGCGTCCCGGTCGCATCATCGCCAAGCTCAACGCCCTCGTGGATGCACAGATCATCCGCGCGCTCTACCGCGCCTCGCAGGCGGGGGTGCAGATCGACCTGCACGTGCGCGGGATCTGCTGTCTGCGGCCGGGCATTCCGGGACTCAGCGATACCATCCGCGTGCGCAGCGTGGTCGGGCGTTTTCTCGAACACAGCCGCGTGTTCGTGTTCGGATCCGGAGACGACTCGGACATCTTCATCTCGAGTGCGGACTGGATGCCGCGCAATCTGAACCGGCGTGTGGAGCTGATGATCCGCATCGACGACGAAGCCGCACGCCGGCGCATTCTCGACGAGATCCTCCCGGTCATTGCAGCGGACACGCGCAACGGTTGGGAACTGATGCCCGACGGCAGCTACCGTCGTCCGTTTGTGGAAGGGGAGAAGGGGGGACTGTCAAGCCAGCAGGTCTTCATGCGCATGGCAGAACAGGCTGCGCGCAACGCGGACGAGTAATGTGTCGAAAGGAGGGTGGACGTCCTCGTCCACTCGAAAGGAGGGTGGACGTCCTCGTCCACTCTTGACGGATGTCGGGTGGTTGCAGGGTGGACGAAGACGTCCACCGACCGGTCTGGTCTACCTTGAGGGACTCTGCTGCGACTTGGCGGGACGGATGCGGTACACGACTTCACCGGGCTTGATCATGCCGTGCGTTTCGCGTGCGACACGTTCGATCATGAACTCGTCGCCCGCCAGGCTGTTGCGCATGGCGCGCAGTTCCTTGATGTCGACACGCAGCTGAACGATTTTCGTGCGCTGCTCGTCGAGATCCCGTTCGAGCATCACGCGCCGCAAGAGTCCCTTGTTGCTGAACGTCGTGAGAATGAACGTCACCAGCACCGCGCCGACAAGCACCGCGAGTTTCCTGTTGCGCAGGAAGCGCAGAAAGCGCGGCAGCTCCGTCTGTTCACGGTATCCGAATGCAGGCATGCCGTAATATACGGAGCCGTCAATCCTTTGTAAAGCCCAGCTCACGCAATGTGTGAGACACGAGTTCGGAGATCCCTGAAAGTACAGGACTTGCGTCACGCCCGGCATGTCCGTCGGCGGAGGCTTCCGACGAGGGTGCACTGGGAGCGGAGGACGCGAGGTTCGTGTTGCAGGCGGGACGCGAGGACGCATCCACCCCATAGCTGGCAGGAGCGACATCCAGCAATCGCTGCACCTGCTCGCGCGAGAGCACACGGGGTCCGCCGAGCGTCTCGGCCAGCCAGAGTACGTGCGCGGTGTGTTCGACCTTCTCCATGCGGTGCAGCGCGGTTGCGAGCGACGCACCTGCAGTCACCACGCCGTGATTGGCCAGCAGCACCGCGTCGTGCGTGGCGGTGAAGGGCGCGATCGAGAGCGGCACGTCTTCGGTCGAGGGTGTTGCGTACGCCGCCAGCGGTACCGTGCCGAGCGAGACGATGACCTCCGGAAACACGCAGGCGTCGAGTGCGCGTCCCGCTGTTGCCCACGCGGTCGCGTGCACGGGATGCGCGTGCACCACGGCGCGCACGTCCATGCGTTGCCGATAGTATTCGAGGTGCATGCGGACTTCGGTCGAAGCGCGCCGCGAGCCCGCGGCATGCGTGCCATCCATCGCCACGACCACCAGATCGTCCGCCCGCACCTCGCCCTTCGCCAGCGCCGTCGGGGTACAGAGGATGTGCGTATCCGAAATCCGTGCGCTCACATTGCCATCCGTCGCCGGCGTGAAGCCGAGTGCGGAGAGGCGCGCGCAGACGCGGAGCATGTCTTGCACAAGGTCGCGTGGGGGATGGGGGATCATGCGGAGGGTCGTGGGGAATGGGAGGATGGGTCAGCGCGCAGTACCGGGGGGAAGCGGCCTGCGCCCGCACGGGTCGTGCCTCACCGGTGCAGTGGAATCGATTCGAGAATGTCGATCACGGTTTCGACCCGGCCGAAGGGGGCCGAAACCTGCACCCCTGCGATGTGCGGCATCATCTGCGCAAGTGTCTCGCGCGCGATGGCCACACCCTCGGCACGCCCCGCCTCGCGGTTGTCCTGATGCTGGCGCATGCGCTCCATCACCTCGTCGGGCACGACACAGCCGGGCACCTCGTTGTTCATGAACTCGGCATTGCGCAGTGAGGCCAGCGGCCAGAGGCCCGCGATGAGGGGGATTCCGATGTGCTCGGTGCGGCGCAGGAAGGTCTCGAAGACGCCCAGATCGAAGACCGGCTGCGTGATCATGAATTCCGCACCGGCCTCCACCTTCCAGTCGAGACGTCGCAGTTCCTGATCGAGATTAACCGCACCGGGATTGACGCCCACGCCGATGTACAGCGATGCCGCGGCACCGATGGCGTTGCCCGCGATGTCGAGTCCGTGGTTAAGACGGTTGAGGATGTTCACGAGACCGATTGCGTCGACATCGAACACGGCGGTGGCGTCGGGATAGTTGCCGAGCTTCGGCGGATCGCCGGTCACGGCGAGGATGTTGCGTACACCGAGGGCGTGTGCACCGAGCACGTCGCTCTGGATACCGATCACGTTGCGGTCGCGGCAGGCGTAATGCAGCACGGTTTCGATGCCGACATCGCGCTGGATCTGGACGGCCAGCGCGATGGCGCTCATGCGCGCGCTGGCTCGGGGACCGTCGGGAATGTTGATCACATCCACCCCATGCCGGTGCAGGGCGCGGGCCTTCTCCAGTTCGAGCGTGGCGCTGATGCCGCGGGGTGCAATGAGTTCGACGAATGTCGCGAAATGGCCCTGCACGAGCCGGCAGGCGAGGCGCGATTTCTCTTCGCGGGGCGTCACACGCACATCGGCGGGAGCTTCCACGCGCTGCACGTCGACGTGCGTCGTGCGCAGCTGCGGGGCGTACACGGTGATCGCGTCGCGCATGCGGCGGATGTGCTCGGGACCCGTTCCGCAGCAGCCGCCGATTACCTGCGCACCCGCCTGGATGTAGCGTTTGGCGTAGGTGCCGAGATATTCGGGCGACGTGAGGTAGATGTTCCGGCCGTCGACATTGCGCGGCTTGCCCGCGTTGGGCATTACCGAAATCGGCAGGCTTGTGAGGGGACGTATGCGCTCGATCCACGACAGCATGACGTTGGGTCCCACCGTGCAGTTCACGCCTATCACGTCGGCGCCCGTGCTCTCGAGTTCCTGCACCATCAGTTCCGGTGCGGCGCCCGTCAGGGCGGTACCGTCGTCGTTGATGGTCATCTGTGCGACGATCGGCAGGTCGCAGAGCGACCGCACGGCCGCGACAGCCTGCAGCAGCTCGTTCGGATAGATGAAGGTTTCGAGCACGAAGAGGTCGACGCCCCCTTCGAGCAAGGGACGTACCTGCTCGGCGAAGTACTCCTTCGCCTCCTCGAGCGAGATGGGACCGAGAGGCTCGATCTGCACGCCGAGGGGACCGAGCGACCCTGCGACGAACACATCGTCGCCGGCGGCCTGCCGGGCGAGCCGCGCGCCCATGAGATTGATTTCGTGCAGGTGCTCTGCGAGTCCGTGGGCCTTGAGCTTGAAGCGGTTTGCACCGTAGGTGTTGGTCTCAAGAACATCGCATCCCGCCGCACGATAGTCGTCGTGCACCTGGCGGACGAGCGCTGGATTCGAGAGGTTCAGTTCGTCGAAGCACGTTGTGATGAACACGCCGCGTCGATAGAGTTCGGTTCCCATCCCACCATCGAACAGCACGACGCGATCACGCAGCGCAGCGCGGAAATCCCGTGTTTGCGGGGTGTCGTGCAGCATCGCACCAGTGTAGCTCATCGCAGTCCCAGCTGCACGAGATCGTGCATGTGCACGATACCCACGGGTTCGCGCTCGGCATTGACGACGATGAGCTGTGTGATCTTGAACTGTTCCATGACCTCGAGTGCCATGCTCGCGAGGGCGTGGGGATACAGGGTTTTCGGGTTGGGACTCATGACGTCGAACGCGAGCAGATTCGTCATGTCGGTATCGCGCTCGAGCATGCGTCGCAGATCGCCGTCGGTGATCATGCCGCAGAGCTTGCCGTTGTCGTCGGTCACGCATGTTGCGCCGAGACGCTTGCTCGTCATTTCAAGGATCGCATCCCGAAGAGACACGGCACGATGCACCGACGGCATGCGCTCGCCTGCGACCATGATCTCGTCGATGCTCAGCAGTAGGCGCTTGCCAAGACTTCCACCGGGATGGTACAGCGCGAAATCCTCTGGAGTGAAGCCGCGCTTTTCGAGCAGCGCGATGGCGAGCGCGTCGCCGAGTGCGAGCGCCACTGTCGTCGAGGCGGTGGGCGCAAGGTCGTGGGGACATGCCTCTTCCTCCACGCTTGCATCGAGCACGATGTCGGCGTGATGTCCGATGGCACTGTCGACCTTGCCCACAAGCGCGATCACGGGCAGTCCGATGCGTGTGAGTATGGGCAGCAGCAGCTTGATCTCCTCGGTGTTCCCGCTCTTGGAGAGCAGCAGCACCGCATCCTCGCGGCGTACCATGCCGAGGTCGCCGTGCACCGCGTCGGCGGGATGCAGGAAAATCGCAGGCGTGCCGGTGCTGTTCATCGTCGCCACGATCTTGCGCGCGATCAACCCGCTCTTGCCCACGCCGCTGACCACGACACGGCCCGTGCACTGCAGCAGCAGTTCCACAGCCTCGTCGAAAGCCTCGCCGATGCGTGCCTGCGCACGCGCGAGGGATGCGGATTCGATGTCGAGCACGCGGCGGCCGATATCCTGCGCGCGCAGGGGCGAGGGAGAGGGGGTCATGCGATGATCACGAAGTGAAGGAAGGGAGAATCACTGACCGCTGCACTGGACGACGAGACTCCTCGTGCGCGGCCTGTTGTCGAAATCCACCAGCACCACCTGCTGCCACGACCCGAGCATCAGCGTGCCGTTGTCGAAGGGCAGGGTGATCGAGGGACCGATCAGCGAGGCGCGCACGTGCGAATGACCATTGCCGTCGTTCCACGTCTCTTCATGGTGATAGTGCGCGGCACGCGGCGCAAGCCGCTCCATCAGCGCACTGAAATCCTGCTTGAGGCCGAGTTCGTACTCGATGGTGGTGAGTCCCGCCGTCGAACCCGGCACGAACACGAGCATGCTGCCGATCTTCAGCTTGTGGCGCGTGAGGATGCGCGCGAGCCGGTCGGTCAGATCGATCATGTCATTGTTGCCGCGCGTTTCGATGCGCAGGGTGTCGTTGATGATGGTCATGGAGCACACGCTGCGGTGAGGGAATGGGCGGTGAGAACACGGCCGCTCGCGATGTAGTACACGCGGTCGTCCTTGATGAAGAACGAATCGATGGTCGGGATCGGTACACCGGTGTTGATGCGATCGGCGAACACACGCCCACCGGTCGTCGTGTCGAAGGCGACGAAATGCTGGTCGTGTGTGGGACGTCCCTGCGCGTCGCTGCCCGTCTGTGCATGCCAGCTGATCATGAGGTAGGGATCGCGCACGAGCACGTCGATGGGTCCGCGTACCGTCGCGGCGGGCACGGCTTCCGCAACGATCATGCGGAAGCGTTCGAAGTCGGGATGCTGGTCGGTGAATTCCGTGGGATAAGCGTATCCCGCGAAGCGATCCTCCGCATTCAGCAGCATCCGCAGTCCATGCAGCGCCGTGGCATCGCTGCCGAGATCCTCGACGAGCGCGCCCGTGGCGCGGTCGAGCGCGACGTGGTGCAGGGATTCGAATCCCTGCTGTGAGGCATAGACGCGGTCGCCGAAGACGAACTGGAACGTGCGCTGCGGTTCATGCCAGCGCGTGCGTCCCGTTGCGAGATCGACCGCCGTGATGCCGAGGTGCTGCGGCATGTCGGGCTTCCGATAGCCGTGCAGGAAGAGCATGTCGCCGTCGATGTCGTCGATGCCGACCCACCAGGGCTCTTCCAGCGAGAGATCCTTCCAGCGTACCGCGCCCGTCTCCTCGTCGAGACAGGCGAAGGATGCCTGCTTGCGTTCGATGTCGCGCAGTTCCAGCACGATCGCACCGGTGCCGGAGAATTTCATCAGCCAGATGTGCCGGCGGGCGTCGTGGCGCCAGACCGGCTGCCATTTCTGCCCGAAGGCACGGGAGATCAGGTTCTTCATCGCATTTTGAAATGAGCTGCGGGTGATGGATTTTCCATTCCGGCCCGACCTGTGAAAGTAGGAGATTCGCCCCAGTCATGCAATGACACCGACGGGGCCCAGGAGGACGCACGCCCCGTCCGTCCCACCACAACGCTCGCGTCCCTGTCATCACAACCCCACACGCATCGGCCACAACACCAGCACCGACAATGCCCGACCCGACCCCGCGTCTCCCTTACCGCAACACGATCGGCAGCATCGTCACCTGGGCCATCGTGCGCACGGCCGTGGTCATCTTCGTGGCCATCATTGCGTACGACTACGTCCGGTGGCTCGACTACTCCCTCTGGTTCAGCATCACCGCCCTGTCGCTCTATGCCTTCGTCCTGCATCCCATCCAGGTGCAGTACCGCATCTTCCGTGCGGAAACACGCCGCGTGCGCCGCGACACCCTCTGCAGCTCCTGCCGCCACTTCGTCGAATCGAGCGTGCTCTGCCAGAAACTCGACGAACACGTCACCGAAGACTACATCCCCTGCGACGGTGAATTGTGGGAGCCGCGCTCCACACCCATCGAGGACGATGATGAGGACTGACCACGACCTTGCCCCGACCGGGACCAGCGCACAATCCCTCGTCCTGACGTGCGTGGGGATGCTGCTGGCGGCAGCACTCGCGTTGCTGGTGGGATGCGGGCGCGACGCGGACACTCGGCAGGAGGGGGGCACGCGCAACGCCACTGCGGAAGCCGCCCTCGCGCGCACGGGACAGGAGATTTTCCGCAATCGTGATTTCGGATCTACCGGTGTTGCGTGTGCCGACTGCCACTCCGACGGCGACGAACGCATCGCACATCCCACGCGAATCTTCGCCGGACATTCGATCGTCGGAGCCGCGCGGCGTGTCGCCACATGGAATGGCGCCGTGTCCGGGGAGGCGCTCGCGGCGACTGCGGCGGGAAGCGCGACCTGTGCACAGCGATACCTCGAACGCGTGCTGCCAGACGGTCGCTCTCTGCGACAGGACGAGGCCGATGCGCTTATGGCCTTCTTCGAGGCAATTTCAACCGGGGACGAAGCCGCGCGCATTCAGTGGACCGCGGTCACATGGCCGGGAGATCCCGACACAGCGCGTGCGAAGGTCGATGCCGCCGTCGCTCGCATCATGACGAAGCGGGGAAACGCCGAGCGCGGTGCGACGTTGTTCTCGAAGGCCTGCGGCATTTGTCACGGCACCGGCGGACTCGGAGTTGGTCCCTCATACCGCATGCTCAAGCGCAAACTCGACGAACTGCCGCGCGTCGTGCGCAGCGGGTCGGAGAACATGCCGTTCTTCGCCACCGACCGGCTCTCCGATCAGGAAATCGCCGACATCCGCGCCTGGCTCGAATCCGCCCGCTGATCGTGCGGAGCTGACATGCAGAGTCCGCTGCCCGGTCCCGTCCTGCCCCTCTCGTTTTATCTGCGTCCCACCCCCGAGGTCGCACGTGACCTGCTCGGCGCGTTGTTCGTGCGCGAGACGGCCGAGGGACGCATCGTCGGCCGCATCGTCGAGACGGAAGCGTATCACGAAGATGACGAGGCCTCGCACAGTCATCGGGGACGCACCGCGCGCAACGCGGTAATGTTCGGTCCGCCCGGACGTCTGTACGTCTACTTCACCTACGGCATGCACTACTGCTGCAATGTGGTTACCGGCCAGGTCGGTCACGGATCCGCCGTGCTGATCAGGGCGGTCGAACCGCTCGAAGGTGCCG
>JAEYUG010000001.1 GCA_023432805.1 Bacteroidota bacterium | reverse complement strand
CGACTGGAACACCACCGGTATCGAAAGCAGCGTCCTGCTGCACACACCGGCAGCACACTCAGCCAACACCGACACGAGCGCGCGGTCGTGGAGCGCCGACCCCGACGCGTTCAGCTGGAGCCGCATCCCGGTCGGCGGCGTCGAGCTCCCACGTACGGATGCCGATGCATGGCTGCTTCCCGCCGCAACCTTCGACTCCCTCGGACAGGTGCGCCTCTGCCTCCGGCATTCGCGCGCTGATACGGGACTCGTCATCGAGGTGCTTCCGCAGGCGGGTGCGGCGGGTATGCGAAGCACCGCGTACGCGTTCGTGGCCGGTGCATCCGCAGACATCCTCGTCGACATCACCTTCGCCACCGACAGTGCGCAGGTGTATCTGCGGCGTCCCTATGAAGTGCTGCTCGTGCCGCGGGATCGTTTCCTGAACCCGACCACCGACACGCTGCTCGTGCGGGCGACGGCGCGATTTCCGGGGGAGTTCGACCGCAGCGACGCGAGCGGTGCGACGGATCTCACGCGCGGGGTGCACATGATCGCGGGCGCGACCTCGTTGCTGCTGTCGTCGACCATGGAGCGACGCGCGCCCGATGCGACGCTGCAGTGGCTGGTGGTCTACACCGACGACGATCCGATGCTCACGGGACGTTCAGGCGCGTTCGAAGTGCTGCCGCATCCCCCGTCGCGGTTTGCGCTTGCGTCGCCGCAGCATGAGAATGCGCGGCAGTTCGTCCAGTACCAATGCGCCTCGTGCACGACGACCTTTCGCTGGCATCGGGCCGAGCCGGTGGATCCCTACACGAACATCCTCGTGCGGCGCGACGACACGGAGCGTCGTTCCGACGATGTGCGCTACACGGTCGTGTTCACCGACCTTGCGCATCGGGTGGTGGGCGCGCGGCGGCCGGCGAACAATGGCGCACGCGACACCACGCTGGTGATCTACGATGACGAGCTGATCGGTATCATCTGGTCTCTGGCGGGGTCGCACACCCAGCAGTATGACCTGATGTGGTACGTCGTCGCGAGCGACGGCGATGAGGAGCGCGTGTCCGACGGACCGACCGCGGGCGCCACGCCCGTCGGATGGACGGCACGTTTTCAGGTGAGCATTCCCCATTCCGTCGACGGTGCAGGAGTGCCCGATGCATGCACGCTCGGCGCGAACCATCCGAATCCCTTCAGCGGAGAGACGGTGCTTCCCTTCACGCTCGCTTCGTCGATGCGGGTGCGGCTGGCGGTGCGCGATCTGCTCGGTCGCGAGGTGGCGCTGCTGAGTGATGGGGAGATGCTCGAGGGGGGATCACACCAGCGTGTGTTCGACGCGGGCGCGCTGCCACCGGGCGTGTATGTCGCGACGCTCACGGCAGGGGGGAAGTCTCTCCACCGCCGGCTGGTGCTGCGGTGACGGTCGGTGGACGTCTTCGTACACCCAGCACCCACTGAACATTCGTCAAGAGTGGACGCGGACGTCCACCCTCCTTTCATACTTCCCTTGCAACCGAGCGGCGGTAGTAGGTGTGGGCGTCGGAGACGGCCAGGAGTCCCAGCGCCCGCTCGTCGTCGACGTCGAGCACCGGTAGCACCGACCAGCCCCGCGTGTCGTGCAGCCGCAGCACCACATCCATCGTCGTATCGACGCGCACCGGCGTGATATCGGTTGTCATGATGTCGGCCGCGACCAGCGCGTCGAACATCGATAGGTCACTCATCACCGTGCGCAGATCCTCGAAGGCGATCATGCCGAGATAGCGGTCGCGATCGTCGATGACCAGCACCGCCTCGTGGGTACTCTCCTCGAAATCGTGCAGCACCTCGCGCATCGGTGTTTCCAAATGCACCCGCGGCGCGTCGTGCGCGATGATCGGCTCGATCGACAGGCTCGACAGCAGCGGCAGGTACGCGAACGATCCCACCTGCCGTCCGTCGCGCTCGAGCGCCCCTCCGTACACCGACCGCCGCGCGACGCGCTGCGCAATCACCGATGCGAGAATCGCGGTCAGCATGCCGGGCAGGATGATCGTGTAGTTGTTGGATATCTCCACCAGCATGAGGATGCCCGTCAGCGGCGCCTGCATCGTGCCGGCCAGCACCGCTCCCATGCCCGCGAGTGCATACGCGGTGGGCGACGTGACCAACGTGGGGAAGGCGTGCATGGCGCCGAGTCCGAACAGCGAGCCGAGCATTGCCCCCGATTTGAGCGCGGGCGCGAAGCTTCCCCCCGTACCGCCGGAACCGGTGGTGAGCGCAGTGTGCAGCGGCTTGACGATCGCCACGCCGAGGAGCATCCACCACGCAAATCCCCCATCCAGGGCAGTGTTGATGGGGTGGTAGGTCTGTTCAAGCAGCGCGGGCATGAAGGCGGCAAGGATCCCGGCGAGGAGTCCCCCGGCCGCGGGACGCAGCACGGGGTGCATGACGAGGAAGCGGGTACAGGCGCGTTCGACGATCGACAGCGAGCGGATGAACCACACCGAGAGGAAGCCGGCTGCGACGCCGAGCAGTGCGAACAAAAGATATTCGGGGAGGAATATCTGGAATGCGAGGGTGGGGTGGATGAGGGATTCGTCGCCGCGCACGGTGCGCATGATGGCTGTGGCCGAGACGGAGGCGACCATCACGGGGGTGAAGGTGCGCAGCCGGAAGTCGCCGAGGATGATTTCGAGGGCGAACATGACGCCGCCCATCGGGGCGTTGAAGATGCCGCTGATGCCGGCCGCCGCGCCGCAGGTGAGCAGGGTGCGGGTGTGGTCGCGACCGAGGCGGAAGATGCGCGCGACGAGGCTGCCCGCCGCGGCACCGACGTGCACGATGGGACCCTCGCGACCGCCACCACCGCCGGAGCCGATCGAGAGCGAGGCGGTGAGCAGGGTCTGGATGCCCGCGGAGGTGGTGATGCTGCCACGCGAGAAGCGCGAGGCACGGATGACGTCGGGGACGCCGTGCTGGGATTTCCGCTTGAAGACGAGGGTGTTGAGGATGCCGACGAGGAGTCCGCCGGTCGCCGGCACGAGGGGGAGGAGAAGGTAATCCCACCAGCGCATGGTGCGTGAAAGTTCGAAGAGTTCGTCGAAGGAATCGGCGGCGAACTGGGTCGCGGCATTGAAGAGGAGGATGACGCCGCCGGTCACCACGCCGATCACTGCGGCGACGAGGATCATGGTCAGGTCGCTCGTGCGCATGCGCGCGAGGGTGCGGGGATGGACCTGCACGCGGAGCCAGTCGAAGGCACGGCGTGCGAGGGTGAAGGGAGCGAAGCGTGTCATGAACAGCAAGCTACGATTTGCCGGTGGCTTGGGAAAACAGGGACGCCGGGATGCTTCGGATTTCGAGCAGGGGTTATGTAGATTTCACGCCGGTATCAGTAGTCACCCATGGAGAAGACATGAGCGAAGCATTGACGATCGAGCAGCAGATCGAAGAGGTCATCAGCCGGGAGATCCGGCCCTATATAGAAATGGACGGCGGTCGCATCCACTTCATCGAGTATCGCAACAACGTGGTGGTCGTCGAATTGTCGGGAGCCTGCGGCACCTGTCCCTCTTCGACCATGACGCTCAAGGGTGGTGTGGAGCGCATCATCAAGCGGCGCTTCCCCGAGGTACAGGCTGTGACGATGGCGGGACTCGAATCGTCCGCCGTGCGTTGACGATGCGCGCGCTGCTTGTTGCGGCGTGGATGTTCGTGCTCTGCGCACCGTTGACGCGAGCGCAGAGCTGGGGGGAGCGACCGTCTGATTTCGATGCCGTGCAGGTTCCCGTTGATGAACCGGCGCGGCTGGCGGAACCGCTCGAGATCGAGTATCCCGACGCCGCCGTGCGGCGCCGGCTCGAGGGAGTGGTCATTGTTGCTGTCGCGATCGATCGCAGCGGGGTTCTGGTGTACGCAGAGGTGCGCCGGAGTTCGGGTCATGCCGTGCTCGACAGTGCGGCGCTTGTCGCCGTGCGGCGGGCGGATTTCCGTGCCGCGAAGCGCGGGGGAGAGCGTGTAGCCTCGCGTGCAAGCATTCCGATCGAGTACCGGCTGGCCGGCGGGGAAACATGGGACGTCGAGAAGACGCCTGACGAACTGAAGCAGGACACGCGGGAGATCGAGCAATCGAAGCAGATGATCGACGCCGAGCGCGCCCGCATCGACGCCGAAATCCGTCGCCTCCGCGACTCCCTCCGCACCAAATGAAAGGTCGCTGAAAGGTCGTTGAAAGGTCGGTGGACGTCCTCGTCCACCCGAAAGGTCGGTGGACGTCCTCGTCCACCCGAAAGGTCGGTGGACGTCCTCGTCCACCCGAAAGGTCGGTGGACGTCCTCGTCCACCACACACCCCCTCAGTCACTCCCCCGCACATAGACAACACACTCCTCCCGCCTCAACCCCGCCTTCCCCGGGTTGTCGCGTATATACCCGACACACGCCTCGAAATGCCGGTCATTCCTGATCAGGCGATCCCAGTACCGTTTCTGCCACACCGGCATGCCGACCCCGCACTCGCGTACAAGCCGGCGCGCCGACACGCTCTTCCAGCCCTGGACGATCTTCTCCATTCGATGACCATGAAGCGGAGAAAACAGCACATGCACATGTGTCGGCATGATCACATACGCGTGCATCAGAAACCGCTCCCCATCGAAGTACATCATCGTATCCGAAACGATGGTTGCGCATTCCGATTTCGCGAGGAGTCGGGAACCCATGCCCTGATCGAGCCATGTGTCGATGCGTTGTGAGAACAGGGTGTAATACTCTGTGGTCTGTTTGGCAGTCCAGGGTTCCGGGTTTCTGGCCAGCCATGCGGCTCGTTGTTCGTTCCATTCGCGAAGCAGAACCTGCGGCAGTGAATCGGCGAGACGCCATGTGATGAAGCAGACTGCGTCATTCTGCTGCCAGTGGGGGATGTGCTCGACGTGCATGTCTAGTTCGGCGAGGGGGTTCAGGAAGGTGGGCATGGGGTACTCCGTGTTGTTGTGAGGGGAGTATGGTATGGACTTCGGTGTGCGGGTACCATCAAGATTCGGGCGATTTCCATGACGATTCGGGCGATGGTGGACGAGGACGTCCACCGACCTTTCGGGTGGACGAGGACGTCCACCGACCTTTCGGGTGGACGAGGACGTCCACCGACCTTTCGGGTGGACGAGGACGTCCACCGACCTTTCGGGTGGTCGAGGACGTCCACCGACCGCTCTTTCAAC